>JAUNIC010000005.1:6803-38538 GCA_030523615.1 Bacteroidales bacterium
TAATGCGCTCGTGCTGCACGTTTCATCTGCACGGTCGTTGTTCATTATTCATTGTTGTATCAGTACTATGCGAAACATTTTCCTTTCTTTGATTTCGGTCTTTGCCCTTTTCGCTACGACGGCAACGGCACAGAACATCACGTGGATCGACGCCGACGTACACTACCCCCACACCCCCGCCAGCGACGTCACCCTCCGCACCGACACCACCATCACTGCCTGGCGCGGCGAACGCATCGGCATGCGCGGCATGATTGTCGGCAAGAGTTCCGCGAAGGCCGTGCAGTTGCGCGTGGATGCTGCCCCCAATGCCCCCGAGGCAAAAGCCTCCTGGCTCTGCGACGTCCTCACCGACAGCTTCAGCACCTGCGGCTATCACCCCGACTCCCTCGAAGCCTACAACGTCGCCGAAGTCATCGACCTCCCCGGCGACCCCCATCCCCTCGCCAAGGGCCAGCAGCAGACCTTCTGGGTCAGCGTCGAGATTCCCCGCGACGCTGCCCCCGGCACCTACCACTACACCCTCACCACCCGTGGCGCCAAGGCAAAGTCGCTCACCTTCCGCGTCAACGTCGTCGACCGCCAACTTCCTGCCCCTCATGACTATACCTTCCATCTCGACCTTTGGCAGCAGCCCTATAGTGTGGCGCGCTATCACAACGTCCAGCCCTGGAGTCAAGAGCACCTCGACCACCTCCGTCCCTACATGAAGGAACTCGCCCGCCTCGGCCAGAAAGTCGTCAGCGCCATCCTCTTCTACGAGCCCTGGGGACAGCAGTCCAACGACAAGTTCCAGCCCATGATCCAGGTGACCAAGCACACCGCCACAAACGGCGACACCACCTGGAGCTATGACTACACCATTTTCGACCGTTGGGTAGAATTCATGGCCGAGTGCGGCATCGATCAGCAGATCGACTGCTACTCCATGGTGCCCTGGGATATGACCTTCCGCTACTACGACGAAGCCCGTCGCGACACCATCAACCTCAAGACCACGACCGATACGCCCGAGTATCGCGACCTCTGGATCAGCTACCTCCGCGACTTCGCCGCCCACCTTAAGGACAAAGGCTGGTTCGACAAGACCGCCATCGCCATGGACGAACGCGGCCTCGACGATATGCTCCGTGCTTACCACGTAGCACAGTACGCCGTTCCCGGCATGAAGATGACCCTCGCCGGCAACCGCCACAAGCCACTCGTCGATCTTCTCTACGATTACTCAGTGGCTTACGGCCAGGAGTTCACCCCCGAGGAGCGCGCCGAGCGTCTTGCCCGCGGCCAGCACTCCACCTATTATACCTGCTGCACCGACGCCCATCCCGGACTCTTCAGCAACTCCAACCCCGTCGACGCCACTTTCATCCCCCTCTACGCCCTTGCCGCCGACTTCGACGGTTGGCTCCATTGGAGCTGGCTCAACTGGACCGATGATCCCCTCCACGACAGCCGCTTCTTCCTCTTCGCTCCCGGCGACACCTACTTCTTCTATCCCGGTCCCCGCAGCTCGTTGCGTCACGAACGCCTCCTCGAGGGCATCCAGCAGTTTGAGAAAGTTGCCGCCCTCCGTGCCGAAGGCTATCCCGACGACCGCGACGGCCAGCAGCAGCTCGCCCTCCGTCGCCTGTTCGACGACATCAAGAACGAACCCGCTCAAGACCCCCTTCGCCTCGCCGAACTTCTGGCCCGCCTTAAGTCCATCGTCAATACCCCTCCCGCAAAATAATCCGCACTGCTGATATTAAGTATTGCCCTGAAGAATCCGACACACCGTCGACCTTTTCAGGGCAGTACTTTTTTTAAATAGAGTCGTACGATATGAGGAACGAAGGGGGGGAGAGACGAATCATTCTTTTTAACCCTCAGACGGACGTCTGTTCACATCAAAAAAACATAGCGCGGTAGTAGCTCTTAAGTGTCTGTAATATCACTACTTATGCTCCCCTTGGCTCTGTTCAAATCTATATCAACGCTTCAGTCTCTTCACGCTTTTTATCTCCCGTGTCCGCAAACTGTACGTTGCAAAATGAAGGAGATGAAAAAAAAACGTTAAAATTAACGGGAACGATAGTGGGTGTTTAAGATTATTTCGCTAAATTGAGGGCGTGCAAGTGTCTCTTATACAGCATGATTGTTTATATCCCACCCTAATAATTCCATAAGCCTATGAAAAACAAAAGACCAACTTCATCGTCGCCACTACGACGCCTAAGAGTCCTTCTGCTCTCCATCCTGACGCTTTTCACGATGCTGCCCGCAAAGGCAGGACTCGTGGATCCCACCAATCCCATGCATTTCAACGTGCTTTGGGAGCAGGCTGAAGGACGCTTCAAATTCACCGTGCGCCTCATTGACTTCGAAGGGTCAGACATGCGCCTCCGCCACGGCGACATCTTTGCCGACGGAAAGCACATCTTCCACCTCGACTGCGAGGACGACCCCAACGCCAGCAACAGCGTACACACCTGCAAAGTGTACAACAACATCGGCGGCTCCAATGCCGGCACCGGCATCATCGTAGCTGAAGCCTACAATGATAAGATTTCCGCCATGTACCTCGAAGTCGTGCCCTCCGTCACGGAGAAGACCTTCGCTTTCAAGAAGGACGGCAACACCGTCGTCGGTGTATTCTACTGGTATCCTTCGACAGAGACCGACATGAACTCTCAGATCACGTTCACCATCAATATGAATGAACGCGGTACTGCTTGGTCGAAAGATCGCTCCGCCAGTCAAAAAGCTACTTCCAAGGCCTTTGTCTACACGCCCTCCATCACCAGCTCCGATTTTACGGACAAAGGAGAACTGAAGGTGCAGGGACAGGTGAACTACGGTAACGGAAGCACCACTACAAAGACCCTCAGCGAACTCCAAACCTCTGTTAACGGCCGCGACTTCTACTCGCACGCTGCCGCCGTCACTTCCACGGGCACGACCACTCTTCCCGACTTCGTGGGCACAGCCTATATGGATTACGTCAGCGGTTCCTCAGGTACCCACCTGACTGCCCGTCAGTTTGCCGATGGTGTGTACTTCCGCATCAAGACGGTCACTACGCCCTCGTCTTTCTCCACCTACCAGCAGACCAACTACTCCGAACAGCGCCGCACGACGCCCATGGCCGTCTTTGAGGACCGCACCCTCCGTGTGGAGCAGACGGGCCGCAACATCAAACTCTCGTGGAAGGTCTACGTGCCCAGCAACTGCAGCGGCACGCGCTTCGTCATCCAACGCCAGGTGAGCGGTATGTGGACCAATGTGGGCGAGCTTGCTCGCTCAGGCACTGAGACCAATTACTCCTATTCTTATATATTAGACGACGCCGAGTGCAACCGCGGCAACGTCAGCTACCGCTTCCGCGTGTGGGCAGAACCCACCTCCACGCGGTGGGACGACGCTCTTTGGACGCAGTATCTCCTCAGCAACGAGGCCGCCATCGACGTCAACACCAACTACCTCACCCTTTCCAAGCCTGCCTACGCCACCATTGACGGCGTGCACACCCTCACCTGGAGCTTCAACGAAACCAGCGGTATCTGGGACAACGCCGTTGACGTGCAGGTATTGCTCAAGGACGACACCGACAATACGCCTGTGGAGTATCTCGACGTCGACCGCACCTCCACCTCCTACGTATTCCGTTCGCTCGCTGGCTGCCATGAGTACACCGCACGCCTCTATACTCGCGTCAGCGGCGTAGCCTACCAGACCACCGACCCCATCACCTTTCAGACGGCCGACACTGGACGCCGCACCATCAGTAGCGTCAAGGCCTCGAAGGGCTATTACTCCAACTACGTCGACGTAGCTTGGGAGGTGCCTCTCGACGAGAGTGATTTCGAATACTACGTCCTCACCCGTACCCGCGTGGGCAGCGATAAGACCATAGAGCTTCAGCAGTTTAGCAACACCGGTCTGCAGCGCTACGTCTATCAGGACCGCGCCGCCGAGCCCGGCGTCTACTACACCTACGCTGTGACGGGCTACAACCGCTGCAACGGACGTCCTGCCATCGGCGCTTCGCGCAGCGACGTGGGCTACACCCAGCCCTACGCCACCATCAGCGGACGCATTGCTTACGACAGCAGCCAGGGCGTGGGCGGAGTAGCCGTCAACGTGACTCCCATTGACGACGGTCTCGCCTCCAACGCATTTGCCAACTCCCTCTACTTTGAGGGCAACGACGCCTCTTCCGTCCTCACCCTTCCCGCCCAGACGGCCAACTTCGGTTCGGGGGCCTTCACCTTCCAGGGATGGTTCAATCCCGATGAGCCGCTCGACAACTATCGTCAGATTATGATTAAGCCGGGGGTGTTCGAGGTGAAGACCAAGTACCGTCAGGGCAACAAATTGATCTTCTACCTCAAGCTGGCAGAAAAGCAGTGTGACTTCGAGTCCATCCTGCCCTACCACACCTGGACCCACGTGACCTTCACCATCCAACTCAACGACGCCCGCACCGAGGCCGAGGTGGTCTATTACGTCAACGGAAAGAAGTTCAACACCTATTCCCTCACCGGACTCACCGCCTCCAGCTTCACCTCAGCTGCGGCCAACGCTTTCACCATCGGTGGCGGCGCCTCGGGCTACACGGGCCATCTTGACGAAGTGCGCCTCTGGAACATCTGCCTCGACGAGGCTACCATTGCCGACACCTGGAACCGCTACATCACTGGTCGCGAGCGCGGCCTCACGGGCTACTATCGCTGCGACGAAAGCGGCCTGCAGCAGGTGTTTGACCTCTCTGGCTCCGGCGACAGCTTCAACGCCAACGACGGTGCTCTCGGCATCGCCGTGCGCCACAGTTCCAACGTGCCCGAGGCCGAGAATCTCTCTAACAAGGCCTACACCGACGCCGACGGCAACTTCCTCATCAACACCATACCCTACACCGCCGACGGCGTGCAGTACAGCGTAGTGCCTACCCTCGGCATCCATGAGTTCTCGCCCACGAAGCAGACCATCTTTGCTTCGGCCCACTCCACGGTGCTCTCCAGCATCAACTTTGCCGACGTCAGCTCCTTCCCCGTCTCCGGCGTGGTCTACTACGCAGGCACCACCTATCCCGTTGAAGGCGTAAACCTCTACGTCGACGGACAGTTGGCCTCGCGCTACGGACGTCCCGTCACCACCGACGGTCAGGGCGAATACACCATCGACGTGCCCATCGGCGACCACTACGTCTCTGTGGGCATGCCTAATCACTCCTTCGTCGACGACGGCCGCTATCCCGCCGACCCCAACGGCATCCGCACCCGCTACACCTTTACGGGGCCCGTCAGCGACCTCACCTTCTACGACAGCACCACGCAGATTCTGGCCGGACGCGTCAGCGGCGGTACCGTACAGAATTCCCTCCCCCTCGGCTTGGGCGAGAGCAAGGCCAACATTGGTCAGGCCGTCATCACCCTCGACGCCGGACGCAAGCTCAACGTGGAGCTCGAGACCAACGAAGGCTCCTTCTCTTACGTCAATGCCTCCAGGCTCCGAGAGTACGCAGCCGCTTCGCCCTACGTGGCCAGTACTGCCGTGACTGGTACGGGCGACGACGACGAACACACCATCGTCATCACCACCGACCCCGTCACTGGTGAGTTTGCCGCAAAGGTACCTCCCGTACCTTTCACCGTGCGCAGCATCGTCGTGCCGGGTAATCCCGACGTACGCTTCGACCCCACCACACTCGCTGCTCCGCGTCTGCAGGCCGAAGCCATGACGACCGACTCTCTCCAGCGCGCCGACGGCACGGCCGAAAGCTTCAGCTACCACTCCGTCCTCAAGGCCAACCACCGCTCAGCACCTCAGCTTGAGGTCACCGACATCAGCTTCGGCCGCACCGGAGCCTTCGGACAACCTACCGTCAAGGCCAAGGACAGCAAGGGCGACCTGCACGAAGTGACGGCCTACACCCTCGCCCCCGACGGCACGCCCGACTACGCATTTGGCTTCCCCGTGTACGTAGAGATGGACAAGTACACCTACGACCTCTACGGCTACGAAGCCTACGAAAACTACGACGTCTGCGTCCGTGCCGACGATGAACCTGTAGTCGACAAGGTTCCCCTTGCCGGCGTCACCGTGACGGCCCGCAACGCCTTCTCTTCCGCCGCCTCCATCCGTCTTGACAACTACGAGATTCACGCCATCGAGGACGACGAGTTCGAACTCAACGACGAAGGCCACGCTCGCTACATCTTTACCGCCGGCTTCCCCAACATTGCCCAGCCCTACACCCGCACGGCAGAGTTCATCTACAACGTCGACGGTACGGCCATCAACTGGGTGCCCGAAGGACAGACCGATCCTGGCCTCGAAGCCATCGTCCTCGGCGTTATGCCCACTGGCGACAACTTCGTCACCAAGGGTCCCGACCGCATCGACATGGTGCTCCGTGATCCTCCCGGCACACTCAGCCAGACGACGCTCACGAAGGGTACGGAAATTACCAGCGAAACTTCTTACGGACGTACTGTAAGTTCGGAGAATACGCTGGAGTTCGTCACCAACTTCGGTACCGAGCAGTCAAATGCTTCTGGAGTGGGCCTCCTGTATATCACTCAGGTGGACGTAAAGGACGAACTCACCACAGCAGGCAAAGCTACGGAGGAGTATACCAGTTCCGACGCTGTGAAGACCACCATCACTACGGGCGAGGAGATTTCCACCTCCGACGGCAGCGACTTCGTGGGAGCACCGGGCGACGTCTTCATCGGTCACTCCACCAATATGAACTTCGGTATGGCCCACGACCTGCGCGTCACCTACTCCGCCGACGGGCAGCACGAGCTGGAGGTCAAAGAGGTCATCAGCATCGGCGAGAAATACGACACACAGTTCCACTACACCCAGAACTACGTCGAGAACGCCCTCATCCCCAATCTCTACGCCCTCCGCGACGCTACGCTCCTTCCCAAAGGCACCACCGTCATCGCAGCCGATGTAGCCGCTGGTCCCGTCTTTGTTTCGAACGTCGAAGCCGACGATCCTAGCTTCGGACTCAGCAACGACGACGAGGCATGGGGCGAAAGTGCAGGAACAACGACGTCCACAGCCAACAATCTCTGCACCACTGTCGGCCCCAGTTATACCATGTACAGCAATCCAGTGGAGAGTGCTGCCGACCTTGTCATGCAGTACAATGAGGCCATCGCTCAGTGGGAACGCGTACTCTACGACAACGAGAAGGCCAAAGTTACTGCAATGAACTATAGAGGCACCTACTTGGAACGCAACGTCAGTTTCGATGCCGGCGCTTCCTACAAGGGTGAGCGCACCACGTCAACGGGCTACACCTCATCCTACGAGAACACAGCGAAGGGTGGTGTCGTCATCGGCAACAAGTATGGCTTCAAGGTCAACGGTGGCGGTCTCACCTGGGAACTTTCGACCGAAACCCTCGCCGGCGACGTCCGCAGCGGTTCCGACGAGGAGACCACGTCGCAGACCATCAGCTATACGCTTGCTGAGGAAGGCGATGACGACGCCTTGAGTGTCGACATCTTCAAGGCCCCAGACGGCTTCGGACCCATCTTCGTCACCCGTGCCGGACAGACCTGCTGCCCGTGGGAAGACCGCGTAGTGACCAACTACTACGCCCCCGGCACCGAAATCTCTGCCCGCACCATGCAGATTGAGGTTCCCGCCATCGACGCCTATCCCAAGGTGGCTACTGGTGTTCCCTCCGGCGAGGCAGCACAGTTCACCCTCACGCTCAACAACCTCTCCGAGACCGGCGAGGATGTCTACTTCGGCATCGGTACCTGCATTACCCAGGGCGCCACGGTCTACATGGACGGCCTCGAACTTGGCCCCGACAACATTGCTTTCGTCCCTGCTGGCGAAGAGGGCGTGAAGCGCACCGTACAGGTTTACCAGACCGACGAGTCGGTGCTCGACTACGAGAACATCGCCATCCGCCTCTTCTCACAGTGCCAGGCGGACAACACAGGCGTATTCCACGAAGTAGCCGACACGGTGTTCATCTCCGTACACTTCCAACCCGCCTGCTCCGGCATTGAACTCGCCACATCGCCCACGCTCATCAACCGCACCTCCGGCACTACGCTCCGCCTCTCTGCCAGCGGCTACGACATCAATCATCGTTCGCTGCGCGGTGTGAAGCTGCAGTATCGCGGCGTGAGCGATACGGAGTGGAATACGCTGAGCGAGTATGTGGTTGATTCTGCTCTCGCTACGGGTCTGCTCCTGCCGCTCCCCGCCGGAAGTTTCGACTTCGATCTCGATATGGCCAACATCAACATCTTCCCCGACCAGACCTACTACTTCCGGGCAGTGACGGTATGCAACTTCGGCGGCGTTGAGGTGGAGGGCGAGAGCGACGTCATCACCGTTGTGAAGGACGTGGCGCGCCCGCAGCTCATTGCGGCTCCCTCACCCGCCAGCGGCATCCTCACCCCCGAGGGCGAAATCAGCATCTCGTTCAACGAAGACATCCGTGCTTCTGTCCTCAACAAGCCCGATAACTTCAGCATTACGGCCCGTCTGAACGGAGCCGAGGTGGCCCACAACACAGCGCTTGCCGTGCCTGCCGCTGCAACCTCCGCTTCTGCCAAGACCGAAGCCGCCATCGACCTCTCCGACACTTCGTTCTCCGTTAATCTCTGGATGAAGTACACCGCTGCCGGCACCATCGTGCAGCATGGCACGGGAGCCTCTGCCTTCCGATTGGCCGTCGACGCCACAGACCACCTCGTCGCGACGGTTGGAGGCGAGACCTACACCTCTAATAATACGCTCACGCGCGATAAGTGGATGTTCCTCTCTGTGGCCTACGATGCCGAAGGTCCCGCACCTACGCTTACGGCCCACTGCGCTTCCGACGCTTCGCAGGCGGAACTCTTTGCCGGAATCCCCGTAACGCAGAGCTCTGCGGGAAGTAACTTGGGCCGCAGCGCACTCGCCCTCGGCGAAGGCTTGGGCGGCGCTATCCACGAGGTAAGCCTCTGGAACTATCCACGCACCTGGATTGAAGCGCAGAGCGAAATGTACCAGACGAAGTCGAACACGACACGCGGCCTCATGGGCTACTGGCCCCTTGACGAGGGTCACGGCACTACCGCCGAGGACCACGCCCGCAGCCGTCATCTCGTGTTGTCCGGCGAAAGCGGTTGGAGCATTGCTGCCGCTAACCACGCTCTCGCCCTCGACGGACAGACTCCCGTCAGCGTCGACGTGACCACCATCGGCACCGAACCCGACGAGAGCTATCTCGTAGAGACGTGGTTCCTTGCTGAGCCGCAGCAGAAGACCGCAGCTGCTGTGCTGAGCATGTCGCAGGGCGCTGCCGAACTTCTCCTCGACGCCAAGGGCGCCCTCTCGTTCGTGCTGAACGGTCAGGAGTATGCTCTCGGCACGAAGAACTATCGCGACGGCCTCTGGCATCATGCCGCCATTAACGTGCTGAAGAGTGTCAGCGGCACGGGCATCGTCTACATCGACGGTCAGGCCCTCCGTCAGTTCACCGCTTCCGCCATGCCGCGTCTCACGGGCAGCGAACTCCTGCTCGGTGCACGTCACGACAAGACAGCCTGCCTGAAGGGCGCTGTCGACGAAGTGCGCATCTGGAAGGGTGTACGTACCGCTGCCGTTATTGACCGCAACATGTGGAACCGTATAGATCCTCATTCTCCCGGCCTCGTGGCCTACTATCCCTTCGAGAAGATCGTCATCGACGGAGCCAATCAGAGCTACCTCGACTTCACGACCGAGGAGCAGAGTGCAGGACGCGTAAGCCTCACCTCCGCGCTCTCCACCATGAATGCTGCCGAGAGCGCTCCCTCGCTGGCTCCCGTACCCATGCTGCAGAACGTCAAGTTTGACTTCGTGGCCAATGAGCGCAAGATTCTCATCAATCTCGGCGAGGAGCCTGCTGCTCTCGAAAACTGCAACGTCAACGTCACCGTCCGTGACGTGCGCGACAGCCACGGCAATCTGACTGACGGCAACATTACCTGGAACGTGTTCGTCCAGCAGAACCGCCTCAAGTGGGCCGCCCACGAGGTGGAACTCCGCAAGGAGCAGACCGAGACCGTGACCTTCAAGGCCGAAATCCAGAACAACGGCTCTACGCTCGAGAATTGGACCCTCAGCGGTCTGCCCGCATGGCTCACGGCCAGCGAGGAAAGTGGCAGCATTGCTCCCCTCAGCAGTCGAACACTGACCTTTACCGTCAATCCGGCACTCGCCATTGGACACTACGAGACCACCTGCTACCTCACAGGTTCTCTCGGCATTGCCGATCCGCTGGTGATCGACGTAGTCAGTGTAGGCGAGACGCCCGACTGGACAGTCGACACGAGTGGTTACGAGTATACCATGAACATCGTGGGCCAGATTGTGAAGGACGGTGTGCCCAGCACCAACACCGAGGACATCGTCGCTGCCTTCAGTGGTGAAGACTGCGTGGGCGTGGCCCATCCTGTCTACATCAAGCGCTACGATACTTACTACGTCATGATGGACGTCTACGGCAACGAGACCGACAACGGCGCTCCGCTCAACTTCAAGGTCTACGATGCTGCGACCGGAACAGCCTATCCCCTTGTGACCACAAAGATGGGTGCACGCGAAGTCAGTCTCAAGTGGAACAGCGAAGACGTGCAGGGCACGCTCGCCGCGCCTCTCTTCTTCATTCCCGAAGAAGCCATAGAGCAGAGCCTTGCTCTCAAGAAGGGCTGGACTTGGACTTCGCTCTATGTCACGCCGAAGGACGCCACTCCCTCCTCCCTCTTCCCTGTTACCGCTTCCCTCTCACCCCTTGCCTCTTACCTGAAGACCAAGACGCTCTTTACGGAGTGGACCTCTGCAGGATGGAAGGGCAGTCTGAAGCAGATGAAGGTGGGCGAAATGTACAAGGTGAACGCTCCTGTCGCTGCAACGGCCAGCATTGTAGGTCGCCCCGCCAATCCTGCCGATGTGGTGATGACTATCGCCCCCGGCTGGAACTGGATAGGTTATAACTGCTCGGGTTACAACACCCTCGAGTCTGCTTTTGCTGACCTCGCTCCCGAGAACGGCGATATGGTGAAGAGCCAAAGCACCTTCAGCATCTACGATGAAGGCGAGTGGGTGGGCAACCTAAATCTCCTCACTCCCGGCCTCGGCTACTGCTATAGGTCTGAGGCTGCACAGACGAAGACCTTCCACTATCCCGCCAACGCTGCTTCCACGGGCCGCAAGGTGCTCCGTAAGGCCGAGGCCGACGGCGCTTATGCAAGCCCGGGTTACGAAGGCAATATGGCTGTCGTTGCTGTCGTGAAGTGCGGCGACGCAATAGTCGACGGCGCAACTGTGGGTGTCTTTGCCGACGGCGAACTCCGCGGTTACAGCGAGCAGCCCATTGCTGCCCCCAACGACTCTCCCGAATGGAAGGACGGCGGCAAGTCCGGCGTACACTTCATCACTGTGGCCGGCGACAAGCAGACGGATGTTCTCCGACTTGTCGTTGAAGTCGACGGCGCACAGTACGTACTCTCTGCAACGCTTCGCTACGAAGACGACGGCGTCTGCGGTTCGCTCGCTGCACCCTACGAGTTGCAGATAGGGCTGCCCACGGGAGTAGAAATCCTCGGCACCGATGCCGACGGTGAAATCTACGATCTCAGCGGACGCAGAGTCGTGACGCGTTCCATCGATAACTCCGCCAAGGACTTTGGCCAACCCGCTGGAAGCGCTGACAAGGGCGTATACATTCAGAGCGGCACGAAGGTAATCAGGTAAGGATGGGAGGAACAGACTATGAAGAAGATTCTAACTTTCATCTCACTTTCCTTCTCGCTGTTTGCACTTTCGGCTACGGCGCAGAGTCGCAGTCTGAAGTATGACTCTACGGACTTCAACAAGTACAGCGACAACATGACTATGACGTGTGTCGTCCGGCTCGATGGTACGCCTCTCCTCGACTGCGAGGTGGCGGCTTTCGATGCCGAAGGCGAATTGCGTGGCGCCATGCTGAGCGACGCAGACGATGAAGGACGTGTGTACCTCGCCGTTCAGGGTGACACCGCTGATGAACCCATTGCGTTTCGCGTGGTATATGCCACCGATACCGATGTGCCGTGTTTCGTGACTACGGTTTTCCGCAAGGGCGCTATTGCTGGCACTTACAACGATCCGTTTGTTATCGATGTTTCGGCGGAAGTCAGCGTCACCGACGTGACCCATCTCGTCGATGCGCTGTGCAGTGGTACCGCTTCAAGGGCGGTTCACGACATCAATACGGACGGAATACTTGATACAACTGATGTGACAGCATTGGCCGACATGGTGTTGCAGCGTTGATATTTCCCCTCATCGTTTCTATTATAAAGGCCCACTCCGTCTCCTCGGTGTGGGTCTTTGTTTCGGTCTCTCCCCTCTTCCCTCCTAAATCTCCAAATATTTTTGGTTATCTCAACTTTTTGCCGTAACTTTGCACCCCAAAGAATTAACTATTCCCACTATGCAATACGAAGTAATGGCTCCGGTGGGCTCGCGCGAGGCGCTCGTCGCCGCCCTCAAAGCTGGTGCCGACTCTATTTATTTTGGAATCGAGGCGCTCAATATGCGCGCTCATTCTGCCAACCGATTTACCATAGACGACCTCCGCGAGATGGCCGCCACATGTGCCGAAAAGGGCGTAAAGTCGTACCTTACCGTCAACACCATTATCTACGGCGAGGACATAGAACTGATGCACACCATCTGTCGCGCTGCAAAGGATGCGGGCATTTCGGCCGTCATCGCTGCCGACGTGGCGGTGCTCTCCTACTGCAAGAAGATCGGGCAGGAGGTGCATCTGTCTACTCAGCTCAATATATCGAACGTCGAGGCGCTGAAGTTCTACGCTGACTATGCCGACGTCGCTGTCTTGGCCCGCGAACTCAACCTTGAGCAGGTCAAGGAAATCACCGACGCCATCGAGGCGGAGAACATCTGCGGCCCCTCGGGCGAGAAGATTCGCATCGAGATGTTCTGCCACGGCGCCCTCTGCATGGCGGTGAGCGGCAAGTGCTACCTGTCGCTCAACAACCTCGGTCGTTCGGCGAACCGCGGACAGTGTATGCAGATCTGCCGCCGCGCCTATACGGTGACGGATCGCGAGACGGGTCTCGAACTCGACGTCGACAATAAGTATATCATGAGCCCGAAGGACTTGAAAACCATCGGCTTCATCGACAAAATGATCAAGGCAGGCGTTTCGGTCTTCAAAATTGAGGGTCGTGCCCGCAGTGCGGAATATGTCTACACCGTGGTGAAGTGCTACAAGGAGGCGATCCGGAGTGTCCTCGACGGCACTTTCTCGCAGGAGAAGGTGGCGGAGTGGGACGAGCGTCTGGCCTCTGTCTTCAACCGCGGATTCTGGGACGGCTACTATCTGGGTCGCACGCTCGGCGAGTGGAGCGACCGCTATGGTTCGAGCGCTACGGAGAAGAAGGTGTACGTCGGCAAGGGCCGTAAGTACTTCTCGAAGCTGGGCGTCGCAGAGTTCTACATCGAGGCGTGCGAGATTGAGGAGGGCGACCGCCTCATCATCATCGGTCCCACGACGGGTGCGCTCTACGTCACGGCGACGAGCATCCACGGCAACAAGGGCCCTGTCCCCGTCGGCAAGAAGGGCATGTGCGTAGCCATCCCCGTGCCCGAAAAGGTGCGTCCCAGCGACAAACTCTACAAGCTCGTTCCCAATGAGTTCTAAAGTTGCTACTATCGGCTTTTTCGACGGCGTCCACCGCGGTCATCAGTATCTCTGCCAGCAGTTGAAGCAGTTGGCAGAGGCTTTGCCGCGTACCTCGGAGGAGAAACCTGCTCTGCCTTGGAAGGCACCCGGTGAAGCTTCAACCCTCGTCCTTACCTTTGCCGAGCATCCGCAGCGCGTGCTGGGGCGCCACGACGCTCCGAAACTCCTGACGACGAACGCTGAGAAATCGTATTTCCTCGAGAGTGTTTGCGGCATCGACGAGGTTGTTTTCCTCGATTTTACCGAAGAAATGGCACGTCTTTCTGCCCGCGAATTTATGGCGCAATATCTCCGCGACCGCTACGGTGTAACGCATCTGCTCATCGGCTACGACCACCACTTCGGGCGTCCGCAGCGTGATGTCGAGGGCAACCGCATTCCCGAGGGCTTCGACGACTACCAGCGTTACGGCCGTGAATTGGGCATCGAGGTCGTGCTCGCCAAGGAACTCCCTGCCGAGCAACATGTCAGTTCATCCACTATTCGACGTCTTATCGCCGAGGGCGACGTAGAGACGGCGAACCGATTCCTCGGCTACACTTTCCGCATCAACGGTACGGTGGTCAGCGGTCATCAGGTGGGACGCACGATTGGTTTCCCCACCGTCAACCTCCGTCCCATTTCCTCGCCCTCTCCGATGCTTCAAGAGCTCCCCTCTGGGGGGGACTGGGGGGTCTTTCAACTCCCTGCCGCCGGCGTATATGTCACGATGGTCCGCATCTTCGGTCGCGACTTCCCCGCTGTGACGAACATTGGTCATCGTCCGACGCTGAACAATGGGCCAGAACTTTCGGTGGAATCGCACTTTTTGGGCGTCGAGAAACTTCCGCCTTTCGCCGACTGTCCCATCAGCGTCGATGTCTATGCCCGTCTCCGCGATGAGCAGCGTTTCGATTCGCTCGACGATCTCAAGGCGCAGATTGCCCGCGACATCGATGCCGCCACCGCTTGGCACCGCGAGCACCACCAAGACACGCTTTGCATTTAGGAACTACCGAATACAACGATTTAGGGAAATCACAAAACACAACAATATGACTCGACTTTTCTGTAATCTCTTCGTGGGCATCGTTGTATGCCTATGTTCGATGGCGGCCAGCGCCCAACAGCGCGTGGCTCCCGTCAATGTGCCCTGCCGTGCTGGAGGCGAAGTGACTATCTACGCTTCGCTCATCTCTGCCGACAGCTGGGACCCCGCGTGGCTCGCCAGCAGCGACAAAGGCTACGCCGTCTACAGCATGACCCCTACAGCGCCTTCGTTCACCAACGTCAGCGGCGTGGCAGCGGGCCTCAATGCCGTGGGTGGCGGATTCTTCCGCAACGGACACTACTACGCCCTTTCCTACTGGACCTCCATGGGCTTCTACTACGTCACTACGCTCAACGAGTGGGACGCCACCACTTGGGAACTCGTGCGCTCCACGCGTACGGAAGTAGAGGAGGCCGCTTCCGATATGACTTACGACCCCGTCACCGACAAGGTGTATGGCTGCTTCATGAAGGAGACGACCGTCAACGGCGCGTATGCTTACGAATGGGGCACGTTCGATCCTGAGACGGCCAAGCGCACCATCATCGCCGATCTGCCCGAGCGCCTTGGTGCTGTGGCTGTCGACGGCAAGGGCCACATCTACGGCGTCGGTGCTCGCGGTTCGCTCTACAGCATTGATCCTGCGACGGGTGCCACGACGAAGATTGGCAGCACGGGCTACACTTCCTACAACCTCGGCAGCGGCGTCATCGACGAGCGCACTGGCGATTTCTACTGGTTCTGCTATCCCAACGTCTCCGACTCCTACCTCCTCCGCGTCGATACCGCGACCGCGAAGACGACGCTCGTCTACGAGCTTCCCGATGGCATGGAGTTTTGCGGCGCCTACATTCTGCCCCCTGCAGCACAGGGTTCTGCCCCTGACTATGTAAGCGATTTCGCTGCCGAATTCCCCGGCGCGTCCCTCACGGGTACGTTCACCTTCAGCCTCCCCACCACCGACTACGACGGCGCTGCCCTCACCGGCACGCTCTCCTATGCTGTCGAGAACGAAGGCAATGTCTGTGCCACCGGCAACGGCGAACCCGGCGAGAAGATCTGCGTGAGCTACACCGTGCCCGAGGGTGGTCGCTACTACACCTTCGACGCCTACGCCTCCAACGCTACCAAGGGCGCTTCATCCTCGTTGCGCGTCTGGGTGGGTGAGGATGCTCCCGCCGCTGTAAGCAACATCGGCATCACCCGCAGCACAACGGACGAGACGGCCTTCACCATCACATGGGAGGCTCCCACGACGACGGAGCACGGCGGCAATCTTGTTGACCTCACCTACGATGTGGTGCGTATGCCCGACAACGTCAAGGTGGCCACGCGCACGGCTTCCACGAGCGTCAGCGACAAGGTGCCTGCCAACGCTGGCCCCACCCGCTATTCCTATCAGATTACTCCGTACAACGGCTCTTGCGCTGGCCCTGTAGCCACTTCGGCCGAGGTCGTAGTCGGCACGGTCGAGCTGCCTTATCTGCAGGACTTTGCCACCGAGGCTTCGTTCGGCGAGATGACTGTCATCGACGCCAATCACGACGGCATGACCTGGACGTGGTTCGCCATGGCTGGCGGTAACAAGGAGACGACGGCCACGTGCAACACTCCTGAGTACACGCCGCAGGACGACTGGCTCATCACGCCGGGCTTCAACCTCCGTCCCGGTCGTCTGTACCGCCTATCGTTCTATCCCACCTGCCGCTACAACCTGTACCACCAGAAGGTGGCTGCCTACCTCGGCCAGGGCACGAATGTGGCCGATATGAAGCGTGAGCTCGTGCCTGTAACTACGGTGACGGCCGATATTTACGATTCGCCCACTCGCCAGCAGATTGTGCAGACCTTTACGGTGGACGCCGAGGGTACTTACTTCGTGGGTTTCCACGCGCTGAGCGATCCCGACACGTACTATCTCCACCTCGACAACATCCTCATCGAGGAAGCTTCGTCCGACGGTGTGCCCGCCGCTGTCAGCGACCTTGCCGTCACGCCCGACCCCACCGCCGAGCTGCGTGCCACGGTGAGCTTCACGGCGCCCGACAAGACGGTCATCGGCAAGACGCTTTCGTCTATATCCCGCATTGAGGTGGAGCGCGACGGCCAGCCTGTCCACACCTTCAATTCCCCTGCCGTTGGTGCCCAACTTTCGTGGACCGACAACGAGGCTACGGCGGGCTACTGCACTTACAGCGTGACGGCTTACAACGCGGAAGGTGTTTCTGAAGCTACCAGCTGCAAGCAGTGGGTAGGTTTCGACGTTCCCGAAGCTCCCGCAGCCGCCACCGTCAGCCGCAGCGGTGGCAAGGCCCTCATCACTTGGCAGGCTCCGCAGGTCGGTACGCACGGTGGTGTGGTGGTGCCCGAACGCCTCGTCTACGATGTGCTCTGGGGCAAAGACCGTTCCGCTGTTGCCACGGGTATCAGCGCCCTTTCTGTGACCGACGCTCCTGTGCTCGACCAGCAGCAGGAACTCATTCAATATTATGTACGCGCGACGACGCCCAACGGCGACACGTCGGCTGCCGCACCTACGAACAAGGTGGTTTACGGCAACCCCTACACCATGCCCGTCGCTGAGTCCTTTGCCGGCGCTGCAACGAGCGTTTCGCCTTGGTTCGTCACTACGGTTGTAGGCGACGGTTGGTACTCTACGTGGAATCTTACTTCCCGCGGCCTTGCTCCTTACACCACGCCCTACGACGGCGATGGCGGTATGGCCATGTGCAGCATGGACAAGGTGGGCGACCGCGTGCGTTATTCTACGCCCCTCATCAGCCTGGCCGACGCCAAGCGCCCCATCCTCGAGTTTTACTACTACTACGACAAGGGCAGCAAGGACCGCCTCCATGTCGAGGTAGCTCCCGACGGACAGGATTACACGACCGTCGCCACCATCGACTACGCCAAGGAGACGGGCGAGAACGGATGGCGTTTCGTCGCCGTCGAACTCCCGCAATATGCCGGCACGCCTTGTCTGCAGATTGCCTTCACGGGTGAGAAGTTTGATGCTACGACCCACACCATCCAGGTTGACAACGTCGTGCTGCACGAATTCCTCGCCGTCGATATGGCCGTTGAATCGATCAGCGTGCCCCGCGTCTTGATGGCGGGCCAGCCCAACACCATCAGCGCAAAGGTGAAGAATGCGGGTACGGAGACGGTTGCCGCTGCGACGGTGCGTCTCTACTGCGACGATGTTGTAGTGGCGACCGAAGCCGTCAGCAACATTGCTCCCGGAGCTATGCGCGACGTGGAGTTCAGCGTGGAGCCTCCCATCAACTGCACGCCCAACTCGACCTACTACGCTGAGGTCGTTGCCGAAGGCGACACCAACCACGACAACGACTGCAGTCTCCCCGTCACCACCCGCAACCAGGAGCCGCTGTATCCTCGTGTCAGCGACCTCACCTACGACCTCGCCGACGCTACCGATGGCCAGGGTTCTGCTGTCAACTTCTCTTGGAGCAATCCCGCCCTCGACGGCAGCAATGGTACGAGAATCATCGATGAATTCGAGGATTACGAGCCTTTCATTATCGACCACATCGGCAAATGGACGGTGGCCGACGAGACGAAGGCTTACACCTATGGCGTGGGCGGTGTGACCTATCCCAACGCCTACGGCCCCGCTGCCTTCCAGGTGTTCAATCCTTCCAAGATCAATCTCCTCTCTGCAGCGTGGACTCCCCACTCCGGCGAACAGATGCTCGTCTCCTTCGACGCTGCAACGTACGATCCCACGGATCTCGATGCCTACGTGCCGCCTACGGACCACTGGCTCATCTCGCCGCTCCTCCCCGGCAACGAGCAGACCATCACGTTCTATGCCCGCAGCGTGACCACGACCTACGGCGTGGAGACGTTCCGCATCCTCGTCAACACGACCGACGAAACGAACAGCACGTCCAGCTTCACGCAGCTTGAGGGCACGGCGTTCGAGGCTCCGGGCGAGTGGACAAAGATTTCCTTCAGCGTTCCCGAAGGCACGAACCGCTTCGCCATTCGCCACACCTCGTACAACCAGTATGCGCTCCTCATCGACGACATTACGTACACGAGCGCAGAGGCTACGCCCGAGGACATCGAGTTGCTGGGCTACAACATCTACTGCGATGGACTGCGTCAGAACTCGGCGCTCCTCCTCGACAACTGCTACGCACAGACTTTCCGCTCGACGGAGGCAATGAACCACAACTACAACGTCACGGCAGTTTACGACAAGGGCGAGTCGGCCTTCTCCAACACTGTGAATCCCACCATTCCCATGGGCATCATTGCTCCCATGATGACGGTTGAGGGCCACACGAGTCTCTACGATCTGCAGGGCCGCCGCACTAATTCCGACGCTCTCCGCGCCGCTCCCGACCATCGTGTGATTGTCAGTGACGGCCGCAAGGTGCTGCGATAAGGCACTCTCCCCTTTTCCCTCTTCCCTCATCTCTCTGATCTCTTCCCTCCTCCCTCTTCCCTTATGAAGCACTATCTCCATATCATCCTCATCCTCGTCCTCTTCGTCCTGTCGCAGGTCGTGGCCTCCGTCGTTGCGCTCGTTATGATGGGAGTGGATTTCACAGCTCCTGATGGTCTCGGCGTCAACTTGGCCGACATGGATTCTGTCGTCGTAGGCCGCGCCACCCTGGTTGCCTCGGCAGCCGTCATCGTCGTGATGTGGATTTCTCGTCTCGCCGGCCGAAAGATGCTGGGTGTGCCCAAAACTTTGACGCCCGTTGCTGCGCTCTTGAGTGCCTTAGGATTCCTGCTGCTGGCTCACGGCATTAGCTTTATGACGCTTCCCCTCGGCCTGGACGATTTCGGCACGACAGATCAGTTTGAAGGCATGACGAAGGACTTCTGGTGTGTGCTGGCGCTTTGCATCGTTGTTCCGATGGCCGAAGAGACGGTGTTCCGCGCCGGCGTCCTCCGCAAATTGCTCGAGGCAGGATGTGGCAAGTGGATGGCGATCGTTGTGACGGCAGTTGCCTTCGGCCTTTTCCACGGCAATACGTATCAGGCTATTCCTGCCGTCTTCATGGGCATTGCCCTCGGCTGGCTCTACACAAAGACCAACAGCATCGTCCTTTGTCTTCTGGCCCATATCGCAAATAACACCATGGCGTGCGTGGAAATGCTCTTTCCGCAGTACGATGCCTATACGAAGAGCATCGCCACCTTGCCTTGCATCATGCTCGGCATCTGCTTTGCCTACTTCGGCGTCCGCATTCTCACGAGTGTGCTCAAGAAAGTCGAACCAGACGATTCGGTTGCGATGCTCGAGCCTTCCTCCAACAACGAATAATTCACTATGCAAATCCGTAACATAAATCTTGGCGAACGTCCTGTCCTCCTCGCTCCGATGGAGGACGTCACCGACATCGGTTTCCGTCTGCTTTGCCGCAAGATGGGAGCCTCGATGGTCTACTCCGAGTTTGTCGCCGCCGACGCCCTCGTGCGCAGCGTCAGCAAGACGTTCCAGAAGCTCGCCGTCTGCGACGATGAGCGTCCCGTAGTCATCCAGACCTACGGCCGCTTCCCCGATGCCGTGGAAGATGCTGCCGAAATCATCGTTGAAACCGCCCATCCCGATGTGCTCGACCTCAACTTCGGTTGTCCCGTAAAGCGCGTGGCGGGCAAAGGCGCTGGTGCCGGAATGCTGCAGACGCCCGACAAGATGCTCGACATCATTGAACGCGTGGTTCGCCGCGTGGGTGATCGTGTGCCTGTTACGGTCAAAACCCGCCTCGGTTGGGACACGCCCAGCCTCTACCTCCGCGACGCCGAAGGCAATAAAACACGCGGTTTCATCGTCGATTTAGCCGAAAAAATCCAAGATGCCGGCGCCGAAGCCCTCACCATCCACGGTCGCACGCGTAGTCAAATGTATCAAGGCGAGGCCGACTGGACGCTCATCGGCGAGGTGAAGGCCAATCCCCGCATGCGCATCCCCATCATCGGCAACGGCGACATCACGAGCGGCGAAAAAGCGAAAGAAGCTTTCGAACGCTACGGTGTGGACGCCGTCATGGTGGGCCGTGCCACGTTCGGTCGCCCTTGGATTTTCCGCGAAATCCGCGACGTCCTCGACGGCACGCATACCGATATGACGAACGATTGGAAACTCGACGTTTTGAAAGAGCAAATCCACGAATCCATCGCAAGAATTGATGAATATCGCGGTATCCTCCACATCCGTCGCCACCTCGCAGCAAGCCCGCTCTTCAAGGGAATTCCCAACTTCCGCGACACCCGCATCGCCATGCTGCAGGCCGAGACCGAAGAAAGCCTCTACCACATCCTCGAGGAGCAGATACGCCCCATTCTCAACAATCCTCGCGTCAACGAATAAAGTTCTTCTCGCTTCTTGTCATACATTTATCCCGAATTAGAGAATTAGAGAATTCGTTTCCCTGAAATTCCTTTATTCGGAAAAGGAAAAAATTCTCAAATTCTCAAATTCGGGACCAAAAATAGAAATCGTGAAGATTCTCCTTATCAATACCACCGCACACACCGGCGGCGCCAGCATTGCCTGCGAGCGCCTCATGCAAGCCCTCATTGCCCAAGGTCATGAGGTGAAACTCCTTGTGCGCGACGACACCCGCATCGCCAATAAGTTCCGTTTCGTGTGGGAACGCCTTATGCTGCTGCGTGATATCCCCTACAACCGTGTGTTCAGCATCGACGACGGACGCTGCGGCATGGATCTCACCGCCACGCCCGAATACAAATGGGCTGACGTGGTGCATCTGCACTGGATCAACCAGGCGATGCTCAGCGTCGAAGGCATCGGACGATTGTTGCGCCGCTGCAAGCAGGACGGCAAACCCGTGGTGTGGACGATGCACGATATTTGGCCGGCAACGGGCGTGTGTCATCTGCCTGGCGAGTGCACGAATTGGCAACACGGTTGCGGCAAGTGCCTGCAGCTTCGCCATCCGGCACTCGACGACATCTCAGCGCGCACTTTCCGTCGCAAGAATGCGGCCTACGCAGAGGGCGAAATCCGCTTCGTGGCGTGCAGCCGCTATCTGGCAGAAACTGCGATGAAATCGCCCCTTTTGAAGCAGCATAGCGTCACTAATATCGCCAATCCGCTCGACACGGACTTCTTTTCCCCTGTCTCCGCAAACGGAGCTTCCGCTGCCAGCGATGGCAACGAACGACAGCGGTTAGGATTGCCGCAGAACAAGCGCCTCGTGCTCTTTGTGGCCTACAACGTGAACGACGAGAACAAGGGATTCCGATTTGTGCAGAAAGCCGTGAGCCGACTGCTGATGCGCGACACGCAGCTAAAGGACAAAATTGCCATCGTCCCCGTGGGCAAAAATGCTACACAGTGGATCGACAAGTTTGCCTGCGAAGTGTGTCCGAAGGAGTATGTGTCCGACCGCGAGACGATGCGCGACCTCTATCGGGCCTGCGACGTGCTCGTCATTTCGTCGCAGATGGAAAATTTGCCCAACACCATCGTCGAGGCAAAGGCATGCGGAGTGCCAGTTGTGGCCCCCGCCGTCGGCGGCATCCCGCAGATGATCCGTCACGAAGTTGACGGCTATCTGGCCGCTCCTTATTCGACGCTCGATCAGGGAACGGCGATGAAGGACAGCCTCGCCGAGGGCCTGCATTACGTCCTCACCCATCCCGACTACACCTCGCTCTCTGCCGCTGCTCGCGAAGATGCCGTGGCGACTTACAGCGAAGCTGCCGTCGTGAAGCGCTACGAAGAACTCTATCACCTTTGAGTGTAAGCTCTATCACCCTAGGGTGACGGAACTATCGTCCTAGGGTGACAGAATTATCCTCCTAGGGTGACAGAACCGTCGCCCTAGGGTGACAGACAACAAGACTTGTGATAGTTGGACGAATCAGCACAAAAAAGGATAGGACTCTGTATCTTAAGCATACGGAGTCCTATCCTTTTGTTTTATTGTGCCCGTTTGCTCCTCGGGTCACTTCTTCAGCACGGCGCGGAGCACGAACCAAGCATGCTGGAAGGCAGCAGTGAGGCGGCCGTAGTGGTGCGACATGATGTCGTAACGCTCCAGAAGCGACGCCTTGTGGTTCTTCGTCGTGAGGCCTTCGCTGAGATAGTCAGCCACGGTGAGGTGGGTATTCAGCAACGGCAGACGCAGGCGGTCGGCCTCCTTCATGATGCGGATGCACCAATCGTAGTCGGCGCTGAAGCGGTAACTCTCGTTGTCGTAAGGGAACTTGCGTGCCAGATCGAGGCGAGCGAAGAAGGCCTGATGGCACACGAGCATGCCGTGCTTGAAGTCGCGCCAAGAGAGGCGTTCGGGCGGTGCCAGACGACGCTTGCGAAGGAAACGGCCTTCGTCGTCGACCAGATCCGTGAGACCATAGAGTACAGCGGGACGGCGGTGGCGCTCCATGTTTTCGTCCTGGGTCATGGCTTCCACCTGTGCCGCAATTTCGGAGAGGGTGGTGGGCGAGTGGAACTTGTCGCCGGCGTTGAGGAAGAGGATGTAGTCGCCCGTAGCCAAACGAATGGCCTTGTTCATGGCGTCGTAAAGTCCCTCGTCGGGCTCGGAACGGCACACAATGTCGTGCTGCACCTTGGCCCGCGAGTTGCGTTCCTGATAGTGATGGATGTGGGCCAGCGTCTCGTCCTGGCTGTTGCCGTCGACGATGAGGTGTTCGATTCCCGCATAGTCCTGCGCCTCGACACTGGCAATGGTGCGCTGAAGCAGGGAGCCTGCGTTGTAGCACACCGTGGCAATGGTAAACTTTGTCATACGAAGTGCAAAATTAGAGATTTCTGCCGAAAATGCAAAGGGAATATGCATTTTTATCTAATGAATCGTGTAAAAAAACTTAAGGAAAGGCCGTAAGAAGCAGTTTTTCGGCAAAAATACCGCTGATTTGTAGATTATTGCGTAACTTTGTACCCTAAAATCCCCTTTTTGCAACGCATCGTAAAAACTTCAGCATGAAACCCTTCAACGAAGACAGCGCCCTCCTTTGGGCCACCAGCCGCTGCGCCCAGCGCGAGTGCTGCCGCCAGGACATCAAGAAGAAATGGATGGAAGGCGGCCTCGACGACGCTACTTGTGAGCGTCTGCTCGACCGTTTGGAGGACGAGGGATTCATCGACGAAGCACGCTACGCCCGCGCCTTTGTCCACGACAAACTGGAGTACGACCATTGGGGCCGCATTAAGATGACGCAAGCGCTGAGGCTCAAGGGCATCGGACGCCGCACCATCGACGAAGCTATGGACGAGGTCATCGACGGCGATCACTACCGCGAAATTCTGCGTGGTGTACTCGAACGCAAATTCAACAGCCTCAGTTTTGATGCCGACAACCGCGAAGAAAGCTACAAAGCGCTCCAAAAACTCGTGCGTCACGCGGCGTCGCGAGGCTTCGAGCCAGAACTTATATTCCAAGAGACTGATAAACTAACCGAATGAAACGCTACATCCTAACCTTCCTCCTCGCAGTTCTTCCCCTCGGTATGCTCTGCGCCCAGACCGTCATCGACATGCACTCCGGACAGGTGAGCGGCAAGACCCGCACCGACTACGACTATCAGGCCCGCGAGGCGTGGCAGCTGCGCGAGGACTCCATAGAATACGACGACTGCGTGGTTCGCGCGTTCAACTACCTGTACATCGACTCTTTGCAGGTGGCGCAAGAGCTCTTTGAACGCGCCCTGAAGCTCCGCCCCGACGCTCCCGGAAATGCCGTGGTGCGACAGAATATCGGCCGCATCTTTATGGCCCGCAAGCAGTGGAGAGACGCTGCCGGCATCTTCAGCCGTGTGCTCGAGACGATGCCCCGCAACGCCGAGGTGCGCGAAGAGCGTGCGTCGTGCTACGTGGAAATGGGACAGTATGCCCTCGCACTCAAAGACTACGAATTCCTCCTCGTCCTTGCCCCCGACGACGAGCACTACCGCCTCGTTCACGCCATTGTGCTGGGCAAAACCGGTGCTCAGCGCGACGCCATCGACGAACTCGACGAACTCCTGGCTGCCAACGGCGACAATGCTGATTGCTACCTCATCCGTGCCACGCTCTATGCCGAATTGGGCAATAAGGGTTACGCTCGCCGTGACCTCGACAAGGCGGTGGCGCTCGGTGTGCCCAAAGAAGAAATACAAGACCTCTACGATAACCTCAAGTGAACCAATGAAGACTTTCTATACCCTCCTCCTACTTTTCCTCGTGTCGCTCTCCGCTTCGGCGCAACTGTGGCCGCAACCCGTACAACTGGAGCCCCAAGGCCGCGAGGTGCGTGCCGTGTGGTACTGCACCGTAGTGGGACTCGACTGGCCGCAGAACCAGCGTGCCACTGACGCCGCCAGTGCCGAACGCCAGAAGCAGATGCTGCGCCGCGACTTCGACCGTCTGCAGGAGGCCGGCATCAATGTCATCCTTTTCCAATGTCGCACGCGTGGTTACGTGTGCTACCAGTCCGACTACGAGACGTGGGACGGAATCTTCTCGGGCAAAAACGGTGTGGCTCCGCCCTATGATCCTCTGCAGTTTGCCATCGAGGAAGCCCACAAGCGCGGCATGGAACTCCACGCCTACATGGTTACGTATCCCCTGATGTACGCCAATCAGGTGAAGCAGCTCGGCAGCAAGTGCGTCGTGGCTTCTCATCCCGAACTCTGCCAGAAGTGCGGCGACCGTTGGTACATGGATCCCGGTATGCCCGGTACGGCCGACTATCTGGCCAAGCTGGCGAAGGAGGTGACGGAGAAGTACGACGTAGACGGCATCCACCTCGACTACATTCGCTACATGGAGAAGGAAGTGGGCTTCAACGACAACGTGGCCTACAAGAAATATGGCAACGGCCAGAATAAGGCGCAGTGGAAGCGCGACCAGGTGACGGAGTGTGTGCGCAAGATTGCCGCTGCCGTGCGTAGTGTGAAGCCTTGGGTGAAACTGAGTTGTTCGCCCGTAGGCAAATACAGCGATCTGCCCCGTGCCAAGGCCGGTGGTTGGAACGCTCGCGATGCCGTCAGTCAGGATGCGCAGCTGTGGCTGAAGGAGAACATTATGGATTGGCTCATTCCGATGCTCTACTTCGACGGCAAGAACTTCTATCCCTTCGTGGCCAACTGGCAGCAGGAGAGCTACGGCCACGTCATCGTGCCGGGCCTCGGTGTTTACCTCTGTGCTCCCGACCAAAAGAACTGGACGGGCGAGGCCATCACGCGCCAGATGCAGGTTTCGCGCCAGATCGGTTGTCAAGGCATTGGATTCTTCCGCACGAAGTTCCTCCTCGACAATCACAAAGGCGTGCTCGACTTCACTCGCGAATTCTTCAGCCAGCCTGCGCTTACGCCTGCCTCGACGTGGCTCGACAATGTGCCCCCTACGGCTCCCGACGTCACTGCCGAACTGCAGCCCGGCTTCGTGGTGCGTCTGCGTTGGAATGCCGTCAGCGACACCACGCCTATCGTCTACAACGTCTACCACGAATACCCCGACGGTCGCACGGAGATGCTTGCTCATCACCTCAAGACTACGAACTATGTGTATGCTCCCGGCATCTGCACCAGCGTGTACGACAAACTCTACGTCCGCGCCATGGATGCCTACGGCAACGAGAGTCCCCTCGTGCCTGTGCAGCTCGAACGCGAAGTGAAGGCCGCGCCCGAAATTCCCCACGTACCCGGAATGTAGCCTCGAAAGGCTGCGAAATCCCATATCGCCTACAATATGAACCATTTACGCCGCATATTATTCCTCTGCTCCGTCGTGTTGTGTGCCCTCACGGCCATGGCTGACTGTGCCCTGCCTGTTGCCGTTGCCGACACAGAAGGTGCAAATGCTCCGAGCGACACGGTGCAATGGCGGCGCGTATACAAATGGGGCAAGGTGCGCAGAATGAAGGACGTTACCCCCTTGAATGTGCAGCGCAACTGGCTCTTTGGTGCCGGTTATGGGGCGATTTATGATTCTTATCTTTCGCCTCTCGACTATGGTGGTCCCTCGGCTTCGGTCGGCATGCAGAATGAACGCAATGCCCGTTGGAACGACCGCGTGACTTCCTTGGCGCGCTTCGATCTCAGCGGCACTTACGCCACGAATCCCGGCGGCAACGGCCACTTCTACGACGGCCAGCTCGATGTGGGTTTCGGTTGGGTCTACAACTGGGAGCGCCGCTACTATCACCGCAGACGTCTGACGCTTGGCTTAGGCGGTATGGCCGACTTCTCGGGCGGCGGCACCTACTCCACGCGCAACGGCAACAATCCCGCTCAGGGACGTGCCGCTTTCAGCATTTCGCCAGTTTTGCGGACTCGCTATTATTTTGAGGGCCCCCGCGGTCTAAGGTTGCATTACGTCCCGAAAGAGCACAAACTTCAGTCGGGCGTCTTCAGCAACTGCAGTGGGGGCTGTTATATGTGGAGGCCCTGGAGCGTTCAGGCACAACTCGAATTGCCTCTCGTTGGTGTAATGTTTTCGCCGCAGTACGGCCAGTCGTACTATGAACTGTTCTCCCTCGGGCAGTATGACCACAACGTCCGCCTGACCTACCCCGGCAATGCTCCGTCGGCGCGTCTGCAGGCCGCACTCCACGTGCCCGTCAGTCTGAATACAGACTTCGTCGTCGGTTACCGCGGCGAAGCGCTGCAGAGCCACGTCAACGGCTTGCGTCGCCACTCTTGGCAGAATGGCGTTGTCATTGGTTTCACCCGCTATCTGAACCTCTAACGTCCCTGATGAAGCACTTCATATACATATTCTTCTCCATGATCGCGCTCTCGATCTGCACCTCTTGCGTGACGAGCGAAGGCTTCGAAAACAGCCACTGCGGCAACTTCGAGGCCCTTTGGACCGTGCTCGACGAGCACTACTGCTTCTTTGACTACAAGGCGAAGGAGTACGGCCTTGATTGGGACGAGGTGCACGAGCGCTACCGTAAGCAGGTGAACGACAGCATGTCGAGCGATGCCCTCTTTCAGGTGCTCAGCAACATGACCTACGAGCTGCGCGACGGCCACTGCAATCTCTCTTGCGCCAGCAACGTCTCAGGCTATGCGCAGTGGTACGAGGCTTATCCCATGAACTTCAGCGACTCGCTGCAGCATAAATACCTCGGCAACCGCGACGACTATCGCACCACCTGCGGCATGAAGTACCGCGTGATGCGCGACAACATTGGCTACGTACGCTGTCCTTCGTTTGACGTCGGCATGGGCGATGGCAACCTCCATTACATTTTTGACTATCTCGGCACATGCGACGCCCTCATCCTTGATGTGCGTAACAATAGCGGCGGCATGCTCACCAGTGCGCAGACCCTTGCCGGCGCCTTTGTCAACGAGGAGACCGTGGGCGGCTACATGCGTCACAAAACGGGTCGCGGCCACAGCGACTTCTCCGAACCTGTGCCGATGAAACTTACTCCCGCTGGCGGCCTGCGTTGGCAGAAACCCGTTGTGGTGCTGGCCAATCGCCGCACTTACAGCGCCGCGAACGCTTTTGTGATGTTTATGCGCGGTCTTGGCGTCACCATCATCGGTGATCGCACGGGTGGCGGCAGCGGCATGCCCTTCTCAAGTGAGCTTCCCGAAGGTTGGGGCGTGCGCTTCTCGGCTTGCCCCATGACCGACATCCACGGCCAAGACACAGAGTTTGGCATTGAGCCCGACATCCACGTCGACATTACTTCCGACGACTACCAGCGCTCGGTCGACACTATCCTCGAGCGCGCCCTCGACTATCTCAAGAATCATAAGTACAACTCCCCTCAATCCTCACAGCCATGAAGAAGTTCCTTTATTCCCTCATCGGCATCGTTCTGATGCTGCTGTTCCCCGCCTTCTCGTGCACCAACGAAGCCGACGAGCTAGCCGCCAACGGCATCCCAGAAAAGTTTTACGGCCAATGGCGCGTTACGGCCATCTCCAACCAGCCCGATTATCCTGCCAATCAGAACACCAAGACCATTTGGACAGTAACCAACCAGTGCATAATGACCATCGAGGAATTCCAATTGGCCGAAAATTACTGCGTCGTCTATAGTCTGGGTAAGAAGAGTATGGAGTTTGAGCCCACGCTGACGCGCGCAGAGTTTCCTCCCTATGTCGGCGCCTACGAATTCGAGGGCCCCGACAAGTTCGTCATTACTCAGCCCGACGGTGTGAAGGTTACCTTTGAGCGAATGCCTGAAATCCATATATAGGTTTTCCCCCGTCCATACTACTATCTTTTAATTCTGCTCGCGCTAATTATAACAAAGCCTCCTAACAGTTATGAAAAAGAATTTTCTCCTCACGCTGGCCTTGGCGCTCGGCCTCGGCGCAGCTCCCGCAATGGCTTCGACCACATCAACCGATGCCAAGCGTCCCGACCGCAAATACCTCGTTCGCGAATTCTTCAGCGTCGTAGCTCCTATGAGCGACGTCGAAATCGAATATAAAGACATTGACGGCGACGGTATAGAAGAAGCGATTATGTTTCATCGTAGCGACCGTGGCCTTGATGCCTTCCTTGTCCTCACTTGCACAAACCGCACCCTCCACACGGTGTGTGCCGATAACTCTTTCCCCACGGGTAGCTACAAGTTTCCTGCGAAGGGCTTCGTGACATACACCGTGACCGACGATCGCCAGTACAACGGCGACTTCGTGTACGACCTCACCGACGTCACCCTCTGTTCTAAGGTGGAAAACAGCACTCCTCTTTATACTGTACGCGTGACGCGACAGCTGATGGAGGGCGTGAATCGCGCTTCGGTGAACTACGACAATTACCTCGCCTCCGTCAATACCACCTGCACCCTGACCATCGATGGCAAAGACTCGGCCATCACCGTGGCTGAGGCCATGAAACTTCTGCCCGAATCGGTTGTAGCCGAATGCTTTGCTCCCGAGCTGGAACGTGAAATGGCAGAACAGGTAGAGGTTGACTACGTAACGCTCTATTCTGGAACCGTCAGCCGTGTGCCCCTCTACCACAGCGACGCAACGGACCTCTACTGCACCGATGCTCTCAAAGAACTGCTGAAGAAGGCAGAAACGGCGCATCCCGAGGATGAGATGGGTCCTATCGACTACGACTTCTGGTACATGACGCAGGACGATATTAACCCCTCCATCAGAGTCGAGAGTGCCACGCTTATCGATGCTCGTCACGGCGAGGTGGTCATCTCTCTGATTGACAACGGTGAACCCTACAATGAGATCACGCTGAAGATGGAGAAGGGCAAATACGCAGGATGGCTGATTGACGATTTCGTCACGGGCGACGGCGACAATACCGTCTCCATGGTCGACTTGCTCAAGAACTACATCCGCAGGTAACCCTCATTGCGTAATGGGCGTAGCATCCGCAAAAACGTACCAAACGTATATAATTAACGCACCCTCTGCCCGCCGGTACGGCAAAGCAGAGGGTGCGCTTTTTATGTGTTGATATTAGACGGTGCTTTGGTTTACATCATAGAGAATTGCTCGACGAGCTTTGTGCTCTGTACCATGGCAAACATGATGAGCCAATAGCGGAGGAATTTGTCGAGGAGGATGTTAAGCATCGTGAGCGACCATCGGGCACGCATCAGGCCGAGAGCCACGGTGATGAGGCTGCCTAACAATGGAACCCACGCCAGCCATCCCGCCCAGAATCCGTAGCGTTCCACGTAGCGTTGGCCTCGTTCGAGCTGCTCCTCGGAGACGCCCGTCCACTTTTTGATCCATCGCGGATTGCCGAGCGATCCGATCCAGTAGTTGAACACTGAGCCGAGCGTGTTGCCCAGCGTGCCCCAGATGACGAGGCCCCAAGGGTCGACGCCTGTGGTGATGAGAGCCACCATCACTACTTCTGACGAAAAGGGCATAAAACTGCCTGCCAGAAATGCTGCGATGAAAAACCCCGTAACACCGTGGTCGATCATCAGTTGGTAAAGCACTTCCATGGAGAGAAAGCGAAGATTTGTAAGAAGATGAGTTGGTTAGAAGGAAAGGGGAAGGCGTGACCAAAGGTCGAGGCGGTTGAACATGCCCAAAGCGATGAGGATGATGAGCCACATCCAGAAGAAGAACGTCATGCTGTGGCTTTTGGCAAGAGCCAGATAGTGGGCCGCAAAGGGAGTGAGGTTCAGCAACAGGAGGGGCAAGGTGATCATGATGTCTTCGGGCCACCACAGGGTCATGAAAATGATGGGCACGAAGGAGATGAGCATCGTGTAGAAGTACTGGCGCGTGCGAATCTTGTCGTTGTAGGCGGTGCTCACGAAGTGCACCACGGCGACAAAGGTGAGCAACCCGATAAACACGAGTGTGCCCCAGTGCCAGAGCGAGAGGGTGGAGTAGTCGGGCAGATGGAAGTCAAGGTAGCGCATACGCGTCTCCTCGATGCCCCACATGGGAACGGCCACGCACATGGCGGCGATGTAGAGCCAGTAAGGCAGGAGGAGTCCGATGAGCAGGGCCGAGAAACTCTTCAGCGTGAGAATGCGCAGCTGGATGTTGGTCGACGCGAAAAGCGTGGGGGCCAACAGCAGCAGCGGCGGGAAGAAGAGGCTGCCGAGGCTGAGGAAGAAGAAGCCGTGGAAGACGTAGCCTTGCGGCTTGTATTCTCCGTAAGCCTTGAAAAGCATAAAGTAGGCCGCCAGCAGGCTGAAGGCAGGAATAAAGGTGAGGCCTGTGGTGTGGAGGGCGGGGAAAGCGCAGAGGAAAGCCAAGAACGTCACGCTGTTCATTCGCGAACGGATGCGCAGCAACTGGCACTGGTTGTTCCACTCCACGATGGTATAAGTCATGAGGCTCACAAGCAAGAGTGTGCCCCACAACTTCCCGTCCTGCATCGGGCCGATGACCCAAAACAGGAACGTGATGATCGCCATGATGGGCAGCGACAGGCTGCTCTCGGCGACGGTGTTGCGGAATGAGTGTTCGCGTGCCATTGGCTGTTGTCTTTGTAGGAGGCAGAGGGCTCTTGTGAGTTGTCCCCCCCTCTCCTCTCTCGTCTTTTACCT
>JAUNIC010000168.1 GCA_030523615.1 Bacteroidales bacterium
TTCGGCGAAGTTGTGATACTTCTTCGCAGCCTTGACCTCTTCGATCTGGGCGGTGACGCTGTCGTCGTAGGTGGGAGCGTCGACGTCGCGGATGACGCCGAGAGCCACGGGGAAACCGTCGCCATTGCCCATCAGCGCGAGCTTGAGCTGGAGGGTGTTGTCTTCGCAGTGAGCGTCGTGGACGAGCACATCGTCGAGGGTGTAGCCATCCTTGCCGATCTCAACGACCTTGAGGCCAAAGCCCTGCTGCACGAGGCCGAACTCCTGATTTTCGCCGAAGACGAGCTTCTCGCCGTGACGCACATAGATGGCGTTCTTGGCGCGGCCGGCCTTATCGTACACGCTGTCGTGCGTACCATTGTTGAAGATGACGCAGTTCTGCAGCACCTCGGTGACGCTGGCACCCTTGTGGGCGTTGGCAGCCTTGAGCACCTCGACGGTGTGGGGGCCGTCGGTAGCTACGGTGCGGGCGAAGAAGTGGCCGCGGGCACCGAAACAGAGTTCAGCGGGGCGGAAGGGATCTTCGACGGTGCCGTAAGGGCTGGACTTCGAAACGAAGCCACGAGGCGAGGTGGGGCTATACTGACCCTTCGTCAAACCGTAGATGCGGTTGTTCAGGAGGATCATGTTGAGGTTGATGTTGCGGCGATTGGCATGGATGAAGTGGTTACCGCCGATGGCGAGGCCGTCGCCGTCGCCGCTGACCTGCCAAACGGTGAGGTCGGGGTTGGCCACCTTGACGCCGGTGGCGATAGCGGCTGCACGGCCGTGGATGGTGTTCATGCCGTAGGTGGCCATGTAGTGGGGAAGACGGCTGGAGCAGCCGATGCCGCTGATGACGGCTACATTGTGGGGAGCAACGCCGATTTCGGCCATTGCCTTATGGAGAGAGGCGAGGAAGAAGTGGTCGCCACATCCGGGACACCAACGAGGCTGTCCCTTCTTGAAATCATTTGCGGTATATGACATTGCAGTTTGAAGTTGAAAGATGATTTTGCCGACACGACGCAGCGCGCCGCATCGAACGGGGACAGTTACTTATTGATGAGTTCGGTGAAGGCGTCTACGAGTTCGCCAATCTTGAAGGGCTGACCCTTGACCTCGTTGTACTGAGCAGGGCAGAAGCCGTCGACCTTCATGCGGAGCCAACCGGCAAGCTGGCCCATGTTCTGTTCGGCCACAACTACCTTCGGATAGCGGAGGAGCACCTCGGCCGTGTTCTTGGGCAGAGGATTGATGTAGCGGAAGTGAGTGAAAGCAACCTTATGACCAGCCTTGCGCATACGGTCCATCGCGGCGTGCAGATGGCCGTACGTGCCACCGAAACCTACGATAAGGAGTTCGGCATCGTCCACATCGCCTGCCACTTCAAGGTCGGGCACGGGGATGTTGGCAATCTTCTGAGCGCGGAGCTCGGTCATGAGGTGATGGTTCTCGGGATCGGTCGAGATGGCGCCGGTCTTGCAGTCCTTCTCGAGGCCACCGAGGATGTGGGTGAAGCCCTCGCGACCAGGGACAGCCCAGTAGCGGGTACCGTTCTCGGCACGCATATACGGCGTCCATTCGCCCTTGAGTTCCTCGGGAACGTAGGGAGGCTGGATGGCGGGATAGTCAGCCAGATTGGGCAGACGGAAGGCGCCGGAGCCGTTGGCCACGTAAGCGTCGGTGAAGAGGATGACAGGGGTCATGTGCTCGAGGGCCAACTTCGAGGCTTCGTAAGCTGCATCGAAGCAGTCGGTAGGACTTTGGGCAGCCATCACGGGCATGGGGCTTTCGCCGTTACGTCCGAAGAGAGCCTGAAGGAGGTCGGTTTGCTCGCTCTTTGTGGGCAGACCCGTGGCGGGGCCGCCGCGCTGCACGTCGAGGATGACGAGGGGCAGCTCCATGATGACGGCGAGGTTCATGGCCTCGCTCTTGAGGCAGAGGCCGGGACCTGAGGTAGAGGTCACGGCGAGGGCACCGGCGAACGATGCACCAACTGCCGAGGCACAACCTGCAATCTCGTCCTCACACTGCACGGTGGTCACGCCGAGGCTCTTGTGCTTGGAGAGCTCGTGGAGCACGTCGGTGGCGGGAGTGATGGGATACGAACCGAGGTAAAGCTTGAGGCCTGCCTTTTCGGCAGCGGCAATGAAGCCGTAGGCCGTGGCCTTGTTGCCGGTGATGTCCATGTAGCGACCGGGCACCTTGTGCTTGGTTTCGATGCGACGCACCACACCGGCGCTGCTGTGGGTATTGTGTCCGTAGTCGTAGCCTGCCTGAATCACCTTGATGTTGTTCTCGGCGATAGCGGGCTTCTTTGCGAATTTCTTGCGGAGGAAGTTGAAGGCGATTTCGAGGTCGCGATCGAAGAGCCAGCACACAAGGCTGAGGGCAAACATGTTGCGGCACTTGAGCACGCTCTTGTTGTCCATGCCGCTGTCAGCGAGGCAATCCTTCACCATCGTGGTAAGGGGGCAGGCGATGACGCGGTCGGGATCGATACCCATTTCGCCGAGATAATCTTCGGTCTTAAACTGCGCCTTCTCGAGGTCCTTAGGACCAAAGGAGTCGGTATCGATGATGATGGCTGCGCCGGGCTTGGCGTGGCAATACTGGGTCTTGAGGGCCGCAGCGTTCATGCAGACAAGCACATCGCAGAGGTCGCCGGGGGTGTAGACGATGTCGGCACCGATGTGCACTTGAAAACCGCTGACGCCGGTCAGAGAGCCTTGCGGGGCGCGGATGTCTGCGGGGTAATCGGGGAATGTACTGATGCTATTGCCGACGGTTGCCGACACAGTAGAGAAGATGTTACCGGCGAGCTGCATGCCGTCGCCCGAGTCACCGGAGAAGCGAACTACCACTTTGTCGAGTTCTTGAACTTCTACTGTTTCTTCCATTTTTGTTGAATTTTTTAGAGTTAGTGAGGTCGCTTGTAAAACTAGGATTTTGTGGTTATTGAACGGAACGTCAAGCGTCTCTTTTGGCGTCGAGCAACAATATTCCAATGTGCAAAGGAAACAAAAAATCTGCATATAGCGAAGTTTTAAGCGAAATATTTCATTCACAAAGTGAATAAAAAGGCAAACTTTTAGGGTAGAGTATGCAAATTTGTTAAAAAATACTGCATCGCGGAGCAATCGCGCTCTATCTCAAAGCCTTTGGCATCTGGCCTTCTGCCCCATCCCATCACCACGGTCGGATGGCTTGAATTTCGGGTGGAGGCGAGGGTGGATTTTCTCGTCAATCATTGTCAATCGCGACATGAACAGCGCCACAACTACGTCAAAGAAACAAGCATCTCTCGCGAAGAATTATGTCGTGTCACATCCGTGAGTCGTTCGTCGCACGTTTGTAGCACATTAGTGTCGCAGTTGTGACACGTTCGTCGCACAGCTGTGGCACGACAAATATCTTTGAGAGCGTAGAATATTTCGCCGCGACACGCATCTCTTCCGCCCAGACAGAACGCCGTCTCGCACGTGACAAATTCGTCCCATGGCGCCACCGAGCCGGGCAGATGCCACAATATTTATTTATGCGCCTGCAGATACACGTATGCAGCGCGTATGGCAAACGGAAATGTAAAAATTCACAGAAAAGGCATTCCGTTTTTAGTTTTCCGCTTTTCAGTATGCGGTATCTCGGCAAAAAGCATTACATTTGCCTATCTTTGGAATTTTAATTTCCGACGTAACCAACGCCAAAACACAAATCATCAACCAATAATTATTAACTAAAACAACAAACCATTATGAAGAGATTTTTACAGAAATCTTACTCGTGGCTCGCTACTCTGCTCCTCGCAGTAGCGTTTGCCGTGAGTGGCAGTGCTTCGGCACAGACGGAGTTTACCTTCGGACGTGACGACGTAGAGTATGGGGTTTTCACCTTTGAGAAGGATGGAATCAGCATCACTGGTTTCGGTTACAACTGCACTTATGCAGCATGGGGCGATTATCCCTGCATCAACATGTACCTTGATGCCGCAGAGGGCCCTCGCACTATGACAGTTTCCGTACCTACTGGAACCATCGAGAAGATTGAGATGATAACCTCCAGTCTGAGCGGATCCAGCCACAACATCAAAGACATTACCGTAAACACCGGCGAATTCACTCCGAACGGCAATGCCTCTGCAGTTTGGGAAGGTTCAGCAAGCGAAGTTGTGTTCACCCCTGGTGACAACACCTATGCCTATATCTCTAAGGTCATCGTTTACGCTACTGGCGCTGAAGAAGGTGGCAACACTGATACTCCTGCAGTAGCTGAAGGCATTGAAATGCCCCTCTTCGGTGCTACTAACGGCGTACAGGGCGGCGTTTCCTTCAACTTCGTTAGTCGTTCTTGGGACGGTGGTTCTACCAACCTCTATGGCAATGGTGGCCGCAACGCCAGCTATGGTATCGCCACCTTCGACTGCTTCGACAAGAACATTGTCAAGGTAGAGTTCACCTGTGCGCTCAATGGTTGGGGTGCATCCGCCACTCCTGCAGATGCTGCAATGACTGTAGTTGAGACAGAAAACCTCGGCGGCAGCTTCACCACCAACGGCGCAGTAGCCATCTGGAAAGGCTCTGCACACAGCCTCACCTTCTCTTCTACCGACGACATTGACGTAACAAAGATCGTCGTTTATCTCGAAGAAGGCGGTACTATTGTAAAGGAATGCACCGTTGGCGTTGACCACTATGCCGACAACTGCAAGCCCGGCAAGCACGAAAGCAGCCTTACCCGCTACATCACCCTCTACATGGAGAGTCTCGCCACCATGGGCACTTGGACCGGCAGCGACAACTGCCCCGAAGAGGTGACCCTCACCAACGAGGCTGGCCAGCAGTTCCCCATTTCTCAGTTCAACACTTGGATTGGCAGCGATCAGCTTGGCATCGTTTTCCGTGAAGAGATCACTACTCCCGGCACCTACACTCTCCACATCCCCGAAGGCCTCGTAGCCTTCCAGGACAACAAGTGGAACAAGGAGATCAACGTCGTTTGGAACGTTGTTGCTCCCGACAACCGTCCCACCAAGGACGTGACCTTCGACTATGCTAACGAAGGCATCGTGGCAGAGAAGGAAGGCATCAAGTTCAGCACTACCGGCACTTACAACGAGGCTAACAAGTACCTCCGCGGCCGCAACGAAGACACTATGACCTTCACCGCTCCCGAAGGCTGCACCATCAAGCGCATCGTTCTCCGTCAGGAAGGCGACTTCAACGGCAGCCCCGCTGGCTATACCGCTAACGTAGGCGAAGTTGAAAGCTACGAACTCACCCTCACCTGGACGGGCGACGACGCTAACGTTGTCCTCACCCACGGTGGCGCTACCTGCTACTTCACGAGCGCTGTCGTTACCATCGCTGGCGACAACCTCGGCGAAGATCCCGACGTTGATCCCAACGAGGCTTGCTTCGACGCTTGGAAGGCCCTCATCAACGGCGCATTTGCCGACATCGCTTACGCGTACGGCTACCAGATGCCCGAGCAGGACGTTGTAGGCAAGAAGCCCGCTGCTGTTGCTGCTCCCTGTGTTGAATACTGGGCAAACCGCACCGCTTTCGTACAGATGGGTATGCCTTGGGAAACTGTAAACGCTTTCCTCGAACAGCTCTACTACACCACTCTCGCTGGCGACTACGCTTACGCTCAGTCTATCCTCGCAGCATACGAAGCTGCTGAGGTTGTGACCGAAGTCGTGGTTGATCCCACCTACACCGAACCCGTCCTCAGCGCTGAAGACGTTAGCGCAGAAGTGGCTTACTACATCTACACCGACGCTCGCGGTGGTCTCACCGTTGACGGCACTCAGCTCAAGGGTACCAAGGAAGTCGGCAAGAACGTTGATCCTACCGACGTTGCCCAGCAGTTCGCTTTCGTAAACTGGGAAGGCAACCTCTACCTCTACAGCCTCTCTGCCGAGAAGTTCATCGGTAAGGCTAACCGCGGTAACTTCACCGACGAGCCCGTTGACCCCATCTACTTCAAGAATGCTTACAACGGCACCGTAATGCTCTACTTCGACAACAGCTACAACTTCAACCTCGGCGGCTCTAACCAGGTGACCATCGACAACTGGACCACCAAGGACGCTGGCAACAGCTTCAAGATCATGGTAGCTGAGAAGTTCGACCAGACCGCTCTCCTCGAGAAGCTCGCTGGCGGCGGCGAAGTCGTTGGCCCCACCGAGCCCGAACTCATCGCTTCTGGCGATGTCAAGGCTTACATCTGCGACTATGAACTCGGCGTTACCTACGACGAGACCCACGTAGTCTTCGAGCAGTACGACAACGACACTTACGTGCTCAAGAACTTCCTCGGCGGCGACGACATCACCTTCACCCTCAGCAACGAAGCTGGCGGCTACTGGGATATGGCCTTCTCTTCTGAAAAGGGTTACACCGACGAAAACGACTACTTCCACCTCGGCCAGACCATCGGTACCGCCAAGGTGACCACCGACAAGATCTGGGTTGATCCCTGGTACACCTACGCATTCCGCGGTTACTACGGCGATTACTACTACCACGAGGCTTACATCCTCTACTGGAACAACGAAGAGAACGTATGGGGCACCATCCTCGTCGACTTCCTCGATGAATACACGGCTCCCGCTGAGCCCACCGAGTGGAACGGCAACATCATCCTCCCCGAGACCGCTGCTTCTCTCGACGATCTCCTTAGCTACACCGTTGAGTTCGAATATGCTGACGAAGTTAAGGCTGCTGCAGGCGACGTCCTCGGCGCAATCTTCGACGGTGAGAACCCCTACGCTATCGCTCTCGCTAACGACGAATTCAACGTATTCGGCGACGTAGACTTCAACGGCAGCAAGGCTACCGTACAGTTCGTCAAGATCTCTGACCTCAACGCTGAGCTCCAGGCTTCTGCCAAGGCTGCTGCTGCTCGCATCGGTGGCTTCGCTCCCACCGCAGGCACCGCTACCGTTGCCTTCTCCAAGAACAGCTTCAAGGTAGACGGCCAGCTCGTTGATCTCATCACCAAGAGCTACGAGCTCCTTGGCGGCAGCGTCACCGGCATCAACGGCATCAACGTCAACGGCAACGACAGCATCTACGACCTCAGCGGCCGTCGCGTCAACAACGTAGGTTCCGGCCTCTACATCCGCAACGGCGTAAAGGTCTTCATGAAGTAATCACTCCCAAAGCGGATTAGAAGTTCCTAGAAAATCTAGACGCTCTAGAAAATCTAGAATAT
>JAUNIC010000169.1 GCA_030523615.1 Bacteroidales bacterium
AACCCCTTCGTCGAGTTGCAGCGTTGACGAGGAAAAAGGTATATTGTCGTCGGGCCCACATCATATATATTATGCGCATGCGCGATATTGTTTATGCAGGCGCGCGTTTAGAAATCCGTGGCAAAAGTACTATAAAAAGGTGATTGCGCGCAACAAATGCGACAAAAAACCGCTTATTTTTGCCAATTTTGTGCCTTTCGTATTTCTTTACTCCCCATTTTATACGGCTTTTTGTTTTTTTTGCGCTTAAGTGGAAGTGGTGGTTTTTATGGTTCTTCAGGAATATGGAGTGATAGAAAACGACTGCATGTATGCAGGCTGTAGGCCTGCACGCTTTGCCTACACAATCGTCGTCTGGTTGGGGCCTTACGGTACACTATAATACTTTCTGCCGCCTCAACGATGGGCAAAACTTAGTGTACACTAAAAAAGAATTTGGTGTACACTAAATGCGAAATTAGTGTACACCAAATTAATATTGTCTCCGCGAGAGTTTGCAATGCCTCAGCGAGAATGCGAAATGTCTCTGCGAGAGGATTACAAACCCCGAGAGGGGATTATTTCACTACGCTCTTTCGAGTGCCCTGGATGACGATCTGCTCGTTGCGAGTGCTGGCCACACGGATACCCTTGAGGTTGTAAATGGGGCCTGCAGCGACAGCGTCATCGGCGATTTCGTCAATGCCGGTCGTGATGAAGTACTGGCCGGCGCTGGCGGCGGGAACGCTGAGCAAGAGGTCGTCGGTGATGGGCGTTGCCTCATGGCTCTGAGCGTCGTAGAGGTAGAGGGGCTGGGGGAAGGTGTCGGCTCCGTCGAAGGTGAGAGTGAGCATCTTCTTCGACAGTTCGTCGTTGTCGCAGACAATGCCGAGAGGCACAACGTCAACGCGCTCGAGGCGGTTGATGCTGACTGCGGTCTCGCCGGCTACGGTGTAGAGGGCTGACTGTGTGTCGAGGTTGGAGTCGAGGAGGAGGACGGCGTCTTCGTCAGCCTTGTAGTCAGCGCTGGCCATGGGGGCGAGGGCAACTACTGCGGTGGAGACGAGACGGGGAGAGTGGTCGGAGCGGGATTCCTGCTCAGAGGGATCGGAGAGGAGGATGCGGAGCTGACCGTCGAGGGCGGCGCCACTGCGACGGGCAGGCATCTGGAGACCGGGACGGGGATCGAAGTCTACGTTGCCGGGCTGGTTGGGACTGGCCGTACCAGGCTGGTTGCTGCCGTCGACATTGATGGTGTAGACGGGGAAGTTCTTCTGCATATCCTTCGTGTAGGTGAGCTGGAGGCTCTTTGCTGCAGCGTCGGTAGCCTCAACGAAGAAGGCCTGCATGGGAGCTACGGTCGTCGTACCGTCGGTGGCGATGGCGTCGGCGCCGTCCATGACGGTCACTTCCTGACGGTTGGCGGTCACTACCCAGAACTTACGCTGGAGGCCGGGGTTGGCATCGAAGAACTTCTGCATATCGAGGGAGGCCATGAAGGGGTTACCCACGAGGAAGTACTGGCCGGCGTTCTCGGTCGTCACGGTGATGGTGCCGCTGACGTCGTTGAGACGGGCCTGGTTGGGAATGCCCTGAGCGTAGACAGCGTTGTTGCCGATGGTGCGGTTAATCGTGGCGACGTCGCCTTCAACGTGTCCGTTACCGGTGGGACGGTTGGCGGCATCTTCGCTGCCCTGGGTGCCGGGAGCTACTGAGTTGTGGTAGGTGTAGCTCGTATCGTCCTTAGGCAGACGGAAGAGGACCTTGGCGGGCTTGTCGGCATCGGGGATGCGGCTGATGTCGGTTCGGACGCTGAAGCCGCGGCCGTCGGTAAAGATCTCTTCGTTGTCGTTGTAGACGTGGCTCCAGGTGCCAGCTACGTAGGCGTCGTCGAGGCGGCTGTTGCCAGGCACCATACCGTCATTGTCCATACGGTAGATCTTAGCCATGCCGCTGTGGTCCCAAGCACGCTGGTAGACAGCGGGACGGAAGCGGTCGTTGCGGCTGTTGTCGTAGGTGATGGGCAGGAAGTGCTCCGTCTCCTGACGGCCGGGAGTGGCGGTCTGGTCGCTGGGCAGATACATATCGCCGCTGACGATCTTCTTCAGAGGAGAGGTGAGGGTGTACCAGCGATCGGGATCGAGTTCAAGTTCTACCCAAGCACGCTGATAGTTGAGATGCTGCTGGCCGTACATCTCGGCGCCGGGGAGGAAGGTGATGTGCTCGCAGGTGTTGGCGTACCAAGGACGGCAGCTGACACCCTTCGAGGAATCGTAGGCAGCCATATCGTATTGGATGTCGGGCGTTGCGGTTGCCTGGAGGGCATCGTCGGCGCGGAGGTAGTTCTCGCCGGCGGCATCGTAACCACCCACGGGCCAAGAGTAGGGATTGGCCTCGCCCTCAAAGACGGTGACATCCTTGACCTTCGTCACGCCGTACATACGGGGATACATCATGGTGCTGGGGATGAGCACATCGGTGAAGTCCATCGGAGCGTAGCTGCGGGCATTGGTGAAACCGCCTGAGCTCACGCTGGCCTCGTAGCCGTCGGTGAGTTTGCGGCGTGCGGGGTCATCGGCGCCGGTGAAGTCGTGGTGGAGCTCAGTGCTGGAGACGCGTCGCCAGTTGAGGTCGTTGTTGAAGTCGGTGCTGACGTCGCCCGTCCACATCTGGTACTTGGGCACCACCTTGAGGGTATACACGAGCTGGCCGGTACACTGAGGTCTCTGGCCGGTGTAATCGGCGGGGTAAACCTCTGTATAATAGATGAGGCAGCGATAGTAGTAGCCTTCCTTGAAGCGGAAGTCGTCGCGGTAGGTCACACGGAAGACGTTGTTCGCCATGTTGGTCTTGTCGGCCACGATGTCGAGAAGCACACCCAGCTGGGGCAGATGCATGGCGTCGTCGGCATCATCGGCGGGATAAGGCACGATGGGATCGGCGCTGGCGGGGAGACGGGAGTACTCGGGATCGTTGGTCTCAACGAGGTAGACGACAACGTCGTTGTTGCGGTTGAGACGGGTCATCTGGTTGACCACGGTGGTGGTGGGGAGCACCTTACGGATGGGGACGTTGAGCTTGTTATTACCTGCGCGAAGTGCGGTCTCCGTCGTGCTGCCAGGCACGTAGTCCTTGAGGGTGGCATAAGGTGCGGAGGAGGCAAGAATCTGGTCGAGACCAATGCGGAGGGGCACATCGTCGAGGGTGACAGGATAGTTGACATCCTGCGAGAAGCCGTGGACGAGGTGGGGCGCTGTACTCTCAACGAATACGCGGACCTCGGCGGGGTCGGTACAGATGAGCACCTGCTCGGCACCAAGCTCGTGGACGCCCTGCGAGCCGTAGTCGACAACATAGACGGCACGACGGATGGGCACGGCGGTGGCGTAGCAGGCCTTGCGGCCGGCGATGACACCGGGGGTGAGCACACAGGAGCGGAGGAAGAGCTGCACCTTGGGACGCTGGTTGCCCACGGGGGTGATCATCGTGCGGAGGTAGTCGATCATCTCCTGGGTGAATTCGACGCGGGTGTCGTGGGCGTCATTGGTGAAGTGATCGTTGCGGGGCACTACGTTGGTAAGGTCGAAGTTGTCGGGGTAGTACTCGCGGAAGTTGTGGATGGCTTCGTCGAGGGTGATGCGGGCATCACCTTCGCCCACACCTTCAGCGTAGTAGTCAGTGAAGCGTCCGGCATACCAGTCGTAGACGGCAGCGTCGTCGATGATCATCATCTCCTTCTCGGCATCGGGAGCCGTGTTGGTGGGATCCTTGGGCACCATACCGTAGGCATCGATCTGGACGATGGGGTACTGGTTTTCGCAGCAGCGGATGTTGTCTTCGTCGTTGACAATCTCACCGTTGACCTTGATGACACCAGAGGAGTGGACGCGGAAGACACAGATCTTGGCACAGGGGTCGTCGATGACGAAGTTGGTGGCCTGGAGGATGTTGGCCTCTGTCTCTTCGGCGGGGGTGAGGGGCTCGAGGGCCGGTGCCCAGAGGGCGATGATGTACTCCTTGCCAGGGAAGAGGTGTTTGTCCTTGGGACGGGTGTTGAAGATGAGGTATTCGGTACCGTTGGCGATGTCGCGCATGGCGTCGTTCTTCACGTAGCTTACCTCGTAGGGCCAGCGGTTCTTCTCGAAGTAGGAGTTGAAAGTGAGTTTGCCGAAGCCTTGGTTTTCGTCGGCATTGTCGGGATCATACTGGAAACGTACGACGGACTGGTTGAAGGCTTGGATACCGGCTTCGCTCTCGCCATAGTGGGCGGCCATGTAGTCGTCGTATTTGGCCTTATCGAGGAAGGTGTAGTAGAACGCGAGTTCCTTGTTTTCGGCCTCGGTGACGGCGGGGGTATGGCCGATGGTGGTGAGGAGGCTCTGGAAGTTGGCGCTCACCTTGACTTCGGCGTAATCCTCGCCAGTGCAGACGGGGCGGAGCTGATTGCAGAGCACCTCGGGCTTGCTCACCCAGACGCGGATGTCGTCGATGGCATAGTCGGCGCCACTGGAGCTGATACAGTTGTTCTCGAGTGCAAGTTCGTAGTGGTCAATCTGGTCGGCGGTAAGACCGGTGTTCTTCGTGTTGGGCACGAAGGAGTAGTAGGCTTTGTACCACTTACCGCAATAGATCTGGTCGGTAGCGTTGTTTCCACCCGGTGCTGTAGGCACGTAACCCGTAGTGTAACTACTGAGGGTCACGGTGCTACCGTCTTTCAGCACGGCGTTGAAGTTGAAGATGAGGTTGGCCTTTTCGGTAGTTGCCGAGAATTCGGCCACCCATCCGGTCACGTAGAGGGTGGAACCGAGACAGAGTTCGTCAATGGGCACACGGGCCATGACACCAGGGTCGCTGGCGGCGTTGATGTAGTAGAAGTAGCCCTGCTCGGCACCCTTGGTCTCGTAGAATCTGCGGTCGAAGAGACCGCTCTTGGTGCCGCTGGCATTGTAGACGGTGCTGCCGGGGAAGTTGCTGGTGGCCGGCCACTTGTCGGCACCGGCGTGATAGGGCGTCACACTGCTGTGGGTAGCCAGCACGTACATATTGAAGTCGTTGCGCTGATTGTAACCGAAGGAGTAGTTGCTATCCTCCCAGTCGACGGGCCACTTGTAGTACTTTGCAGTAGATGCAGGGGCTGACACCTGATTGGCGTCGGAGAGGGTGTACTGGTCGTAGTTGATCACGGCCACGGGATTGCCGTAGTGGCTGTTGAGGTAGCTGTACTGCTGGTGCGTGATTTCGTTAGCGTGTTCCTGCAACTCGGCTTCGTTATAGAAAGAAGCCTTGTCGGGAGCGACGAATTTGACTTCGTACTCCTGGACGATGAGGGGCGTGGTGCCGCCTGAACCACGGACGTAGACGTTGTTGCCATCGACGTCTTTGGCGTAGAGGCGCACGGTGTAGGTGCCCGTTTTGGCATTAGCAGCGCTACATTTAAGGGTTCGGAAGAACGACTTTCCTGCAGAAGTTGCCTCAAATGCAGTGGTGTTGTTACTAAGGAAAAACATGTTGCCTTTATCATTGCCTTGGGCGTCGACCGTCTTCACATAGGCCTGGCCAATGCGAGCATTCGTGCCGTCTTCCTTCTCATAGAGCATACCAGACGCATAACCCTTATTTTGGGGCATAACATAGTTAAGGCGCACCTGGAAGTCAATACCGGCACGGGCCACGATGTTACGCTTGCGTTCACGGGTGAATTTCTCGTTGGCCTCCTGGCTCGCCGAGTATTCGTGGACATGAGCACGCGAATCGTAGATGTAGAAGACGTGGCGGAAGTTGATGAGGGGTTCGGTGAAAGCGCCTGCCGTGCGGTTGATCTTCGCCATCGTTGCGGTCTTCTGACCGGCATCCATGGCGATGACGATGGGCTTGGCGGTGATGTCGGCATCGGCGGGGATGGACAACTTGGCCACCGAGATGCCCTGACGCTCGCCGCCGAGGACAGTACCGCCCACGATACCCCAATCGTAGATTCGGTTGTAAGGGTCGCTGTAGTTCATGCTCAACCAAGGGTGGGCAGCATCGGTGCGATAGTCGTACCAGCGCACGAAGGTCTCGTAGTAAGCACCCTGATTGTAGAAGTCGGTGTACGGCGAAAGGTAAATGGTCTCGCCGGGAATGGCGTAGATGTAGTGCTCGGTGACGTGGGTCTTCTGGCGGATGCCGCTGGGATTTTCGATGAGGGGATCGTCGGCTGCGGTGTAGTACTCCGTCAGATTGCTGGTCTTATCGGCAGGCACATTGCCTACGCCCCAGCCGCTGACCTGATCGTCCACGACACCACGGGTGTGGACGAATTCCGTATGGCCGACTCTTATGCTCTTGGTAAACTGGCCGTTGTAACCAGAATCAGCCTTAGGGGTAATGACGATATCCACCGTGCCCGTGCCGCTACCCGCGGTGAAGACACCGTTTCCGTCGACGGAACCAAGCGTGGCATCAGAGACGGCGTAGTCGAACTTTGTAGGATCTGCGTTCGTCCTATAGCCGTTGGCATCAATAACGATGGGGGACAACTGCGTGGTAGCACCAGCTTTCATCTCATAATAGTCAACCTCCTTCGGAGCATCAACAATCTGGCCAACACAATAGGGCGTGAATTCGTAGAAACTGTTGCCATAGCCCGTTGTACGCGCCGTCGCATGGAAACGGATGTAACGATAGGTCACTACGCTACCTAATGTCAAGATTTGTCGAGCGTGGTTTGCCTGTTGAGCCTGGCCGGTAACGGTATACAGGACATCCCAATCCGAAGGAGTGGTTGTCGTTTGCGCAGCAACGGTTTCATCATTGGTTGCCAGGATCTGGAAATCTTTGGATGAGGCACCTTTCCATTCAATTGCTATGCGATCGAACGTTTTTGGGTTAGTTCCGTAGTCCACCTGCCACCATTCATCGTTGGTATAACCCGATGCCCAGCGGGTAGTGAGGTCACCGTCGATGGCTTTCGCTGGTCCATTTGCATCGGCGTCATTACTGGACGACGTGGCCGTCTGCGCAGATGCCGTTGTGCTCATCGTCAAACTGACGACGAGGGCTGCGACCACAAAGACGACCGCACGGCCGACTTGCAGCAGTTTGCCGCCGCGGGTTGCTTTCACACTTTCGTGCGAGCCGCAGAGGCTCGTCGTTGTGAGATGTAAATAGTCTTTTAAACTCTTCATTTTGTGTTTTATGTTTTATTTTT
>JAUNIC010000170.1 GCA_030523615.1 Bacteroidales bacterium
CAAAACAAATAAGTTTCAGTTTATCCCTATACAGAGTAGAAAGTGATGTTTGCAGTTTATGACCAAATGCCCCATTCTTACAATGCAAGATATTTTGATAATAACAATCAATTTCCTTAAAGGAATCACAACCAGTTGTTGCGGAGTAGTTTGCAGGTAATCCAACCTTTACTTTGTTCAAAGAACTACTCTTGACATACGAAATGCAAGCCAGAAATTGCATACGGTCAAACAACATCTGTTCATCTCCAGTCTTTACAAAGTCTTTGAACGCACGAGTAATGCGTGTCTTAATTCGCTTCAGCTTCTTATCTGCGATCTTGACTTTGATTTCGTTGTCTGCAAATGCAAATGAATAACCTAGATATTCAAATTCCATCCCGGAAGTCCATTCTTCATAAGTAAGCGAATAACACTTATCCTTATTCTCTATAAGGCCGACTGTTCCTAGAGACTCATCAACGAGCCTTTGCACTGCATCCATGTCGCATCGATTGGTGCTTATCATTATGATGTCATCTACATACCGATTATAGAGTAGTGTATCAGGTAACTTTGTGAATGTATGATCAAACTTATGCATCAAGAATTCTGTCAGAGCTGAACTTATCGCCAACCCTCGAGGCACACCAACTGCTCCAAGATTTGTTGCACAGCGCAATAATGTCTCACATAATTGTATAGTCTTACAACCGACTCTTCCATCTTTGCGCATTTTTATCAGAACTTCAGCCGGATTTACGCTTTCAAAGAAATGACGCACATCCTTGCGCATAATACATAAAGGAGTCTCAGTACCTAACAATTGCTTAATCTGACGTACGATTAAATTGCGATTTGTTGGTTTTATCCGATAAGAGTGCATAATGTTTACACTCAATTTTCGAATCAGAAGATCTTGGCAAAGATATTCAACACTACCATAGGGATGAGCATTGCTACAAAGCTCATCATGCAATGCCAAACAGAAACAATAACTGCCATCATATATCTTATCGACACACGTCTTTTGTATCCGTGCGCTATTTACCATAGGAGAGAGCGCAATGGAGCCAGGAACTTGCGACATCTTCTGTACGGATTTCTGAAGGGAGTTGGCTGGACGCTCGGCTCGAACGTTGTAAAGCTTGTGGTCGAGGATCCAGCGGAGGTGCTGCTCGGTGTTGTAGCAGCCGAGGAGGATGGTGGAGGTGTCCCAGTCTTGGGGGATGTGGGCCTCGGCGTTGAGGGAGAAGGCGTATTGGACGGGGTGGAACGTCCAAGTATGGCCGTTCGCTGGGGTTTGGGGCGGGAACGACCAAGGACGGTCGTTCTCGGTATGGGGGGCATCGAAGAGGACTGCGGGATTGGGGATGATTTGGGGCTCGTAAGCGGGATCGTTGATGCGGTCGATGTCGATGAGATAGAGGTAGTAGTGGTCAGCGTATTTGCGGGCGGCTGCTATCTCGTTATCGGTCCAATAGAAGTGGGGATAGCCTCGGTAGGTCTTGACTTCGATATAGCGATCGGGGAGGATGGAGGTGCGCGTCTCGAAGGAGAGGATGTCGTAACCCAAGGCGATTTCGTGTTCCTTGAAGTGCACAATCTGCCCGTGAAGGAAGTCGGGGAGGCGCTTGCGTTCGAAGGCGAGTGCGAATTGTTCTCCGAGATTGCCTTGGTGGATTGTGGCTTGTTGGGATTGCTGGAGTTGGTCTTGGGTCATTGGAGTGAGGGTGTTTAGGGGGGGGTATGGTAGAGCCCGCTAACTTGGGTGGTCAGCGGGGAAAGGGGGAATGAGGAAAGAGGTGGGTGGGGGATGCCCAACGGAAAAGCGTTGGGAACGGTGGCTGTTGTGTGGGGCTACTGCTACTGCTTCTGCTTGAGGCGGAGGGTCTTTACTAAGCGGAGGCGGTAGTTGGTGGCTTTTGTGCCGGCGGTGGAGATGGTGGTGTTTGGAGCGAAGGAGAAGGTGCGGGTGGCGTCTTCGCAAAGGTAGCGGGCATTGGTGGCGCCTTCAGTGAGGTGGAGCTCGGAGGCTTCGAGGGTGCGGAGGAGGGCGTTGAGGGACTCAAAGGCCGAGCCTTCGAGAACTGGACCCGAGGAATGGGGCAGAGTGTAGGCGGCTTTTAGGGCCTTGGCTTCGGCTGCGGTGGGGATGCGCCAATTGGTGAGGTCGTATTCTTGGTAGCCTTGGGCAATGGTAGCGGCTAAGGTTGGGGAGGACTCGTTGAGCGCTGAGGGAACTTCGGGCCAGTCGTAGAGGGAGATTAGGGTGACTAGAGCCTCGGGGGTGGTTGTTTGGTCCATGGGGGTGGTTAACGCCACCACATGATCGCGCCAGATGGAGCAAGGAGTGGGGAGGGTGGCTACTATGATGGCTTCGGAAGGGGGAGGGATGTGGTCGCTTGACGTGGGGGAATCTTCGCCCGAAGGCGAGACTTCGGGAACGGTGGCTTCGCTATTTGCTGCCTCAGAGTTGCTGGCTTCTTCTTTCTCCAAGGGGGCGGTGGGGAGCTCCATTTCGCCACACGAAACGAGGGAAAGAGGGAAAACAAGGGCTAGGCCGATTGTAGTAAACACATGAAATCGCATAGGCGGCTGGGCTTTGAAGCCCTCCGCGGGAGTATCGTCTCGGAGAAACGCTTTCCGCGGAGGGCGGGAGGTTAGTCGAGAGAGACGGGGATGTTGGTTATGCTTGTGTCGAAGTCGAAGGAGCCTTCGGTTGCGGAACTGAAGAACGTTCCAGAAACCTTGGTGTAGGCCGCCTGCTGGAAGAGAACGTCCGTCTTGGTGCGGGTGTAGAGGACGTTGCCTTGGGCATCGAGGGCATTGAAGGTGACGTCAAGCTGCTGCTCGGTATCGGCAAGGAGAATGGGGAGGCCATACGTCGTGCCGGTGAAGGTGCCGTTGTCCTTCGTGATGGTGCGCCCGTAACGCCAAGTACTGGTAGCGTTACCCGTGGAGGGGTCATACGTGACGACATCGGGAAGGGCTGTAGCCGTGGGGGAGACGATCATCTGCAGAGCCTCGACTTCTGCAGGCGTGGGGTCGGTGATGTTGAGCGTAAGAACGGCATTCTTGCGGCGGCCCATATCGAGGGTGATGCTTTGGCTACCGTTGCCGGAAACGCTTACCGCCTGCACGCAAGAGAAGGTGAGGAGGTCGGTGTAGCCCGTCACGCTCGCTTGGGTGAGGGAGGCGATGGTGGCTGCCGAAGCTCCTTCGGGCAACTTGTGGGCAACGGCCACGAAGGTGTATTCGCCCACGGGCACCTTTGTGGTGAGGGTGCCGAAGTCCGCATCCGTTGTGGCTTGGGTGAGGCTGAAGGCTTCTGCGCCGTTGGAATCGAAAGCGGTGAGGGTGATGTGGGTGACTTTTGCGTCTGCGGCAGTCGCTCTGGTTATGGGTGCTGTAGTGACGTCAATGCCTCCGATGGTGATGGTCACTTCGCAAAGGGCCTGCTGCTCTTGGCCTTCAAGCTCGTCGAGAGGGCTACTGGAGCAGGCGGGGAGGAGAAGCGTGAGGCTTAGGGCCATTGGCCATGCGCTTAGAGCAGATATGCGAGTCATAGGGCACCTCCTTTCTTTGCGAAGGGGTTGGTGGAGTCCGAAGCGGATGCCTCAGGAGCGGTGGTTTGAGCGCCATTCTTGTCCTTACGATACTCAGGATGGCTCTTCACGTAGAGAATGCGGACGAGGGGATCCACGTAGTTGAGCATAGCGTTGGCCTGACTGTCGTCGATGTAGCCGCCATTGTAGAGGAGTTCGAGCCAATACTTGGCGCTTGAAGCCGCATGGCAAGCATCGAGATACGCCTCCTGACGGATGAAGTCGCCAATACGGGTGGCTGCAATGAGATAATGCTTCGAGAGGTTGTACTCCTTCTTGGGGGCGTACTCGGTGAGGTGCTGGTAGAGCTTGATGCTCTCGATGGCGTAAGCCTTGCTTTCGGCGCGGAGGTCGAAAGGCTTTCGTTCGGTGTTGTTTTGCATAAGTTGTAACTTTAAAAATATTGAACAAAAATTCAGCACAAAGTTACGGACAAATGCTTTCTGAAGGCCGAAAACCAATTCTAACTTTTCTATGCTTCGGAAAATGTTAGATTAAAAATCACAGAACAAATGGTTTCATTTCGTCAATTTTGCACTCGAATTAATGCAAACCATATGAAACCAATCCGAGAAATCAAATACATCAACCTTCGCCGTTACTTTTACATAAAAAGCGAAGATCAACCTATTACGTACAAACAATTTGCAGAAGACCTGCAAGAGCGTCCTGACTTGATGGGGAAGATGCTTTCGGGACTCTACGAAATTCCCGATGACAAAATCGTGAAATGGTGCGGCATCACGGGCCTTCCCTTTAGTTTCTTCTACGATGAGCACCCTACTCCACCCTGGCCTCCCGAGAAAAGATCGTACCGTATGATGCAGCCGGACGAACGGCTTTTGCTTGCGGCAGAAGATTATGTGGAGTACAATCCAAATGCCAAGCGAATGGAAAAAATGAATCAGGTTCTTCGATTGATTTGCGAAGAACTTATTCGTATAGTGCCTGAGGAAACGCTTGCCAAAAGCGCTATCCTCAGGCATTTCGTGGAATGTTTCAGCCGTTCTTAGTCGCGGCGGAAAATGTCACGGGTGTAAACCTTCGTCTGGACGTCATCGAGACAAGTATCGTAACGGTTGGCAATGATGGCGGCCGATTGCGCCTTGAACTTTGCGAGGTCGTTGACTACGAGGCTCCCGAAGAAGCTCGTGCCGTCTTCGAGTGTAGGCTCGTAGATGATAACCTGGGCACCCTTGGCCTTGATGCGCTTCATCACGCCTTGGATAGAGCTCTGACGGAAGTTGTCGGAGTTGGACTTCATCGTCAGGCGATAGACGCCGATGACGGGGGGAGCCTGCAACGATGACGATGACGATAACGATGACGCGCCATAGTGATTGTTCTCGCTGTAGGCGTACCAACCGGCGAGCTTCAGCACCTGATCGGCGATGAAGTCCTTGCGCGTGCGGTTACTCTCCACGATAGCGCTCATCATCTGCTGGGGCACATCCTGGTAGTTGGCGAGAAGCTGCTTTGTGTCCTTGGGGAGGCAGTAGCCACCGTAACCGAAAGAAGGGTTGTTGTAGTGGGTACCGATGCGGGGATCGAGACCGATGCCCTGGATGATGGCGGCTGAGTCAAGACCCTTGACTTCGGCATAAGTGTCGAGCTCGTTGATGTACGAAACGCGAAGGGCGAGGTACGTGTTGGCGAAGAGCTTGACGGCTTCTGCCTCCTTCATGCCCATAAAGAGCGTATCGATCTCGGGCTTGAGGGCACCTTCCTGCAGGAGGGCCGCAAAGGTCTTTGCGTATTCCTCCATGTGGTTGCCGGAGATGCGCTTGATGGCTTCGTTCTCTTCCTCAAATTCGGGGGACTTGATGATCTTGGGGTAGCCAACGATGATGCGTGAGGGGTAAAGATTGTCGTAGAGCGCCTTGCTTTCGCGGAGGAATTCGGGGGAGAAGAGGAGGCGGAACTTGAAGTTGCTGTCCTGTGCGCAATACTTCTGGGCGTACTTCACATAAAGCGAGCGGCAGTAGCCCACGGGGATGGTGCTCTTGATGACCATGACGGCCTCGGGATTGACCGAGAGGACAAGATCGATGACGTCCTCAATGTGGTGGGTGTCGAAGAAGTTCTTGACGGGATCGTAATTGGTGGGGGCGGCAATTACGACAAAGTCTGCATCTTTATAGGCGGCAGCACCATCGAGGGTGGCGGTAAGGTTGAGTTCCTTCTCAGCGAAGTACTTCTCGATGTATTCGTCCTGAATGGGGGATTCACGGCGATTGATCTTGTCCACCTTTTCGGGGATGACGTCAACAGCCACTACTTCGTGGTGCTGAGCGAGGAGTGTAGCGATGGAGAGGCCAACATAGCCAGTTCCAGCCACTGCGATTTTGAGGTCTTTGAAATTTCGCATGGTATTGTGTTTTCTAATGATAATTTACTTGGAAATTGAACAATATTTTTAGGCAGTTATTTATATAAATAACAGCCTCTAATTTAACGAATAAGAGAAGGTGAGGAACTAACAGCTTTCCCTCCAAAAGCCGTAACTTTCGGAGAGTCAAAACATTGCGTTCTGCTTTTTAAATCTGTCGCATTTTCCCCCTTATCAGAGGTGGACAGGATACAATAATGGCTATGCCAGAAAAAATAGGTTTACTTGATTTTTAGCTGATGAATCTTCTCGACTGATTCTTTGTACGATTTATATGCTGCATTAGCGGCTTCTTTTTCCTTATTCTTTCGTTTGCTTGCTACAAACGCTTCAAAACCGGGATAGATGATATCCTCAATGTGAGAAAGCGTTTGTTTGTAAAGAGCATCGCTGTTTAAAATTGCGTAACAAACCAATAGCAGACGCTGAAGATTGGTCCTTTGCTTGAAGGTGATAGCCTCCACATCGCCATAACAAATGACGTATCCGGCAATGGTCTCACGCTCGGTAGGGGTCAGTTGCTCGTTAACAGCATGAATTCTCTCGTAGATAGAAATTGCCTTATTGTATGCCTTATTCAAGAAGTCACGAGCATGACCATTATGAGGAGCGAACTTCAGTATTTTCAACATACTTCGGCTCAGTTGAATCGCCGGAACAACCTGCATAGTCCTTGACGTGAATTCAGAACTATCTTCTCCACGAGTTTCGCCTAATGGCTTATCGTCTGTTTCGAGATCAAAGAAGAAGGTGCCATGTTTGCTTCTTTCTTTGGTCTTGAAATAACCTCGTCTACCTTTGTATAGTCCTTTTACGATTTCGACATAGTCATATTCTTCGGGTACGACAAACATCTCAAGTGCAATACTGAGGGTCTCTAATTCAAGGGAACTGTGCTCTCTAAAATCACGGACGAAACGAGAAATAGCATCCATCTGACGTTCACTGACCGTTATGTAGGAATTGTCAGTGTGATGCCTGAGCAAGGGCAAGGTGCGAAACAATTCGTCAGCAACAATTTTGTCATGGAAACCTTTGACAAAAATGTAGCCAGGGAGTATGGGGAAATCCTCTTTCTTCGAAGTCTTTCCTCTTTTTACGAGCTTCGTATGAAAAGGGAAAAAGACCTCAAGATCAGCAGGGGGATTGCTATTGATTTTCTTAATAGAATCTGTGAGTCG
>JAUNIC010000171.1 GCA_030523615.1 Bacteroidales bacterium
CAGCTTCTTCAGCAGCCTTTGCAGCGGCGGCGGCTTCAGCAGCCTTTGCGGCAGCCTCTTCGGCAGCAGCCTTTTCAGCTTCGCGTTCGGCGCGAGCCTGGTCGAGCACGGCCTGCTTCTCTTCGCGGCGATCCTTGAAGAGGTTGTCGGCTTCGTCCTTCATGGCCTTGTCGGCACCGAAGGCAGCTACGAAGAGATCGTGGCAGCTGTCGTCGACCTTGCTATTGAGTGTGGGATCTTCGAGATTGATGCCGTTGGCGCTGAGCACGTCAATGACACGCTGAAGACTTACGTTGAATTCTTTTGTTACTTTGCTAAGACGCATTTTGTAAGGTTTTAGAGGTAAGAGGTATGAGGTAAGAGTTGGTTAAAGGTAGGAGGTAGGAGGGAAGAGGGAAGAGGCAGTGGGCAAGAAGGGGGGACCTTTTGCTGGTGGACCTATTCCCTCTTACCTCTGGACCTCTTACCTTATCAACTCTCCTCTCCCTCAAACTCTGCTTTGAGGATGGCGATCATGTCGTCGACGGTCTCCTCTTCGAGGTCGGCCTTGGTGATGATCTTGTCGCGGGGAGCGCTGAGGACGTCCTTAGCGGTCTGGAGGCCAAGGGCCTTGACGGCGTCGATGACCCACTGGTCGATTTCGTCGGAGAACTCGTCGAGGTAGATGTCCTCGACTTCCTGTCCGCCTTCGGTTTCGCGGAATACGTCGATGGTGTAGCCGGTAAGCATGGAGGCGAGCTTGATGTTCTGGCCGCCCTTACCGATGGCGAGGCTCACCTGGTCGGGCTTGAGGTAAACCTCGGCCTTCTTGCGGTCCTCGTCGAGTTCGATGCTGCTGACCTGAGCGGGCGAGAGGGCGCGCTGGATGTAGAGCATGGTGTTGCTGGAGTAGGGGATGACGTCGATGCTCTCGTTGTGGAGTTCGCGAACGATGTCGTGGATACGGCTACCCTTTACGCCGACGCATGCGCCGACGGGGTCGATGTGTTCGTCGCGGCTCTCCACGGAGATCTTTGCGCGTTCGCCGGGGAGGCGTGCGATGTCGACGAGGCGGATGATGCCTTCGGCGATTTCGGGAATCTGGTTCTCGAGGAGTCGACGGAGGAAGTTGGTGGAGGTGCGGCTGACGTAAATCTTGGGATTGCCGTTGGTGTTGTCTACGCGTTCGATGACGGCGCGCACGGTTTCACCCTTGCGGTAGTAGTCGCGGGGCACCTGGTGAGCCTTGGGGAGGAGGAGGTCGTTCTTGTCGGCGTCGACGAGGAGTGCCTCATTCTTCCACACCTGGTAAACCTCGGCGCTGATGAGTTCGCCCACGCGATCCTTATACTTATTGTAGAGGGTTTCGTGCTCGAGCTCGAGGATCTTGCTGGCGAGGGTCTGACGGAGGGTGAGGATGGCGCGGCGGCCGAAGCTTTCGAAGTTGACGGCCTCGGAAACCTCTTCGCCGATTTCGAAGTCGTCCTCGATCTTCTGTGCCTCGGAGAGTGCGATCTGGGTGTTGGGGTTGATGACTTCATCGTCGGCCACGACTTCGCGGTGGCGTGTGATTTCGAGGTCACCCTTTTCGGGGTTGACGATGACGTCGTAGTTGTCGTCTGAGCCATTGATCTTGGCGATGACGCTGCGGAAGCTCTCTTCGAGGACACCGAGGAGTACGGTGGAATCGATGTGCTTCGTCTCATTGAACTCCTGGAAGGTTTCGATGAGCGTCTGTACGGGTTCTACGGTTGCTTTCTTTGCCATAAGAAGACCCACCCCCAGCCCCTCCCTAAGATGGAGGGGAGTATATACTCATGGAGGTAAAACGGGTAGTTTTAAGTGTTTATATTATTTTTATTGTTTGCGTTGCAAGGGGCTTTCCTCAAAAGTAGTGACCTCTCCCCTCCCTCCGTAGGGAGGGGCCGGGGGGGGGCTTTTACTTGAAGTCAATATAAAGCTTCGTCCACTTGATTTCGGCGAAGGTGAGGGGGTGTTCCACCTCTTCGAGTCGGGGACGCTTTTCGCCCTCGTGCTTCACCTTTTCGAGGGTGACGATGGTGATGCCGTCGTTGCTCACTTCGGCGAGGGTGCCGATGAGCTTCTGACTGCCGGTGGTGAGCACCTCTACGTCGTCGCCTTCATGGATGACGTACTGCTGGTGTACCTTGAAGGGCTGTCCGATGCCGGCGCTGCCCACTTCGAGTTCGAAGTCTTCCTCGTCGCGGTCGAAGTGGTCTTCGATGAATCGCGAGAGGGCTACGCAGTCCTCAATCCACACACCCTCTTCGTGGTCGATTTCGACGACGATGCGATTGTCGGTGCTGATGGTGAGGTCGGTGAGGAAATAGTCTTTGTCCTTGAGCCACTCGGCTACGATAGTGTTTACAGTCTCTTTGCTGATCATAGGAGGACCCACCCCCTTCCCCTCCCTGAATGGAGGGGAGTATATACTAAAAGAGGATGTGTGGGTAGTTTTTAGAGTTATTAAAATGAATAGTGACCTCTCCCCGCCCTTTCAGGGAGGGGCAGGGGGTGGGTCTATAAAGAAGTGAGGAGCTTTGCGAGCCCCTCACTAACTTAATTCGTGTGCAAAATTACGACTTTTTTACATTTCTGCAAAGAAAAAAGCGAAAAAAGTGCGTTTTTTGCTTGATTTTGTGCGGTTTTGCGCAGCCGAGGTTTTTACTCAGCCTCCTTGCAGACAACATTCTTGACCTCCCACGTGGCGGCTACGGCGTCGGTGGAAACGTAGCGGAAGGCTACGCGGACGTCGGGCTGGCCGGCGTATTCGCTGAGGTCGAGCGCCATGTCCATATAGTCCCAGCTGGAACCGTCAGGACGCGTGCCCTGGAGCTTCGAGGTGACGTCGGTCCAGTGAGCACTTTGGAGCGAGCCGCGGCCGGCGTAATCGGTGCTGACCCACACCTGGAGGAAGTCCTCAAGGGGCGTGCCAGCGTACTTCTGAGCCTCCTGGAACTGGAAGATGGGCTTCTTGGCCTTCTTGAAGTTCATGGCAGGCGAGATGCACCATGCGTCGGTGGGGTAGTAGGTCGAACTCTTGTAGGCCGAGGCGCGGAGACCATAGGTGCCGTCGAGCTTCCAGACGTAGGTGAGGTCGCCGATGCCGCCCACGAACTCGAGGCTCCAGCCGGAGAGGGCGAAGACGGTCTCGGCATCGGTCGAGGTTTGGCCGAGGAGCGTCTGGTTGATGTAGTCAGCCTTGCAGGCCCACTCCGTGCCGTCGTAGCTGAAGATGACGGTCGTCAGTTCGGGATCAGCATCCTGCAGGCCAGAGACCTTGCCCTCCTTGAAGAGGCGGATGGCGGTGTGGTTTTCGGTGATCTTGTCTTTGCTGTAGCAGCCCGCGCTCTTGTAGGAGGTGTCGTAGAGGAGGGTCTGTCCGGTGCCGACGTTGGTGATGGCATAGGTGGTGGCGCCCGAAGCTGACGCTCCGGGAACGGTGGCTTCGCTGCTGACGGTCACGTCCCAAAGGCCTTGCTCGGGTTCATCGCAGTCGCTCTGCAGATCGTCGGTGTACTGGAAGGAGGCGTGGGTGCCGTCGAGGTAGAGGTAGTAGCCGGCGGCGTTGCGGATGGTGTAGTGGTCGCCCTCCTTGTCGAAGGCGTAGAGGTAGCCCTTCGAGGTGTCGTCGATGGTGTAGGCGTCGGTGCCGAAGGGTGTGGCGGCGGGACACTTGTCGCCCCCTGCGAGGTAGAGGTAGCCGTAGCCGGGGTGCTCGCCGTCGGCGGTGAGGCCGCTGGTGCCGAGGGGCTGCTCCTGGTTGTAGGGGACGAGGAGGTACTTGCCTGCTGCGAAGGCGCCGGTGTGGGGCACATAGGCGGGGTCGTCGACCACCTTCTGGTCGCTGACCATGCAGTTGACGGTGATGGTGGAGCCTGCGTCCATGGTGTAGAACTGTGTCTTGCCGACGAGCTGCTGGAGGAGGGGCAGGAGGTATTCGTCGGGCGAGATGGCGGCGTTGAAGCACTTGTTGGCGGCCACGGCAGCGAGGCGGTCGGCAGCACCGGCGGCTTCGGCAGCGGCGATGTTTGAAGCGTCGGCAGCCACGGCAGCGTAGTGAGCGTCGGTGAGGTCAACGGTGAGGTTGTTCACCTGCGTGGGCTGGAAAAGTTCGTCGCGCGTGCCGAAGTTCTTCTCGGTATAGTCCTCGCAAGCGGTAAAAAGGAGCAAGCACAGACCCACCCCCAGCCCCTCCCTGAAATGGAGGGGAGAAGTTAGTCTCGCCTTTTGAAGGATATTGTGGAGATTCATGTGTGTAGCGTTTAAAAAATAATAAAGAAGGGCTAGTCCCTTGTTTTACCTTAGTAACCTCTCCCCGCCCTCATAGGGAGGGGTCGGGGGAGGGTCTTTTAGAAGTTGAGTTTGAGACGGAGGCTATAGGTGCGGCCGAACTGGTAGAAGACGTAGACATTGTCGGCGGTGGGAGCCGAGCTTGCCGTCGAACTGTTGTAGGCCTTGCCGATGTAGTGGTTGTCGAGCAGGTTGTTGACGTTGCCCGAGAGGACGGCGTTGACCTTGTCGCCGAGGTGGAAACGGTAGCTGGCGTGGAGGTCGAACTGGTAAGCCGAAGGAATCTTCCAAGGTTCGGCGGGAGTCGTCGTGGTCCACTCGCCCGTGGTGGCGTTCTGCTTCACGGTGATGTTGGAGCCCGAGAGACTGTAGTAGGAGTAGTTGCGACCGTAGTACGTCCAGTCGGCACCGAAGCGGAGGGCCTTGGTGGGCTTGAACTCGATACCGGCGCTTGCCGTGGTCTGGGCCGAACCGCCGACGCGGATGCCGTCGAGGTCAACGCGAGCCTGGGCGTGCTCAGCCGAGAAGGGTTCAACGACCATGCCGTCGGGGTTGACGGCCTGTGAGTGCTCGTTGTACACGTAGCCCTCGCCGATGCCGGCCCACTGCCAGTCGCCGAGCGAGAGCATGGCCTTGATTTCCACCCACGTGGCGGGACGGAACTTGCCCTCGACCTCGACACCCATGTGGCGGGCGTTGACGCCGGTCATGTTCATATAGCCCGTCTCCTGGTTGTTCAGGGTCAGGTACTTCGTCATCGTCTTGTCGAGCCAGTTGGTGTAGTACACGTTAGCCTTGATGTTGGCCCAGGTAGAGTGCCAGCCGTAACCAGCCTCGACGCTCACGATCTTCTCGTTACGGGCGTCGGTGTTGAGGTAGTTCGACGTGGTGGAGTTCATGAAGGCACCGTTGAACTTGGGCGCACGGCTGATGTAACCGGCGTTGAGGAATACGTTGTTGTTGACGTCGATGTTGTAGTTGGCACCCGCCTTGATGTTGCCGCCGAGGTAGTTGCCGGTCTTCGAACGCTCGTGTTCAGCGTCGTAGTAGAAGCGGTCGCGCTTCCAGTAGGAGGTGTTGTTGATGGCACCGTTGACGTAGGTAGAGAGGCCGTCGAGGTTATACTCCAACTGGCCGAAAACACCCTCTTGGACCACGTAGCCCGAATAGTCGCGGTAGACGATGTCGCCTACGGAGAGCTTCTGGTAAGCCCATGCGGGATTGGCCGCAGCGGCATTGTTGGCAGCGCTGACGGAACCGCGGTCCTGGTCGTCCATGAAGTAGCCGCCGCCGAAGAGGTCGGTGATTTCGGTGGAGTGGTCGCCGCGGTAGTAGCGGAAGTCGAGACCGCCGTAGAAGTCGAGGTGGTCGTTGAGGTGGTTGGTGTAGGTGGAGAGGAGGCCCGTCCAGAAGTGGTTGTTCACGCTGCGGCAGAAGGCGAGGACACTGCCCTCGTCGCTGGCGGCGTTGCGCTCATAGAGAGCGTCGTAGTCGTAGAGACCGTCGGCCGTGCGGAACTCGCTCTTAACCTGACCATTGGAGGCTCCGTAGTAGTCGGAGTAGGCACCGGCGCCGTGGCCCTCGGCCGTAGCGCCCGAACCGCGACCGATACTCATGTAGAGCGCGGTGTTGAGGTTAGAGGAGGAGTTGATCTTCCACTCGTGGTTGAGCGAGAGCTGGGGCTTGTGGTACTTATTGATGACGGAGTTGTAAGCCTGTCCGTGGAAGTAGCCGAAGGTGGGGTTGTAGCGGTAGCCCTTGTCGCCGTACTGTGCGCTGACGCGAGCCCACTCAGCGATGGTGAGGGGACCGTAGTTGGCGGAGCTGACGCGCTGGCCGTGCTCCTGGATGGTGCCGAATCCGGTGAAGGAGAGAACGTGGGCGTCGCCGAACTTCTTGGCGAGGTTGACGAACCACGTGGAGCCGTTGAAGCCAGTGCCCTGTACGTAGCCGTCGCCCCAGGTGCGGGAGCCGAGCACGTTGAAGTACCAGTCGTGGCCGAGGTTGCCGCTGGAGAGGGCGAGGCTGACCTTGTTCATGCCGTCGGAGCCGATGGCGTAGGAGGCCGAGCCGCCGCGGTGCTCGTCGAGACTCTTGGTGACGATGTTGATGGTTCCGCCGACAGAGGGGGCGCTGACCTTGGAGGCACCGAGACCGCGCTGGGTCTGCATCATGCGGGTGACGTCGCCGATACCAGCCCAGTTGGACCAGTAGACGGTACCGTTCTCCATGTCGTTCATGGGCACACCGTTGACCATCGTGGCCACGTTGGTGTTGTCGAAACCACGCATGTAGATTTCGGAGTCGCCCCAGCCGCCGCCTTGCTTGTTGGCGTGGACACCGGGGGTCTCCTTGAGGATTTCGACGAATTCCTGGGTGCCGAGCTTGAGTTCGATTTCGTCGGCGGTGACGCTGGTCACAGCCACAGGAGTCTTGCGTTCGATGGCGTTGGCAGTGACGACGGCCGCGCCGAGGCTGACGGTGCTGACGCCGAGGCTGATCTGGCCCAGATCGTGGTGGCCGGCGCGGTTGATGGTGATATCGTTGGTGTTGTAGCCGATGTAGGAGAGGTGGATGGTGCCCTTGTTGGCGGGACTCTTGAGGGTGAAGAATCCGTTCTCATCGGTCGTGGTGCCCTGTGTGGTGCCTTTGAGGGCTACGCTGACTCCGACGAGGGGCTCGTTGTTCTCGGCGTCGATGACCTGGCCGGTGACGATGATGTCGGCCAGTGCGGCGGCGGGAGCGAGGAAGAAGGCAGCGACGAGGGCCGCCTGGATGATGTGTTTGCGCATTTTGTGAGGTAAGAGGTACGAGGGAGGAGGCAAGAGGTTAGGGGGAGTGTTCCTCCTCGTAC
>JAUNIC010000172.1 GCA_030523615.1 Bacteroidales bacterium
CATTTCTATCATCTATCATTCTATCTTCTGCACAAAAGAAGCGTGTCCCTCTTATGCCACATGGCTGGGGGACACGCTTTGTTGCTTGCTAATGTTGTGGGAATGAAACACATCAATCGTTCTCGTGCTCTTCGCGCATATCAATTTCTTCACCCTTGCGGTCTACAAACTTGTAGCCGAGGAAAGGAAGAGATTGATCGGGAATGACTTGCACACCCCATCCGTAGTGGAGTTTCCACTGGAAGGCGATGTTGTAGATTCCGCGCTTGACGTAGGCGTAGACGAAGGGATGGACGTGGAGACGGAACTTGCGGATGTGCATATCGCGACTCATCATGCGGATCTTGCTCTCGAGGATGTCGACGAAGAGGATGCTGGACTTGATGATGCCTGTGCCGCCACAAGAGGGGCAGGTCTCTTCGACCTTGACATCCATCGCGGGACGTACGCGCTGGCGGGTGATCTGCATGAGTCCGAACTTGGAGAGCGGCAGGATGTTGTGCTTGGCGCGGTCTTTCTTCATGTTCTGCACCATACGCTCGTAGAGGGCTTGACGGCTCTCGGGCTGCTGCATATCGATGAAGTCGACGACGATGATGCCGCCCATATCGCGCAGACGGAGCTGGCGGGCGAGTTCGTCGGCCGAGGCGAGGTTGACATCGAGGGCGTTGACTTCCTGTCCTTCGGTGGAGCGGGAGCGGTTGCCGGAGTTGATGTCGACGACGTGCATGGCTTCGGTGTGCTCAATGTACATGTAGGCGCCGTGCTGGTAGGTGACGGTGCGGCCGAGTGACGACTTGATCTGCTTCGTGACGTTGAAGTTGTCGAAGATGGGCACCTTTCCGGTGTAGAGCTTGACTACGTTCTTGCACTCGGGGGCAATGAGGCTGACGTACTCCTTAACCTCGTTGAAGACGGTCTCATCGTTGACGTGGATGGCCTCGAACGATGGATTGAAGAGGTCGCGAAGGAGTCCTACTGTACGGCTGGTCTCCTCGTAGACAAGGGTGGCCTTGTCCTGAGGATTATGTTTCTGAATGCGGGCGACGGTCTCTTCCCAACGGCGCACAAGGATGTCGATTTCCTGCTGGAGTTCGGCTTCGCGCTTGTTTTCGGCAACGGTGCGGATGATGACTCCGAAGCCTTTGGGCTTGAGACGGTGAACGAGCTGCTTGAGGCGGGCGCGTTCGGCATCGCTCTTGATTTTGGTGCTGACGTTGACCTTGTCAGCGAAGGGGATGAGCACAAGGAAGCGTCCGGCGAAGGTGATTTCGCACGTGAGGCGCGGTCCTTTGGTGGAGATGGGTTCCTTGGTGATCTGTACGAGCACTTCGTCGCCGGGCTTGACGGTGTTCTGTATCTGTCCGTCCTTCTCGGTGTTGGGCTGTCGTGTGAGCTTGTGGAGAGGGAGAGGCTTGCGTCGTCCGTCGGAGATGAGGGAGAGGTAGTGTTCGTACTGGCGATATCGCACGCCGAGATCGAGGTAGTGGAGGAACGCATCGCGTTCGTGTCCCACATTGACAAAGCAAGCATTGAGGCCAGGCATGATCTTGCGCACGCGGGCCAGATAGATGTTGCCGACGGAGTACTGCTCCGCACGACCCTCCTGCTGAAACTCGACGAGTTTTTTGTCTTCGAGCAAAGCGATGGAGATGTCGTTCTTCTGAACATCGACAATAACTTCGCTTGTCATTGATTTAGGGGATTAAGGGGTTGTAGATTACGAAAAAAGTTAAAAGCGGGTGTTGCCGACACGTGATTTGTGCTGTAACGACCTGCTCTTAACTTTTACTCTGTGTCACGAGAACTTACTTGCTCTTATGACGATTCTTGCGCAGTCTCTTTTTGCGCTTGTGAGTAGCCATTTTGTGGCGCTTCTTTTTCTTTCCGTTAGGCATGGTGTTTTATTTTAACTAGTTAATAAACAAATTTCAACGTTGTAGGTAAGAGAGAACCTGCAATTACTTCTTGAGACCAGAAACGGCACCTACGAAGCTCTTGGAGGGCTTGAAAGCGGGGATGTAGTGCTCGGGGATGATGAGGGTGGTCTTCTGAGAGATATTGCGAGCAGTCTTCTGTGCGCGCTTCTTGATGATGAAGCTACCGAAACCGCGAAGATAAACTTCTTCTTCGTTGATGAGAGAATCCTTAACAACCTCCATGAAAGCTTCTACGGAAGCAAGAGCGGTAGCGCTGTCAATGCCGGTCTTCTTGGAGATTTCCTTTACGATATCTGCTTTAGTCATTTTTTATTATTTATGTGTTGTTGTTGTATTTTTTGAAAAGCGAGTGCAAATTTACTGCTTTATTTCAAATAAGCCAAACGTTTGCTGCTTTTTTTTTGAAAATCAACACTTTTAATAAGAGTTTTGTCGAATGGACGTGACGGCAAAGGTTGGTTTTGCTATTGCTGCACAACAATTTTGGCTACTCGACGGACGTGGCGGCCTCCTTCGAACTCGGTCGTGAGGAAAAGATCCATAATCTGGCGCGCAGTATCGGTGGAGATGAAACGGCCGGGCATAACGAGCACGTTGGCGTCGTTGTGCTGACGGGTGAGGCCGGCGATTTCAGGACTCCAAACGAGCGCGGCACGGATGTGCTGGTGCTTGTTGAGGGTCATGGAGATGCCTTCGCCGCTGCCACAGATGGCAATGCCGCGTTCGCACTCGCCGTCCTTCATGCCGAGGGCAAGGGCATGAGCGAAGTCGGGATAATCGCAGGATTCCTCGGAATAGGTGCCGTAGTCCTTGTATTCAAGGCCCTTCTCGTCGAGATACTGCTTTACAAATTGCTTGAGTTCAAAACCAGCGTGATCGCTTGCTAATCCTATCATAAGGGATATGGAGATTTATGGGGTTAGGTTATCAGGCTTCTGCAAGATAGGCCTTGACTTCGTTATAGATGTTTTGGGGAGTGAAACCGAACTTCTCATCGAGCACGGTGAAAGGAGCGGAGGCACCGAAATGGTCGAGACCGAAGGTGCGGCCGTGATCGCCGGCAATGCCTTCCATGATGATGGGGAGACCTGCGGTGAGGCAGAAACGCTTTACGCCGGGCTTGAGGAGTTCGTCGCGGTAGGCGGGACCCTGCTCGCGGAAGAGCTGTTCGGAGGGAACGCTGATGACGCGGCTCTTGATGCCGTCGGCAGCGAGGAGGGCTGCGGTCTCAACGACGGTGCTTACCTCTGAACCGTTGGCTGCGAGGATGACATCGGGTTCGTCGCAGGGGATGACTACGTAAGCGCCCTTCTCGGGAGCGTACTGAGTACCAGCAGGGAGGTCCTTGACGTTCTGACGGCTGAGGATGAGCGCGGTGGGAGTGTAGATGTTCTCCATGGCGAGGCGCCAGCACTTGGTGGTGTCGTGAACGTCGGCGGGACGGAGCACCATGACGGAGGGACGGCCAGCGTGGTTCTTGAGCTTCTCCATGAGGCGGATCTGTGCTTCCTGCTCGACGGGCTCGTGGGTAGGACCGTCTTCACCAACGCGGAAGGCGTCGTGGCTCCAGACGAACTTGACGGGGAGCTGCATGAGGGCGGCCATACGGATGGCGGGCTTCATGTAGTCGGAGAAGACGAAGAAGGTGCCCATTGCGGTGATGAAACCACCGTGGAGGGTGATACCGATGCAGACGCATGCCATGGTGAGTTCGGCAACACCGGCCTGAAGGAAGCCGCCACCGAAGTCATCGCGAGTAATATTATAGGAGTGCTTGAGGAAGCCGTCGGTCTTGTCGCTGTTGGAGAGGTCGGCAGAGGAGACGATCATGTTCTCACAGTGCTCGGAGAGCATGCTGAGGACGGTGGCGCTACCGGCACGGGTAGGTCCGTTGGGCTTCTGCTCGACGGTGTCCCAGGGGAGTTCGGGAGCGGCGCCGCTGAACCACTTGGCCTGCTTTGCAGCCTTCTCGGGGTTGGCCTCGGCCCATGCTGCTTCTTCAGCCTTGCACTCGCCGACAATCTTGGCGAGTTCTTCGGCACGCTGGGCATAAAGTTCCTTGACTTCGGGACGGATGACGAAGGGATCGTCAGGGTTGCCGCCGAGGTTGATGACGGTGTTGCGCCAAGCGTCGGCACCGAGGGGTGCGCCGTGGGTCTTGCAGGTGTTCTCGTAGTTGCTGTTGTCGGCCTGACGTGCGCCCTTGCCCATGACGCAATGGCCAATGATGAGGGTAGGACGGTTGGGCTCGGCGATGGCTGCATCGAGAGCGTCGCGAATCTGCTGGGCGTCGTTGCCATCGATCTCGAGGACGAACCAGTTCCAAGCACGGTACTTCATGACGGTGTCTTCGGTGCTCACCTCGCTGGTCTTGGTGGAGAGCTGAATCTCATTGCAGTCGTAGAACATGATGAGATTGTCGAGTCCGAGGGTACCTGCCATACGGCCTGCGCCCTGGCTGATTTCTTCCTGAACACCACCATCGGAGATGTAGGCATAGATCTTTTCACGCTTGAAACCAGGGTTGCCGGTGCGGGCATACATAGCCTTGGCGGCGATGGCTGCGCCTACGGCGAAGGTGTGGCCCTGGCCGAGGGGACCAGAAGTATTTTCGATGCCGCGTTCAAAGCACTTCTCGGGGTGTCCGGGACATACGGTTCCCCACTGACGGAAGGTCTGGAGATCTTCGAGTGTGAAGTGGCCGACGAGTGCGAGCTGGGAATAGAGCATGGGAGACATATGTCCGGGATCGAGGAAGACGCGGTCACGGCATACCCACGTGGGATCTTTGGGATCATGGATGAGGTATTCGCTGTAGAGAACGTTGATGAAATCAGCGCCACCCATGGCTCCGCCAGGATGTCCGGATTTTGCTTTTTCTACCATGCTGCAGGCCAACACTCGGATGTTGTCAGCAGCAGAATTAAGGGTCTGTAATGAGGCTTTCATGAATGATGAGTTGTAAATTTTGCGCAAAATTACATCATTTTACCGAGTCTCGCAAGTGAAAATGCGAGAAAAACGTGAAATATCTTGCATAATTGCCCAAAACATACTAAATTTGCTCCCCAAATGAATGTGGGTTTTATAAAATCCGCACTAAATAATTGCGTAACAACTTCATACTCATGAAACCTAAAACCATACATCTGATTGACGTCATCAAACGAATGTGGAAAAAGAAGTGGTGGTACATGCTTTTCTGCTCCATCACTTTTGCGCTGGCTTGCCTTTACATCGTGCAGATTCCCCGCACTTACGACGCTCACGAACGTCTTGCACCCGAAACCGCAGGAGAATCAAGTATGGGTTCGCTGGCGTCATTAGCATCAAGTTTTGGAGTAAACCTCGGTTCGGGCATGAGTTCGGACGCCATCACACCTGAGCTTTACCCTGAGCTTTTCCAAAGCACGGACTTCATTGTCAGCCTCTTTGACATCAAGGTGGAGACGGTCGACGGCAGTGTGAAATGCGACTATTACGACTACATGTGCGACCACCAGCAGTCGACGCCTTGGGCTCCTTACGTCAAGGCCCTCAGGGCGAAGATTATGCCCAAGGACCCCGACGTCAACGCCCAAGCAGCTGCGCAATCGGCCGCTGGCGGCAAGAAGATCAGCGCTTTCCGCATGAGCAAACGCCAGCAGGAACTGGTGAAGATGGTGAAGGAAAACATCACCTGCTCTACGGACAAGAAGTCGGGCATTCTGACCATCAACGTTGTCGACCAGGATCCCCTCGTCTGCGCCACTATGGCCGATAGCATCCGAGTACGCCTGCAGCAGTTCATCACCAGCTACCGCACAAGCAAGGCGATGGTCGACGTGAAGTACTACAAGCAGCTCACCGAAGAATCCTACCTTGAGTACAAGCGTGCCAATCAGGCTTACACCGACTACGCCGACACACATCAGGGCGCTACGCTGACGGCAGTAAGTTCACGCGAGACGGAACTGGAGAACGCCATGGACAAGGCTTACACCAGCTACACCGCCTACCGCACACAGCTGGAGAGCGCCGAGGCTAAGATTCAGGAACGCACTCCGGCCTTCACGCTGATCGAGGCTTCGAGCGTGCCCGTCAAGGCATCGGGCCCCAAGCGCATGATCTTCGTGGCTTTCATGACACTCCTTTCTGCATTTGTGCTCACCATATTCTTCTTCCGCAAAGAACTCTATGCCCGAATGCAAAACTAATTCAGACGGCATCACGCTTGAGCTTATTGTAGGCATCCTCAAGAAGCACAAGTGGCTGATGCTGTTGTCGTTGATACTGTCGGGCTTCGTCAGCGCCGCAGTCGTCATGTTTTCTCCGCAAACATACCACGCACGCTGTGTGATGTTTACGGAGGAGCATTCGTATGTGGCAGAGAGCATGAAGATGATAGCCAAAATGCAGGGCATCGATGTGGGAAACATCAACACAGCCGAAGACGCCATCTACCCCATTTACTATCCGGAATTGCTCTTCGACGGACGTATGCAGTCCTATGTTCTCAACTCCAGAGTCACAGGCACTGACGGCAAGTCTTGCCCGTATGGCCAGCACATCCGCAAAGACCAGACCCGTCTGCGTCCCAAAGACCTTGACGCCACGCACCCCACACAGCTCACGGACAGTCTGCAGAAGGTGCTGATGAAGAACGTCAAAATCATGGTGGACGGCAAGACTTTCGTCATCACCATCGATGTAAAAGACGACGATGCCATGGTGGCCTATACCATGTGCGACTCCGTGGAACGCTACATTGCCCGCACCATTCGCGAATACCGTGCCGACAGGCTCGGCCAGAAGTTGGAACATCTCGAAAAAGTCGAAGAAAATCTCGCTAAGCGTACGAACGAAGCATACGAGGTATATACCGACTACGCCGACAAACACCAACAAGCCACCTTGCCCTCTGTGTCAAAACACACAGACGAACTCTTCAAGGAGGCAGAAAACCTGAAAGCGCTGACGGAGGCTGTGCGTCTGGAACGCATCAACGCCGCCGCACGCATGAACGACGGCACTCCGCCCTACATCATCATCGAGAAACCCAGTGTGCCTTCGCACCGTCAAGGCATGGACGCTACGTTTACCATCATCAGCACGATGTTCGTCTTGTTCCTCGCCGTAATGCTCTGCTTCCTTGCCCGCCCGATTTACGAGCAAATCAAGGCTTAAAGGGTTAATGGGTAAA
>JAUNIC010000173.1 GCA_030523615.1 Bacteroidales bacterium
TCCCGCAGTTGAGGCTCCCGCAGCAGGCGCAACCTTCGAAGATCCCCTCCGCACGGCTGTCAGCCAGATGTACAACACTCCCGAGGGCGAAGCAACTGTCGAGCAGGAAGCCAGCAAGTTGGCCGAAATCATCCGCATGGCCAACGACGAACTCCTCCGCCGCGCACAGGCTGTCCTCTCTCCCGAGATGGAAGCTGCTACCGAGGACTACATCGAAAAACTCAAGACCCTAAACGAGACCCTCGCCAAGGTCGACGAGCAGAGCGCACGCCTCACCCGCGACTCGCAGGAGATGGAGAACCTCAACCGCACGCTCATCGGCATCAACAAGGTCTACGATCTCCACTTCGCCTCCATCAGCCGTCAGGTGACGACCATCGAGGATATCAACCGTCAGACCACTCAGCTTGCTGCCAAGATCGAAGAGGTCAACGCTATCTACACCCGCATGATGATGCAGCTCGGCGTCATGGTTAACCCCATGGGCGCTGCTATGACTGGCGCAGCTACCACCGCTGCTCCTGCTTATGGACAGCCCGCTTACGGCCAGCCCGCCGCTCCCGTTCAGCCCGAGCAGCCCGCCTAACCTCACATAACTCCAAACCCACAAATCCTCAAAAACTCAGAAAATGAGTGTAAAGAAAAACCCGGTATCTCCCCGCCAAAAGATGATCAACCTCATGTACGTGGTGTTGATGGCTATGTTGGCGCTCAACGTCTCCACCGACGTGCTCAAGGGTCTCGTCCTCGTTGGCGACAGCCTGCAGCGCAGCAAGGAGAACGCTGAGAAGGAGACAGAGGCTATATTTGAAGACTTCGCCCTCCAAATGAAGGCCAACCCCACAAAGGTGGGACCTTGGTTCGAGAAGGCCAAGCAGGTAAAGGCTGCTTCTGATTCGCTCTGCAACTACGCCGACCGTCTCAAGTGGGCCATCGCGCGTGCCGCTGACGGCTCAAAGGGCGACCCTATGCAGCTCAAGAATAAGGAAGACCTCCAGGCATCTGACGATGTCATGCTCAACTCCCTCGAACATAACGGCGCCAAGCTCTACGAGCAGATTAACGCCTATCGCAAGCTCGTCGAAGGACTCATCACCGACCCCCGCCGCAAGGCCATCATCGCGGCCAATCTCACCACCGAGGTGCCCGACACCCCCGAGAACCGTGGCCGCAAGTGGGAGTACTACATGTTTGAGTCCATGCCCGCTATTGCCGCCATCACCATGCTTTCCAAGCTTCAGAGCGACATCCGAAGTGCGGAGCGCGAGGTGCTCCACAGCCTCGACGCCAACATCGGCGTCAAGGATATCCGTGTCAACCAGCTCGACGCTTTCTGTCTGCCCGAGCAGCTCACCCTCTTCCCCGGCGACGAGTTCCGCAGCCGCATCTTTATGGCCGCTACTGACTCCACCAAGCGTCCCGAGATTTACGTCAACGGCAAGCGAATCGCCGAAGATGGCCAGTACAACTTCCGCGTCGGCGGTCCCGGCGAGTACAGCTTCAGCGGCTACATCCTCCAGCCCAATGTCTCCGGCGAAATGATCCGTCGCGAGTTTACTCAGAAGTACACCGTCATCCCTGCCCCCATTCCTCCCAAGACTCCCACCGGAGCCACCGTGGCAGCCGACCTCATGAACGTCCTCTACGCCGGTTTCGACAATCCCGTCAGTGTGACCGCGACTGGCATGACGGCCGACAAGGTCAGCCTCTCCATGACCGGCGGTACCCTCACCTCCAAGGGCGATGGCCACTACACCGCGCGACCTTCGCAGGTTGGTCAGGACGTCACCTTCACCGTCACCGGCACCTTCGAAGGCAAGCCCGTCACCATGGGCACCTACACCTTCAAGGTTCGCAAGCTTCCCGATCCCGCACCGTTCATTATGCTCGGCAACGATATGTTCAAGGGCGGCAAGATCAGCAAGGGCGGTGTTATTGGAGCCTCCCAGCTGGGTGCTGCCATCGACGATGGTCTGCTCCACATCCCCTTCAAGGTGCTCTCCTTCGAGTGCGTATTCTTCGACCGAATGGGCAACGTACGTCCCGAACGCAGTGCCGGCGCGGCCTTCACCGAACCCCAGCGTGCTCTTATGCGCGAGTTAGGCCGCGGCAAGCGATTCTACATCAGTAACATCCAGGCCATTGGTCCCGACGGCATACAACGCACGCTCCCCGGCGCCATGGAAATCATCATCAACTAATCGTGTGAATTATGAAAGCAATACATATCCTCCTCGTAACGTTCTTCGCCGCAACTCTCTGTGCCTACGCTCAGGGACCTGCAAAGCGCACGATGCCCAAGCGAAACAAGGCTGAAGTGGTCACCGCCACTGGTGAGCCCGAAGGCGAGAGCGCAGCAGCCACACCGCCCCCTGCAGCTCCGAAGCCTAAGCCTGCCGCTGCTACGCCTCCCAAGGCGGCGCCTGCTGCACCTGTGAAGACTCCCACCAAGCCCGGAGCCGGCACTCCTGCCGCCAAACCTGGCACACCCGGTGCCAAGCCTGGTGCTGGTGCTCGTCCTGGTGCACGTCCCGGAGCCGCTGCCGCCCAGACGGCAAAGCCCGCTCCCGGAGGCTCTTACCGCGATTTCCCCACGGCTGCCGTTATGCCCGACGATGCTTCTTGGCGTCGCGAAATCTATCGTACACTTGACCTCACCAAGGAGGCCAACGCCGTGCTCTACTTCCCCATCATGCCCACCGCTGATCGTCAGAATCTCTTCTGCTACCTCTTCCGTAGTATTCTGCGTAAGGAAATCAAGGCCTACGAGTACACGCTCGACACCAACGAGCACTTCGACGAAGCCCACCAGATCACGGGCAAGAAGATCATGGATACCCACAACATCTATTACGAGGTTGTCGACAACAAGATTCGTGTCAACGATGCCGACCTTCCCTCCGAGGACGTCAAGCTCTACTTCATCAAGGAGTGCGTCTACTACGACCAGCACTCAGCCTCCTTCCGCACCAAGATTACCGCCATTTGTCCCGTTATGGTTGGCGGTCTCAACGATTTTGGCGAAGAGAGCGAGACCCGCGTTCCCCTCTTCTGGATCAACTACGAAGAGGCTGCGCCCTACCTCGCCAAGCTCTCTCTTATGGGCTCCAGCATGAACAATGCTGCGATGATTTCCGCCGATGACTACTTCACCATGGGTCGTTACGACGGCGAAATCTACAAGACCACTAACCTTCAGGACAAGATTCTCATCCAAAGCGAGGATGCTGAAGAGGCCATCGCCCTTGAGCGCAAGCGTATCGAAGGTGAACTCGAAGGTTTCCAGCGCCACGTCTGGGGCCACGAGAACGAGCAACTCCTCGATGTCTACGGCAATCCTGTACTCGACGACGAAGGTCTCGGCATTGCCTACAACAATGAAGGCCTCCTCATCGACGGCCGCGGTCGCCGCATTGCCTTCGTTGTGGCCGGCAAGGACAGCACCAACGTCGTCAGCGACAATCCCGAACTCGATCCGCTCCCCGAGATTGTGCTCCTCAACGAGCGCGGCTTCGCTGTCGACGAGCAGGGCAATCCTCTCCTCAAAGAGGACGGCAGCCCCATCGAGATTACCGGCATCTATCCTGAACCCAGCGCAATGACCGACGGCAAGAAGAAATCCTCCAACTCTCGTTCCGCCACCACCAGCCGTCGTGGTGCCGCCTCTGCTGATGCTCCCACCCGCCGCGGTTCAGCCTCCTCCGGCGGCAAGAGTTCAAGCCCCAAGCCCGCCAAGTCGAGCAGCAAGCCTGCCAAGACCAAGGCCCCCAAGGCCAGCAGCAGTTCAGGCAAGTCCTCCAAGGGCGGTCCCTCCGTTCGTCGCGAGCGCCACTAAGACCGCGAGCGCCACTATGGGCGCCACTCCTATAATATTATATACGCGCGCGTAGCGTTTACGTGCGAGGCACAATAAACAAGAATCCCCGAAGAAGCGTGTGCTTCTCCGGGGATTCTTGTCAACCTTTGATTTTCTCGTAGAGGTAGCGGGCGGTGTAGCCGCGGCCGCTCTCGACGAGTGCTTCCGGTGTGCCGGCGAAGACCAGATTGCCGCCAGCGTTGCCGCCCTCCGGACCCAAGTCGATGACGTGATCCGCCATCTTGATGACGTCCAGGTTGTGCTCGATAATCACTATCGTGTGGCCACGCTCTATCAGCGCGTTGAACGCCTTCAGCAAGCGGTGGATGTCGTGGAAATGAAGGCCCGTTGTCGGTTCGTCGAAGATGAAGAGTGTCGGCTCAGCCTTCTCCTGGCCGAGATAGTACGCCAACTTCACACGCTGGTTCTCACCGCCCGAAAGGGTAGAAGAGGGCTGGCCCAGCTTGATGTAGCCCAAACCCACATCCTGCAGCGGCTTCAGGCGCGCCACAATCTTGCGCTGCTTGTGCTCCGTGAAGAATTCAATCGCTTGGTTCACAGTCATGTCGAGCATATCGCTGATGTTCTTGCCCTCGAAACGCACGTCGAGCACATCCTTCTTGAAGCGCATGCCCTTGCACTGCTCACACTGCAGCACGAGGTCAGCCATAAACTGCATCTCCACCTTCACCGTACCCTCGCCTTTGCACTCCTCGCATCGTCCGCCGTCGGCGTTGAACGAGAAGAAGGCAGGCGTCATATCCATCTGCAAGGCCAGCGGCAGGTTAGCCATCAACTTACGGATTTCGTCGTACGCCTTCACATACGTCACAGGATTTGAGCGCGATGATTTGCCGATGGGATTTTGGTCCACGAAGTCGATGTTCGTGATGCTGTCCAGGTCGCCCGTCAGCTCCACGAACTCGCCCGGTCGGTCGCCCGCGATGTCCAAATGGCGCTTCATGGCGTTGTAGAAAATGTCGCGCACCAGCGTCGATTTACCGCTGCCCGAGGGGCCAGTCACCACCGTCATCACATTGAGAGGGATGTCTACATCGATACCCTTCAAGTTATTGTGGCGGGCGCCGACTACCGTGATCTTTTGGTTCCAACTGCGGCGCGACGTCGGCACGTCGATCGTCTCCAGGCCGTGCAGATAATTATAGGTGTGCGAAACCTCCCCTAACCCCTCCGAGGGAGGGGGAACGTGAGTTTCTGCCGTTGCTGATGATTTCGTCGCGGCAGTAGCATCCTTCTGAGCCCCCCTTCGGGAAGACTGGGGGGTAGCCCACACCACATTGCCGCCGAGGCGTCCAGCCTCAGGGCCAATGTCGATGATGTAATCCGCCGCACGGATAATCTCCTCGTCGTGCTCCACCACGATGACCGTGTTGCCCAGGTCGCGCAGTTGCTTCAGCACCTTGATGAGGCGGTCCGTGTCGCGCGGGTGCAGACCAATGCTCGGTTCGTCAAGGATGTAGAGCGACCCCACCAGGCTCGAACCCATTGACGTCGCCAGATTGATGCGCTGGCTCTCACCGCCCGACAAACTGTTTGAGAGGCGGTCCAGCGTGAGGTAGGGTAGGCCCACGTCGAGCAGGAACTGCAGGCGCGAGGTAATCTCGTTCACTAGTCGCTCCGACACCTTACGTTCGTGGTCAGTGAGCCGCTCCGGCAGCGCCTTGAACCACTGCAACGCGTCGGCCACCGACAAACGCACGATGTCAGCAATCGTCATGTCGCCCACGCGCACATAAAGCGCTTCCGGCTTTAGGCGCGCACCCTTACACTTCGGGCACGTCGTCTTGCCGCGGTAGCGTGCCAACATTACGCGGTACTGAATTTTGTACTGATTCTTGCGGAGCATGTCCATGAAGCCATCGATGCAGATGTCCTCCATGTCCTCGTAGCCCATATATTTCATACCTGGGCCGCCATGCCACAGCAAGTCCTTCTCCTCCTCTGTCAGGTTGAAGTAAGGTTCAAAGATACGGAAGCCCTTCTTGCCCGCCAGTTCGCAGAATGCACGGCGCCATTCGCCCATTTTCTCGCCACGCCAGCAGATCACCGCACCATCGTACACACTCAGTGCGCGGTTGGGGATGACCAGACTTTCGTCAATGCCCATCACCTTGCCAAAGCCCTCACACTCAGGGCATGCGCCAATGGGGCTGTTGAACGAGAAGAGGTTGTCGCTCGGTTCCTCGAATGTCATGCCGTCGGCCTCGAAGCGCGTGGTGTACTGCTGCAGCGAAGTCGTGCGATCTGCGTTGTAGATGCGGATGAAGCATTCGCCGTCGCCTTCGAAGAGCGCCGTCTCCACCGAGTCTGTCAGTCGCGAGCGGCCTTCCTTCGTGGGGTCCACCGCCAGACGGTCAAGGAGCAGGAATACCTTCCCCGCCTCGTGTTTCGTCTGCAGCTCCTTCAGTGTTGCGAGCGAGGTGATGGCGTCGTCCATGCGCACCATCTCGCCGTCCACGTCCAGACGGCTCATACCCTGCTGCATAAGCACCTCGATCTGTTCCTTCAGAGAACGGTCGTGGAGCGTCTTCAGGGGAGCCAGCACCGTGAAGCGAGTGCCCACGGGCAGCGCAAACACCTCCTCGACGATATCGTCCGAGGCAAAGCGCTTCACCTCCCTGCCCGTCACGGGCGAGAAGGTATGGCCGATGCGCGCAAAGAGCAGGCGCAGATATTCGTATATTTCGGTCGACGTGCCCACGGTGCTTCGCGGGTTGCGCGTCGTCACCTTCTGTTCGATGGCGATGGCGGGCGGCAGTCCCTTGATGTAGTCGCACTCCGGCTTGTTCATGCGTCCTAAGAACTGTCGGGCGTAGGCCGAAAGGCTTTCCACGTATCGGCGTTGGCCTTCGGCATAGAGCGTGTCGAAAGCCAGCGACGACTTACCGCTACCCGAAAGTCCCGTGATAACCACAAGTTTGTCGCGCGGAATCTCCACATCGATGTTCTTCAGGTTGTTCACCCGCGCGCCTTTTATAAATATGCTGTTGTCCATTGGTTGTTGCA
>JAUNIC010000006.1:0-1217 GCA_030523615.1 Bacteroidales bacterium
TCGAAAAAAGCGAGCTTTTTAAATAGTCAAAGTGTTGACTATCTGCTGATTGTCTTATATGGCTCTCTCAGAGACCATCTTCCATTAGAACAAGGATTAAGACACTTCATTGAAGTCCACATCCACATCGGGGCGCACTCTCAGAGACCATCTTCCATTAGAACAAGGATTAAGACGGTGTACGAACGATTGTAGGTGGCCATTTTGACGATCTCAGAGACCATCTTCCATTAGAACAAGGATTAAGACAGTCTCATAGTCACCGGTGAGGTAACCCTGGTCGTCACTCAGAGACCATCTTCCATTAGAACAAGGATTAAGACGAAGTAACAGTAGTCTTACCAACATGAGTGTTAATCTCAGAGACCATCTTCCATTAGAACAAGGATTAAGACCTACCATTTAGTCTTGTAAGGATGGTCTGCATCCAACTCAGAGACCATCTTCCATTAGAACAAGGATTAAGACCTAAGCTGAGCAGTGAAACGGCTGCGAGGAAGAGACTCAGAGACCATCTTCCATTAGAACAAGGATTAAGACTTCAGGGTTCTGGCGTAAGAGCGCCATTATCTCGTCTCAGAGACCATCTTCCATTAGAACAAGGATTAAGACTCCTCCCCACCCCATACGAGAAGAAAAGATATTTCTGCCACTCAGAGACCATCTTCCATTAGAACAAGGATTAAGACAGATTTGTTGTTTTGTGAATACCATTAGAACAATTCCTCCGAGACCATCTTCCACTAAAACAAGGATTAAGACACATCGAAGAATGATGTACTCGTCATCGAGTTGTAACTCCGAGACCATCTTCCACTAAAACAAGGATTAAGACGGAATAGAGATGGTTGTAACATCACCTTCAACATACTCCGAGACCATCTTCCACTAAAACAAGGATTAAGACTGCGATACCACTTACGTTAACATCGAACGTCTTAGCCTCCGAGACCATCTTCCACTAAAACAAGGATTAAGACTTCTTGGTAAAGCCCTTGATAGCTTCCTTGAAAGAGATCTCCGAGACCATCTTCCACTAAAACAAGGATTAAGACAAGCCTTTAGGGTGCTCTTCATAGAAGAAGTGTGCGTCCTCCGAGACCATCTTCCACTAAAACAAGGATTAAGACATGAACATTGACAAGTTGATATGCTTGTCACTGATTCTCAGAGACCATCTTCCACTAAAACAAGGATTAAGACTCGTCACAGACTGC
>JAUNIC010000006.1:1227-37492 GCA_030523615.1 Bacteroidales bacterium
GACTCTTCCAGAATGAAGTCTCAGAGACCCTCTTACACTATAACAAGGATTTAGACAACGAATCAAAGCACTGGGCGACGTTTTCGCCACATACTCCGAGACCATCTTCCACTAAAACAAGGATTACTTTCCGTGCTTACCCTTTTTAATTGTACCCAATTTGTCATCCTTGGCAAAAAGTTGCATTAACCGCTTTGATATATTGGCGAAAAGTTGTAACTTTGCACCAGAATACACGGAAAAAAGTTGCAGATATGCTTAAAAGGAAAATACAAGACAAGCTCAACGACTGGTATAAATCAGGACATTACAAGGCTCCCCTGCTTTATGGAGCAAGACAAGTAGGGAAGACAACGGCGGTAAGAGAGTTCGCACGACGCCACTACAAGCACCTTGTGGAGGTGAACTTCGTGAAGCGCCCCATCGCAATGCAGGCTTTTGACGGCGACCTGACAACAAAAACTATCATCACCAATTTGTCAGCTATGGGATTCGGTCCCTTTGTCGAAGGTGAGACACTGCTCTTCCTTGACGAGATACAGGAGTGTCCCAATGCACGCACTGCCATCAAATTCCTTGTCGAAGAGAACGTGTACGACTACATCGAGTCGGGATCGCTGCTCGGCATCAACTACAAGCCCGTGCCCTCCTATCCCGTAGGGTACGAAGAGGAGTACGACGTCTATCCCATGGACTTTGAGGAGTTCCTTTGGGCAAAGGGCATCGCTCCAGAGGTGTACGAAATGGCAAAGACTGCCTATAAGGAACTGAAGCCAGTGCCAGAATTCATACATCAGCAACTGAGCCGCTACTACCGCGAGTACCTTGTCGTAGGCGGTATGCCTGAGGCTGTGCAGAAGTTTGTCACGGTTGATGACTTCCAAGAGGTGGTGAAAGTGCAGAAATCCATCATCTCCACTTATCGTGCTGACATCACCAATTACGCTGGCCGACAGGCTCCGCTGGTAAAGCGCGTGTTTGACGCCATACCATCGGAACTGGGCAAGGAAGACAAACGTTTCATCCTGGCCGACATCGAAAAAGGAGCCTCTCTCCGTAAATACGAGGATCCGACGCAATGGCTCATTGATGCGGGAGTGGCTTACTACTCGTTCAATACGAACGCCTTTGAACTGCCGTTCGAAGCTACAGAGAACAGACGACTCTACAAACTCTACATGGTTGATACGGGACTTCTCTGTTCGCAGTTGCTCAAAAACATGCAATTTCAGGTGATGAATGGCAACATTGAGGTCAACGAGGGAGCTTTGACGGAGAATTTCGTAGCTTGTGCGTTGGCGTCGCAGGATGTCTCGCTTCATTATTACGACAAGAAGAGCAAACTGGAGCTTGACTTCATCATTCCCGATGGTGATGGCATCAGCATTGTCGAGGTAAAGTCGGGTGATGCCTACAAGAAGCATGCATCGGTGAACCACGCCCGTAGCAACCATGCCATGCGTATCAGCCGAAGCATTGTCCTCTCCAAGTACAACGTAGAGGTGGATGACGGCGTCATCTATCTGCCTCTCTATATGGCTCCGATGATAGCGGAATGATATTCCACAAACCATCTTTCAGTAAAACAAGGATTAAGACACGCGGGTACCGCAAGCGATCTTGATGTCGTACATGTACTCCGAGACCATCTTCCATTAAAACAAGGATCTTTTATTCTCTCTTCATTAGTCTTTGCTACATCCAAGGTAGCAATTATTCCTCCCTCGAAAAATAGGGAGTAACCAAAACTGACGGTTTATTTGTTTTCTCGCAGCAGAAGTGCGTAACTTTGCAGCGTCATTTGCCGATAACCCCGCGGCAGATGGCGCTGCAAAGCGTTTGCGTCCCTCTCTCTCAAGATTACTCCCCTCGGAGATAAGGAGCAATACGGCTTGCGAGGCTCGAAAAGTCGCCGTACCTTTGCACCCAGATTTGAAAAAGCACCGCCCACGACGGCGGCACAGAAACACGCATCAACAACACAAAAACCTCTACGACTATGACAACATCCACAACCTCCCTCCAGACCATCGCAGCCGCTGTGCTGCCCGTAGTGGCCAACACGGCCGTAACCTACAACGCCGCAAAGAACGTGTTCCTCTCGCAGGGATGGACCAGCGCTGCCGGCAACATGTACTACAAGGCGATGCGCGTTTCGCCACGCCTCATAGTGTGCATGGACCTCGGCCAGGGCTACTGGTACACGTTCCTCAACGGCATCAAACTCTACGTCCTCGACGGAACAAAACCCGTGCTCATCGGCTCCCGCAGCTTTTACTGCAACGTCTTCAACGAGAGCAACGCAAAGGCCAACTGCGCCGATATGCTCCTCAGCTACATGAAGGCGCAGGTGAAGCTCCGCGGCGGCAACCCCAACGACGTGGCTCTCCCCGGCCTCTGTCGCCAGCTCGCCTACGAGGTGCACCGGGCTTCATAAGCCGCGAGGCCAGGGCTACGTCCCACTCCTCTAATATTATACACGCAACTACTAACCACACAAAAACCAACACGACCATGACAATGACAGCACTCACCACCCCCACGACGGCCAGCAAGAACGTAGCCCTCAACATAAACCGAGTATGGGACGAGATCTTCCCCGAGTACGGCACTCCCCGCAAACAGCAGTTCGACTGGGACGAGTCGCAGCGGATGTGGCTCTACGACCGCTTCGTCAACTGTAGTGGCCACCTGCAGTACAACGGCCTTCGGTTCTGCGGCAAGATTGCCTTCCGCGAGCGTGTCTCGGAGTATCATCACTGCACGTACATCAACGACGTCACGCTCTATGCCTTCGACGGTACGATGCCCGTGATGGTGGAGTGCCACAAGTTTGAGCGTACGTTCCATAACGCTGAGCTTATCCGCAGCATTAGCGAGGACATGCTCCGCCGCCACATACGCAGCACGCTCAAGACCATGGGCATTACCGCCAAGCCGGAGGAGATAGACCGCGAGGTGCAGCGTCTGATAGACGGCTGCTACAAGAGCTTCCTTGACGATGACTACAACACCGGCATGCTCCAACTCGTGGCCGACCTCAAGGACTAAGGCTCGCACTCCGAGGGGGGCAGACGGATGCCCTCCACTCACAACAACACAACACTACTAACCCACAAAAACCAACACAACTATGACAAACGCAACTCCCAACACCACCCCCAACGCAACAAAGAACACCAACGTCCCCGGTTTCGACCGCAGCAACCTCCAGCAAATGCAGGCCCTCGACTTCATCGAGAACACCAACTCCAGCTTCTTCCTCACCGGCCGCGCAGGCTCGGGAAAGACCACCTTTCTCAATAACGTGCGCGAGCATGTGGCCAAGAACTTCATCGTCCTCGGTTCGACGGGCGTAGCTGCCAACCTTGCCGGCGGCGATACCATCCACTCCTTCTTCGGCCTGCCACTCAATGCCTGCGAGCTCGGCACTGTGGGCACGATGAATCGCACGAAGATCGCTACGCTAAAGCACGCAGACACCGTCATCATCGACGAGATCTCCATGGTGCGCTGCGACACCCTCGATGCCATCGACAGCACTATGCGCTACTACCTGCGCAGCAACCGCCCCTTTGGCGGCAAGCAGATGGTGTTCTGCGGCGACATGTTCCAGTTGGAGCCCGTGACGCGTCGCGGCACCGGAGAGCTGGAGCTGCTGAAGGACATCTACGGCATCGACAGCGGCTTCTACTTCTACAAGGCGAAGGCCTTCAAGGGCCACAATCTGCCGACGATAGAGCTGCAGAAGGTGTACCGCCAGGAGAACCCCGAGTTTCTCGCCATCCTGCAGCGTGTTCGCACCAACACCATGACGCTCGGCGACGTCTATACGCTCAACCGCCGTGTGCTGATGCCCGTCGAGGACGAGGGCCACATCATCACCATCACCGGCCGCAACGACACCGCCGACAAACTCAACGCCGAGCAGTTGGCACGCATTGACGCCGAGGAGTTCCACTACGGCGGCAAGGTTGAGGGCAAGTTCGCCGCTGCCCGCTTCCCCGCCGAGGAGGACCTCGCCCTGAAGGTGGGCGCACAGGTGATGTTCACCCGCAACGACATGCAGCGCCGCTGGGTCAACGGCACGCTCGGCGTGGTCACCGCCCTCACAAAGGACGAGGTGAAGGTGAAGCTGGAGAACGGTGGCGAGTATGCCGTGTCGCCCGTGACATGGGAGTGCTACGACCAGGAGTACAATCCCGAGACGCGCAAGATCGAGAAACAGCTCGCCGGCACCTACACGCAGTACCCGCTGCGCTTGGCGTGGGCCTTCTCCATCCACAAGAGCCAGGGCATGACCTTCGACCGCGTGGTCATCAACCTCACGGGACGCCTCTTTGCTGCAGGGCAATTCTACGTGGCGCTCAGCCGTGTGAAGAGCCTTGAGGGCCTCTACCTCACACGCCGCATCGGAACCTGCTACGCCAACACCAGCGCCGAGGTGCTTGCCTTCGCGGGCACCTTCAACGACAACCACAAGATCAGCCATGAGTTGGAGAGTGGTCGTGCTGTGAGTCAGCTGCTCCGCACCAAAGACTTCGACGCCGTCGGTCGCGAGTACCTGCTGCTCATCCAGAAGCGTGTCGGCGAGCGTGAGCTGAAGGAGGCCTACATGCTGATGACGAGCATGATGGGAACCATCGTGAGCGACGACGCCCTGCTCGGCACGGTGACCGACGTCCCCACTGTCCTCATGGCCCACGACGACCTCGTCACCAACAGCCTTGCGGCGTTGCTCTGTCTTTATGCCGGTCGCTACGAGGAGGGCATCATGTACGCCGACCGCGTGCTGCGTGAGGAGGAGAGTATCGAGCCCTACTACATCAAGGCACGCTGCCTGACGCTGCTCGGCCGCATCGACGAGGCAGACGCGACGTACGACGCTGGCGCGAAGTTCCTCAGCCTCAAGACGCCCGACTGCAAGACGCTCTATCAGGCCGCCATCCTCAACGAGCTCTACGACAAAGGCCCCGGCCTTGCCTTCCTGCAGAACATCATCGGTGTTCACCCAGAGTACCTCCGCACCTACGGCACACTCCGCACGATGATGAAGCGCAAGGGCATTGAGTTGAAGCAGGCACTCGGCGATCCGCTCCCTCTCGTCGCTGCCTTCAACGGCGACGCCAACGAGGAGGAGTTCCTGGGGCAACTGCGCAGCGTCAAGGCAGAGTCCTTCGATGCCTTCCGTGCCTTCGTGCGCATCGTGAAAGACATGAACTTTTAGTTCGACCAGCGCGATAGAACGGGCACTGACTGTGCCCTCTATACAAAAGTGGGCAACTGCCGTAAACATCTCGGCGGCAGTTGTCCGCAGCAAACCGACAGAACCAGAGATGCCTACCCAAACAAAACTCTGAGAATGAACAAACTAAAAAAAATAATCATATAGAGTGTAAGAATTGGCAACGAGTAGCTACGAGCAGACGACATGTGCGTGCAGCGTCAAAGTTGGCTTGCGGCCGTTTTACCTGCGAGATTGAGGAGAACATCATCGATGTTTTCTTCATCTCTCTCAATGAACGCAATGAAGGTAAATCGTCAGCTGTCAAAAAGCGTATCCTGCGTCGGATCGTAGAGAAGCGCTCGGGACAAACTGCACATCGTATGGTAGGAAAACGTCGCGATATGCTCAACTCGCATCTACAGTGCATCAACACGCGTAAGAGTATGGAGGCCATTCACCGCTACAGATTCTGCGTATGAAGGTGGCCGAGGAAATAGTATTTTCGGTACTGACGTCAACTGCACGAGATAGAATCATAGAAAAGAATTAAGCGCAATCCATCGACAATCATGATCGGAATCACAACCTGCTCATAACACAAAATGCAAAAATAAAGCCTTCCTCGCTACACAAGCAGCAGAGGAAGGCTTTGCATTATGGGGGACACTTATGATTTCGGCTTCTCCCATCCACACTTGTAGCACTTACCGTCTTTGTCGAGAGCCACACCGCACTGCGGGCAGCGCTCTATGCTCACGTCGGGCTTGTAGCATTCCGAAGCCGTGTTGTCGCCACTCTTGAAGGTCAGCTTCGCTATCGGCAACTTGTCCTTCAGCAGGTCATGCACAATCTTAATCATGCCCTCTACGGTCATCGTCTCTTTCGTCACTACAAGACGACAGTCGGGGTAGGCTGTAGCAAGTTCTGTCTTGAATGCCACGCCCTTCATCGTGTTCTGCGGATGGCCGTTTCTGATGCCTTGCTTGTCGTAAACGTCAAGGATGGCGTGCCGAAGCGGGTCGTCCTCACGCAGAATCAGCGCGTGGTCGAAGTTGCGCAATACATCCCATGCCACTTTCTTGATTTCGTTGCACGGATACACCATGTTCACACCGCAATTCACGTCATCTTCCACTTCTATGGTCAGCGTTCCCGTATGGCCGTGAAGATACTGCGCCTCGCCCTGAAACCCATAAAACCGGTGGGCATACTGCAAATCAAATGTTGTGATACTTCTCATAATTCGTTCTGTTTTTTTGATTGGTAATTAATTCAAGTTTTCCACCTTAGTGGGAGTGATTTGGAAGAGTAAACGCCTCACTCCCTTGCCAGCAAAGAGGTGTCGTAGGCGTACAAGGCTGCGATGTCGTCGCCAAGGCATTTCAGCGTATCAACTATCTCCATGGCTGACGCCTCTTCCTCAACCTGCTCGCCAACAAAGTATTGGAGGAAATGGAACGTGGCATAGTCGCCCTCGCTCATGGCCGCGCGGCACAGAGCGTCGATGCGTTCCGTAATTTTGCGCTCGTGCTCCAGGGCCTGCTCAAACATCTCCTTGGGGCTTTTCCACTTCTTCGGCACGTCGGTGATGTCGGCCAGTTCAGCCTCCACATGGCGGCTCTCCAGATAGTCAATAAACTTGTACGCATGCTGCATCTCTTCTTCGTGCTGCTTGCGCAACCAATGGTTCATACCGCGGCATCCCATCCGCCATGCGTCAATAGACATGGCCAGATAGAGTTGTGCCGCATACATCTCCGCATTGATCTGTGCGTTGATGTCGTCAATCATCTTCTTACTGATCATAATGTTCTGTTTTAAAGGGTTATAGGAACCGTTCGTCAGTTCCACGGTGCAAAGGTACGGCGAATATCAGCACGTCCAACACATTTTCCATTCAATTTCATATTGTTGCCATAAGAGATAATAATCTATGAAGACCAAACGGCCAAGAGCATGAGAGAGGAAGAAAACTCTAGGCACTTATATATAAAATGGCACCAATAGTCTATTAGTATTTAGTGGGAACAAAAATTATTCACGATTACCCAAAATTTGACTCCAAAAATTTTAATATTTTAATTTTGGAAATAAATTTTGGGCAATTTGGGGAAATTTTTGTTCTATCCCCATTTTGGAGCCACAATGTATATAGTTACCAAACTCTATTGTTCATTTCTGAACACACTCCTTCGGCATTACAATTTCGTTCATCGTACTCCTTCGAGTTGTCATTATCCCCTAATCAATTCGTACGGGCGGGTGTTCTTTGCTCTCGATAACTATAAGTTATGGACGGATTCACCGAGACTCGATTATCTTGCTTTGCAACGATAATTAACGCGAATCTTGATTTTCTCTTCTTTTCGGCTGCATCGTTTACGAAGAAATTCGTAACTTTGCGGCCATAAACATGCTTGCGCACCATGACCCGGCAGGTCGCACTGCGCGCTCCGCTGCTGACCTTCATTTGTTTATGCCCGCGAAGAAGCGGCCATAAACATGCTGAAAGCACCATGACCCGGCAGAACGCACTGCGCGCTCCGCTGCTGACCTTCATTTGTTTATGCCCGCGAAGAAGCGGCCAAATCACTTTCCGTGCTCGCCATCTAGCTCATCTTTCATTTTCGGGCGCAGATTCTCGCGCTCTAACTCTTATGCATCTTCTAACAACTCTACTACTATGCAGAAACAACTTGCTATCTTCTTCACACTATTCTTTTGTCTGTTCTCTGTAGGTTTTGCCCAAACCACACCTTCCCTCCTTTCGGGGGGATTGAGGGGGGCTGTTCAGATTGTATTCATAGGCAACAGCATCACGCAGGGTGCACGTCTTGCACAGCCTGAAACGGAAGGACCCGCTCCGCAGACGGCAGCCATCCTCCGCGCAGAGGGCATCGACGTCAGCTACGTCAATCGCGGCCTCAGCGGCACGACAACCTACGATTGGATGCCGGCTTACCTCGGTTCCTCTCAACAGGAGGGAAGATGCTTCTCACCTCTCATCGAAGCCACGGATGCTTTCTTTTCTCCCGGTGCGGAACACGTGTTCTCCGTCATGCTCGGCACGAACGATAGTGCAGAAACGACTTGTAACGGTGCTCCCGTAAGCCCTGAGCAGTACGACCTCAATATGCGCGCCATCATCGACACGCTGCTCGCTCGCTACGATGATGCCCGCATCGTGGTGAATTATCCCATCTGGTACAGTCCTTCGACTTACAACGGCGCAAAGTATCTGCAAGCGGGTCTTGATCGTCTGCAGACGTACCACCCCGTCATCACGCAGCTCGCCGCGGCTTATCCCAACCGCGTGTTCCTCGGCGACAACGGCGCCTTTGCCGCCTTCGAAAATCATCCCGAGCTCTTCGACGAGGAGCACGGCAATGCCGGCAACTTCTATCTGCATCCTAATTATGAGGGGGCGCGTCTTCTTGCCGAATTTTGGGCAAATGGCATCAAGAATGCTCTCGCTCAGCCCGTTGCCGACGCCACGGGTTACATCGTTCGTGTTGGTCAGCAGGCTCCCGACTTCTGCGTCACGCTGACAGACGGCAGCCAGTTCCGTCTCAGCGAGCAGCGCGGCAAGGTCGTGTTGCTGCAGTTCACGGCATCGTGGTGTGGCGTGAACTGCCGCAAGGAGATGAAGCAGGCACTCGAACCGCTCCACCAGCGTCTGAAGGACAATCCCGACTTCGTAATGGTGGGCATCGACCGCGACGAACCCCTCGAAACGGTTCTCGGCTTTGCCAAGCAGACGGGCGTGACCTACCCGCTCGCCCTCGATCCCGGAGCTGAGACCTACGTGAAATATGCCCTCAAAGAGAGCGGCATCACCCGCAACTGTCTCATCGACCGCGAGGGCCGCATCGTTCATCTCACGCGTCTCTACAACGAGGACGAATTTGCTGCGCTCGTCGAAAGCATCAACAATGAACTGAACAAGTAAACCATCCCCATAAATCAAAAACTATAAACCCTCAACCATGAAAAATATTCTCACCATTGCATTTGCCGCTATCATCGCCTGCCTCGTCAGCTGCGGCAAGAAAGAAAACACTACCATGAACAACATCCCCGACAAAATCCTTGTGGTTTACTTCTCGGCCACGGGCACCACAAAAGCCGTTGCTGAACGCATCGCTAAAGTGAAGGATGCTGACCTCTTCGAGATCACTCCCGCTCACCCTTACACCGACGCTGATCTGGATTGGCGCGACTCTACCTCGCGTTCTACCATCGAAATGAAGGACTCGCTCTCGCGTCCCGAAATCGCCAACCGCATCGAGAACTTCGAGTCGTATGGCGTCATCTACGTAGGTTTCCCCATCTGGTGGTACACTTGCCCCACCATCATCAACACTTTCATGGAGCAGTATGACTTCACGGGCAAGACCGTTATTCCCTTCGCTACCTCGGGCGGCAGCACCATCGACAAGGCGGCTTACCAGCTCCAGAAGCAGTACCCCGCAGCCACTTGGAAGCGTGGTCTTCTGCTCAACGATGTGAAGGACGACGAACTGGAGCAGCTGCTGAAGTAAATCTTTAGTTTATCAATCTTACCTCCTCACAATAATAATCAAGCACCATTTTCACTTTCTTTGAGAATGGTGCTTTGTCTTTCAAATATAATTCGTACTTTTGCAGCTAAATAGTAAAATTCCTCATCTTTTATATTTATAACCGCAATAACCTGCACTCTTACACTATGAAAAAAGCGATTCTATCCCTTGCCCTTCTCCTTGCCCCTCTAGGCACCGTCTTTGCACAGGACACCTATACCATCTACCCCATTCCTCACACGCAGCAAGCGCTTTCTGGTACAACATCCTTCACTCCCCAAGTGACCATCGTGGCTGATGCTGCTATCGATCAGGTCACCGTCAATCGTGCCAGACAGATCCTCGCTGACCGCGGCCTCGACCCCATCGTCGCCAATCGCCCCAGCGCCACCACCTCCAACGTCTATCTCGGCGTCGAGGGCGCAAAGGGTGCCGCCAACGCTTATGCCAAGAAGCTCCGTATTAAGTCGGGCGTCTGTCTTCAGCACTCCCGGCAAATTCGACCGCCACGTGCTCAGCATCAGCGGCAAGAAAAAGGCCGACGTGCTCATCCTCGGCGAGAACACCGACGCCACCTTCTGCGGCCTCGCCTCACTCGAACAGATGCTCGACCGCGGCACGACGAACCTGCCCTGCGTCACCATCGCCGACTATGCCGACATCCAGTACCGCGGTGTCATCGAGGGCTACTACGGTGTGCCCTACAGCGCCGAGGTAACGAAGGATATCTTCCGCTTCATGGCGCGCTACAAGATGAACGCCTACATGTACGGCGCAAAGTCCGACCCCTACCACTCGCAGAAGTGGGCCGAGGCTTATGCCGACAGCATCACGCCCAAGGAGAAGGCCATCGGCTGCCTCTCGTCCGACATGATGCGCGACATCGTCAGCGTGTCGCACGACAACAAGGTCAACTTCATCTGGGCCATCCATCCCGGAAGCGCCTTTACCAATCCCGACGACAAGACGGTCATCGACCGCATCATGAAGAAGTTTGAGATCATGCACGACCTCGGCGTGCGCCAGTTCGGCTGCTTCGTCGATGACATCGGCGTGCCCACCGACGACGCTTCGCTCCGCATCAACGCTGAGCGCCTTGGCGAACTCCAGACGGCCGTCGAGAACCGTTGGAACAAGACTTACAACACTCCCGCCGACACGGTGAAGCCCATCAACTTCGTGCCGCAGCTCTATGCCTACTCGTGGGTCGACGCCGAAACGCGCGCCAACTTCTACGGTGCACTCGGCAAGACGCATCCGCAGGTCATCGTTTACATCACGGGCAAGAACATCTGGTCCGTCCCCAACTCCGAAGACCTTGATGTTGTCTCCTCCGAACTGGGGCGCGGCCTCGCCTGGTGGTGGAACTATCCCTGCAACGACAACGATATGAGCAAGCTCTTCGTGCGCGACACCTACGCCAACTTTGCCGACGAGAAGTGGATTGACCCCAAGGCTACGCTTCCCACCGCGCTCCGCGGCGCCAGCGCCCTCATCGCCAACCCCATGCAGCAGGGTGAGGCCTCGAAGATTGCCCTCTTCGGCGTGGGTAACTACAGTTGGAACAACGCCACCTTCGACAACGAGAGTGACTATCACGCTGCCGTGAAAGCCGTCGTGGGAACGGACAAAGCCGCCGACTTCGAATATCTCTCTCAGTACCTCCGCTACTACGACAACGAACCCATCGCCAGCCTCGTCGAAGCCTACAAACGCGACGGAAAGAGCGCTCCCGTCAAGGCCGAGATGCTCAAGCTCCTCGCTGCACTCCAGTCCATCCAGGCTATGGCCGGCAGCGGTCGTGAGAGCGACGCCCTCTTCGTGGCCGACATCCAGCCCTGGCTCAACCGCCTCGGCGATATGGCCACCCTCACCCTCCAGCTCCTCGACCACATCGACGCCAAGGCAGCAGGCCGCCAGACGGATGCCGACCGTCTCCTCGCCACGCAGCTCAAGAAGAGCGTCCGCGACTTTGACCACTACGGTAACCACCAGTTTAGCGTTCTCAACGGCCTGGGCGACGAGATCGAGCTGAGCACCATCATCAGCGAGCCCTCTGGCAAGGTCCTCCGTCCCTTCCTCGACTATCTCGCCGAGAAACTGTAGCGATCATCCGCCAAGACCTGCGAGTGACAAAGAAATATTTGCACACAAATATTCAAATTTCACCATGACCCAAGAAGAATACAACAACATTGATTGGCAACGCGGAAACGTCGTGCGCCTAACCAACGGCAAGGAATACCCCGTCAAGAAACCCAAGAAACGTTTCCTCCTGCTGTATTCCGCAGAGCACGAATCTTACTTCGTTGCCAACTGCGACATCATTGACTGCCGTACCTCTGACAATGTGGAGCCTTATCCTGAGAAAAAGCCCGCTGAGGTTAAGCCGGAAGCTAAGCCTGCTCGCGCCCAGGAACCTACTCCCGCAGTGGAAGAAATGCCCGAACCTGCTCCTGCCGCAGAGGCCAAGCCCAAACGCAAGCGTCAGCGCGTAACCATCAAGGGAACGTCCGTAGAAAAGATTGTGTTCTGATGTGGAATGTCTGGAGTAAGACCATCTACATTATAAAGCCAACGCAGTAACAACACACACCAAACACTAGACCTTAATCCATACCATATGCAAGAAAACACACCCTCAAAGCGCATTCTTTCCGTTGATGCTCTACGCGGCGCTGATATGTTCTTCATCGTCGGAGGCGAAGCTCTCATCCTGGCACTCGCCGGACTTTTCCCTGAATCGGGCGTTATGAAAGCTGTTGCTGCACAGATGATGCATGTTGATTGGGACGGCTTCCACTTCATGGACCTCATCTTCCCGCTTTTCCTCTTTATCTCTGGCGTAACGTTCCCCCTCTCGCTGTCCTCACAGCAGAAGAATGGCATGACGCGGAAGCAAATCACGCTACGCTGCATTCGTCGCGGACTCATCCTTGTTGCACTTGGGTGGGTATATAACGGCATACTCTCCTGCACGGACTTCGCAAATTTCCGCTATGCTTCCGTTCTTGGACGCATCGGTTTGGCGTGGATGATGGCTTCTCTCCTCAACCTGTGGTGCAATCGCAAGGTGTGCTGGACTATTATTCCTGCATTTCTCCTCGGCTACTGGGCATTGCTCGTGGCGTTCCCCGAATCTGGCATGGATCCTTTCAGTCAGGAGGGCAGCCTCGTCGGTCGCATTGACCGCGCCCTTCTGCCCGGTCGTCTCTATCTCGGCAACCATGATCCTGAGGGGTGGCTCGGCCTTATTCCCTCTGTTGTTACGGCAATGCTTGGTATCGAGGCGGGGCGCATTCTGAAGGACAAGACGAAAACTGAGATGCGGAAGGTGGCAATGATGACCGCCGTGGGTGTGTTATTTATTCTTATAGGTGTAGTGTGGGACTTCGTCATGCCTATCAACAAGAATCTCTGGACATCTTCGTTCGTTATGCTTACTGCCGGGCTATCGTTCTGCCTGCTTGCGACGTTCTATCTCGTTATCGACGTGTGGGGTTGCCGCCGTCTTGCCTTCTTCCCCGCCGTCATCGGCATGAACAGCATCACAATCTATATTGCCAGCGAGGCCATCAATTTCAACCATACCGCAGACTTCTTGTTTACGGGCTTCGTTGACAACATCTTCCCCGAACCCATGCGTCCGCTAGTCTTCACGATCTGCTTTATCGCCCTTTGGTGGACATTCCTCTATTTCCTCTATCGTCAAAAGATATTCATAAGAGTATAGTCGGCAGCCGAAGGATACATATATAGTATACGCTATTTTTGTGCTCAAAATTCCCCCATTCTCCAAATTTATCCTTAATTTTGCATATTATATTACGCGTACTACGCATAATTTCTAGAAGTACCGCAGAAATAACGAACTTTAATGAAAAATTTCGCAGCCATCGACTTTGAAACAGCCACCATTGTAATCGAAATGATGAAGCGCGAAGCCCGCCCCCTCAAAGCCCGCGAGCTTGCAGAACTCTGCTGCATGGAACGGAAGGTCGTTGACAGCGCCATCCGGCATCTGCGCGAAGATGGTGCGGTGACTTCCCCCAAACGTGGGTATTGGATGCCAGTGGATTCATAAGTTCCAACACAAAAATGCAACAAAAAACTTCTATATTTCAACGTCCCGTGTGGGTGGCGATCTTTGCCCTCACCGCTGCTGTGGTGTGGGGATGGGCCTATCCGCTCATCAAACTGGGATTTGCGGAGTTTGGGATAACACAAGACCAGACGGGCAGCAAAATGCTCTTCGCCGGCATCCGCTTCTTCCTCTCGGGCATGATCATCCTTGCCGTGGCTGGAGGACGGAGGCTGGATTTTCGCCTGAAGATGCCACGCTCGTGGTGGTTCATCATTGCCTACTCGCTGATGAACACTACCCTACACTATGCCTGTTTCTATTTCGGCCTCAGCCACAGCGCGGGATCGCGAGCCGCCATCCTCAACTCGCTGAGCGTCTTCTCCGTCGTCATCCTCGCCTGCCTCTTCTTCAAGAGCGACCGCATGACGGTGCGAAAGGTTGTAGGTTGCGTCGTCGGTTTTGCGGGTATCCTCGCCCTGAACCTCGGAAGTGACGCCGCGGCCCTCCCCTTAACGGGGGTAGATGGAGGGGTGCTTTTGGGCGACGGCATGATCATCGCCAACGCCCTCTGCTCAGCCTTCGCTTCGCTGATGACGCGTGGCCTCGGACGACGCGTCGACGTGTTCGTCGGCACGGGTTATAGCCTTGCCATCGGTGGTGCGTTGCTCATTCTGCCAGGGCTCGCTATGGGTGGCACGCTTCCGCAGATCACGGCGATGGGCAGCATCATCCTCCTGCTCCTCATCGGCATCTCGACCATCGGTTTCACGCTCTACAACAAGCTCCTCACGTGCAATCCCGTCGGCAAGGTGGCCATCTACAACAGCCTCATTCCCATCATCGGCGCCGTCACCTCGTGCCTCTGCCTCCACGAACCGTTCTACTGGAAATACGTCATCGCCGGAGGACTTGCCGCGGCGGGCATCTACATCATCAACAAAGGGAAATAAAAGGTTCTTCCGGTTTTCGCGTTGGCAGAGGGAGTAAGACGTCGGAGACGTCGCACTTAACAACGCGAAAACCGGAAGAACCTTTTTCCTTTCTACTTTATCACTGCAGTGAGGCAATGCTACCAGTAAACAGAAACACCCCACGAACCATACCCGCAGCACCCAAATCTCAGCGCATCAGAACCCACCTCCCGCGCCGCCAAGACCCACCTCTCGGCGCCTCGAGACCCGGGGTCTGCGTGACAAACATCTATTCTGCGAAAAATGAATAGTATCTGATGCACCACAAACATATTTGACAGAAATTGCGCAAAAAAGCGGATCATCTTTGAGGCTTTCAAAATCAATTCGTATATTTGCCGCCAAACTATGCATAATGCGCGCATATGGGACTTCGTACGATGACGATACGGCTATCACCTACGATGCGCTATGCTACGATGACGAAGAGTAATCTACCACGATGCCGTGCTTGCTATAAGTGTCGACGAGATGAAGGATTACTACCGTCGCCACTTCCCCCAACTCCTCGGACAATATCTCGAAAGCATCGGGCGAGGCCTGCAGGACGGCACATACGAACTGGAGATTACAGCTTTTTGATCTTCTAAAGAAGATTCTTCTTGCGACTTTCCCAAACTTTTCGTATCTTTGCACCCGAATAGCCCTTTATGGGCATTCCTCCCGTCACGAAACATGTAAATCACAACCATATAACCTAATCATCACACATACCTTTCTCGACAGAGAGTAAGACGTCATTGTTCGCTGTTCAGATCCGGCAAAATCAAAACTACTTAGAACTTGATGCATCGCTGTCCCGTTGTAAATGACTAATTTACAGCGTGGATGGCTATTGCACTAACAAGTAGGGGTCTTGCCGGAACCTGAACAGCTTTTTGCTTTAGCCTCCACGCTGCTTTTATATCCCCAACTCCAGCAGGCCGTGGAACCTCTTCACACACTCACATTTTCCCCTGCCCACCGAGAGACCCCATCTTTCGGTGCTTCTTTACGCGCGGGTATACGTTACGCACTCACCAGGGCACGCCTCCTCATGGGCTCGAAGGATGTTGTGGACTTTCCGCTTCAGCACATGGAGTGACAAAGGTGATATAAGAAGCAATAGAAAGTTTTTCCTAACTCAGCATCCATGCTTTGCGATAATCCATGAATACCATTCTGTACACAATCATTGCTATCGTTGCCATTGCACTTATTGTAGTGGTTGCGTTTTATGCTGCAAAGAAAAGGAAAGAGGAGAAACTGCGCATTGAACGTGAGAAAGCAGAAACAGAAGAGAAGATAAACGCTATTTGCAACCAAATCGGCGAGGAAGTAATCAGCAAGGCAAGCTACCTTCAAGAAGCATTATTAGGCACTGATCATTATTTCACCGACTCCGAATGCAAGAAGTTCGAAGCGGAAACTAAGGAACTATTCGAGCAGTTGGATTTCCTACGTTGCAACGGCGCTTTATTACGCATGGGGGAAGCCGCCAGCCATTTCTATGAGCAGCGCAAGAATCTTGCAATGGTAAGAACCAAGCATAATGAAGCCTTCATCGAAAAAGAACTCACGGAGAAGAAAGAATTCTTTGATTCTGTGCTTAGCTATCCTCTCGACGTTCAGCAACGTGATTCTATCGTGAAGCTGGAAGACAACTGCCTCGTAATCAGTAGCGCCGGTAGTGGTAAGACGTCCACAATGATAGGCAAATTGCTTTATCTGGTTCATCAGCGAAAAGTTCAGCCTTCGCGCATTCTCACCATTACCTACACCCATAAGGCCTCTGACGAACTCACACAGCGCCTAATGGGCACAGGACTTTCGTGCATGACCTTCCACAAGCTGGCCATGACAATTGTGGCCAAGGTCGAAGGCAAAATGCCCACAATTGCCGACAATGGTCTTTACGTAAAGGTGTTCTATGACCAACTTAAGAAACCTGAATTTAGAACTGCCGTTCTTAATTACTTGACTGATTACAAGTCGCTTGTTAAAAACGAACATGATTATGACGATTCTGTTGAGTACTACCGCGACAGAAGGAAATATGGTGTCATTGCCCTTTACAATGATAAGGACAATCGTCTCATTGCGAAAAAAGTGAAGAGGAAAAGAAGATTTGCAGTTATCTGACAGAGCTTGGCGTTTCATTCAAATATGAGGAACCTTACGAGCACAAAACCTACACAGAAGAGTACCGCCAGTATAAGCCCGACTTTACCATTTACTACGAAACGCCCGACGGCTCACCTCGCAAGCTTTACCTCGAGCATTTCGCCATCAATGCCTCTGGACAAGTGCCTCGTTGGTTTGGCAAAGGCATACCCGACGGATGGAACGCAGCCAACCAGCGCTATCTCGAAGGAATAGAATGGAAGAAGAACGTGCATCGAGAATACGGCACAAAGCTCATTTTTACCGCAAGTGCCGACTTCCATAATGGCAGCATTCGTTCGCGTCTTCGTGGGCTACTGGCTAATGCTGGAGTGCCGATAAAAGAACCCACGAAGGAAGAGCTCATCGAACGAATTCTGTCGCGCAACAAGAGCCTCGAAAACGCTTTGTTGCAGATGACTCAGAGTTTCATTAATCTGGTCAAAGCCAACGGCAAGCAGATTGCAGATATTCGAAAAATCGCAGAAGAAAAGCATTCCGTTCGCGACGTATTCGTGATAGACAACATCATGCAGCCGCTTTGGGAAGACTATCAGCACGAATTGGCAAGTAGAGGGGAAATGGACTTTACCGACGTCATCGTAAAGGCAACAGGTTATTGTAACGAAGGCAAATGGAAGCAGAAGTACGAGTTCATCTTGATTGATGAGTTCCAGGACATTTCGGTCGACCGCTACCGCTTCTTGCAATCGCTTCGCAGCGAACTGCCCAAGACAAAACTCTATTGCGTCGGCGATGACTGGCAATCCATCTACCGCTTCTCAGGCAGCGACCTTTCGCTGTTCTCAGAGTTCTCCAAATACTTTGGCTTCACCGAAGAATGCAAGATTGAAACGACCTATCGTTTCGGCAACCCGCTCATCAGCGAATCCTCCCGTTTCGTGCAGCACAATCCCCTCCAAAAGCAAAAGAACGTGCATCCGCGAGCCGTCAATCCGCCTGAAACAAAAATCAGCTTCATGGCGTATAAATCAGAACAGCACCTTCAGTCGCTTATGGAGAGGATGATTGCGCGCATCCCTGCCGATAAAACAGCGTACATCATTTCGCGTTATTCGTATGATGTTCGCGCCCTTGCTTCCCCGGGTATCAAGATGGACTTCGATGCCAATAGCGGCAATGTAACGCTCCATATTGCAGGCAGAAAAGTGAAGTTCATGACGATTCACGGTTCAAAAGGTCTCGAAGCCGACTATGTGTTTGTGCTCAACTGCAACAGCGGTTTTTACGGTTTCCCCTCGCTGGTTTCCGACGATCCCGTACTCGACTACGTGCTGAGCGACCAAGAGCACTTCGAATATGCCGAGGAGCGACGCGTGTTCTACGTAGGCATCACACGTGCAAAGGTACACACCGTGGTCATGTATAACGAAGAAACTCCCTCACCTTTCGTCACCGAAATGAATAGGGAAATCCAAGCCAACCCCAATCCCTGCCCATGGTGCGGCGTTGGCCATCGCATTGTGAAGTACGAAGGATGGACCAAGCAGAAGACTCCCTACAGAGTGTGGGGATGCGACAACAAAGAGGCCAACTGCCAATACTTCGAACGCGAGTTTTACAATGGCCAATACATGAATTTTACAGGTAGGAGGTTTAATGCAGATTCCCGTAATACCAGATGATGCCTCATGGTGTATCAAGAAACTTAAAGGAGGGAAAGAATTTACCCTTGCACCTCTTTTGTATTTAGGTATTTAGAATCTATTCAGAATTATCAAAACTCCATTGGATTGTACTTCCTGAAGAATCTGGCCTTTTATCAGTTTGCCGATGCTTGTTTCTAACTCATACAGGTATCCTTGGCAAGCATTACCTGCAGAGTCGAATGATGAGTACATTTGGGCTCTTAAGTTGATAATGTCGTTCTGTATGGTATCGAGTTTTATAGGATTCGATAGCTTCTGGTACCTTAATTGTACGCGGTAACCGACATTGTCCCATCCATGACCATAGAGTTCGGAAGGACGGGGAGAATAGAACCAATCGCACAAAGCTTCGCTGACGGCTTGTATGGCTCCATTTGCATAGTTAACGATGATGTCACCTTTGCGTATTTCTGCCATTCTTTCATGATGATGAATGCCGCTTGCCGGAGCCCACATGTATCCACCAGTGTATTCTTCAAAGAATGTTTTACCTTGGTGTACAATGAATACACGACTTGTGGTTTCCTCAAACTGCTGGTTTCTGTCTATGCTTTTGAGAATCTGTTGTAGTTCTGCGTTCTTGGATTCTATTTCTTCGGGAGTAAGAGGCTTCCTATTTACATGCTTCTTTCGGTTTTCTGCTTCTTTTTGAGCCGCCTCTTCTGCCTTTTTCTTTTCCAGTTTAACAATCCATGCAGCTTCCGCCTCTTCCTGTATGATGGTGTCTTCTGACTGAATTGACTTGCAGAATGCGTCTGGATACATGAATCGCTTTTCGCCAGCCTCAGGGAACGAAATGGTCATAACCATTGAGTCAGTAATTGATACAATGGTACCTAGGCCGTATTTGTCGCTAATGATTTGTGTTCCAATAATATTTTCCATAATTACGTAGGGGGTTAAAGTTCCGTAAGTCCTAAAGATTTGAGGTATTCGTAGGTTGAGTCATAAACTTCCTTTGCACGAGATTTGTCTTTAGAACTGCCCTCTGGAACAAAGATGATCATTCCCTTACGAGCACGGGTTAACAGAACGCGATAGGCATTCTTCATGTAGAATTGCTGTAGTTCATAGTTTGACTTGGTTTTATCAACCTGACTCCAAACCTTTCCGTTGAACTTGAAGTAATCCCAATCGTTGGTCATAGGATTATAGCGAAAGTCACCATCCCACATGACAACATCAAGGTCGAGTTCAAGGCCCTGAACACAAAACTCGTCAAGGGCAATCTCAAGGAAATTGGAAGAAGAAACATACTCGTCTGTATCAAGGAACCAACTTGCAACCTTATTTGTACTCTTGCTTGCTCCGCTTGAGGCATAACCATAAGGACGCAAGCGTTCTGCGTTTGAGGACATTAGCATTCCCATGCGCGTTTCGTTCTTGTCACTGTTCATGGGCGTAAGTTGCTCATGACGCTCACGAAGTTTTGCCTTGGCTGCTTCAAGATCGCGAGTAAGGTAGATTTTATAGCGACTCTTCAATTCAGAATAAAGTTCAGCTGCACGTTCCTTATTGCACTCAAGTAGTTCCTGAATAAACTCAGAAACCTTTTCACTTCGAGGTGTACGCTGGCAGGCTGTAAGATGAAGAGACTTGTCAACTGTCAGACGATGGGATACTGTGAACACCTTACGGTAATCTTCTATCCTAAGATTTTCTTCATCTTCACGATTATACTCTGCACCCTTCAGTTCGTCTGCCAGATAAATATGCCACCCTTGAAGTTCCTCGTTATTCCTTAGTGCACGCAGCCATTCGTTAATGCCAGCTTCTCCATCATGTATCTCCTGACCGCCACCAACAAGACATACGAACACGCCCCAATCTCGCAGGTTCATATCCCAAAGCAAAATACCAGGTTCGGAGAATGGGAACTGTTCTTCCTGCCAATACTTCTTGCCCGCCTGACCAGGTTTGATCATTTTGCGTTGCGTCCAGGCACGCTGAGCTTCATCGAATATAATGACATGCTGGCTACCTTTGTCTGCATTCTCCTTAAGCTTGACGGTACCTTCACCAACGATGTATTCCAGTCGCTTCTCAAAAATTTCCTTCTTATATCCGTAAGCATCACGTATTATGGCATCAATAGATACAATATCTCTTAAGGTTGCTTTTTCTCGCTTGTACTTTTGGTAATCTCGTTTAAGTGCTGCTGACATTACGGCAACAAGCGGACCATTACCCGAAAGCATGCTTGCTCCATGTTCCTGCAAAGCTACTGATAAGTTAAGGCCCACCAACGTCTTACCCGCACCTGGCACACCAGTTACAAAACAAATAGAATGACGCTGACCTTCAGGGCGTGATTTCGTTTCTTCGATAATATGCTTGATGTAATCCTCAGCCGAAAGACGCGTTGACTCGTCTGATTCTCCTTTCTTGAATCCTTCAACATTATTTTCTCTCCATACGTTCTTTGCAGCCTCAATTATCGTGGGACTTGCTTTGTAAATGCCATGTTCCCATGTGCGCTCCCATTCATCCGTTCCATCGTATGGAAGTTCTCTGCACACATTATTTATAATATAAGGAAGTGTGGAGGTGTTTGCAATAAGAGTATTGTAAACCATGTCCTCCTCAGTTCCAGAATATGTGTTTTCTTGTGCTTCTTCTCCTGTGGCAATCAGGATTGGAATAATCCAGTTGTCATTACTTGTGCTGTGGCAATACTTAAGCAGGAGAGAATATTGCTTAACTTGTCGGATAGCCGATTTCGTTTCTTTGCTATCACCTGTCTTATATTCAAGAACAAAGATTTTACCTTCAAGCAGCAATACGACATCAACCGTCTTTGAGAGACTAGGGATGTTGTATTCAAAGATAATACGTCCCTTCTTTCCTGTGAGGCAATCAATTAAATCGTCATATTCTCTGCTCCATGCATTACGTTGAGTGCCTGCAAGTTCGCTATGGTCTATGTCGAAAAATTTGTTTGTGAGATCACTCAGAAACTTATCTTTTCCAACAGACAAGAATTCATCTATTGTGTATGAGTTGTACGATGTGTCTGTAGTTTTGTTGTAGGTTGCCATCACTTTATTTGAGAATAAAGCGTGGAGGCTACGACATAAAACAGTTGCGCCGGTTCTGGACAAACCTTACTCAGAATTATGCAATAGACCTCCACGCTGTGAATGTTTGTTTTGTTTTCACAGTGGGACGTCAATGCATCAGTTCCTTGAGTAATTACTTGTGATTGTCCAGATCAGCGCAACAAAGAATGATGACTTACTGTCGGTCAGTTGTTATGTTCGGTTCTTTTTCTTGTCGATTTGTTCGGGGTTAAAGTTCAACATCATACATCACGATAGGTGCCATTTCTCCTGCATAAGGAAGGGCACGAATCGTGTTGTAGTCAATAAATTCCCTTGCCTCTTCGGCATCCATGCCATCTTCGCGCATCAGGTGCTCCACCATCTTGTCGTAAGAATAGATGAGGCGGCCTTCTTCCGTAATGCCAATGATTGCCGAGAGATAATCTGGCGATTCAAGTACGATGGTATCCTCGTGGTCGCCAGCACACAACCATTCCTTCAACGCCTCTATGGTGAGTGGCGTTTTGCTTACGCTCTCTGCATGACTAATGAGCTCGCTCACTTCAATGCCGAGTCGTGATGCAATACGCTCCATGATATCAAGTGAGATATTTCGTTTGCCATTTTCAATGTCACTCATGTAGCGACGATCAACGTCAGCCTCAAGAGCCAGACGCTCCTGCGACAAACCTCGTTGCTTCCTAAGCTGCTGAATGGCAATACCAAAATCAATTTGCAATGACATGATAAACCGGGTGATTTTAATTGTGTGCAAAGTTACAAAGCCTTTTACTATCATACAACGGACAATAGTGCACATTTTGACACCAAAGTGGCTAAAACTATATAAAAATAAAACAAATTGTTAGTTCACAATGGTCTTATAGCCAGATTTTGATGATTTTTTGGTACCTTTGCAGGGCTGCAAACGAGAACTGTCAAGTGAAAATATGAGCGAAACAAAAAAACAACGGAAATCGTTCCAGTCATCATTCCCCCTCCCCATAAAGCTAAAGTAAGCTAATCGTTTGGCCATTTGCCGTGGACTCCGTACCTTAGCTGCAAAAACACTATGGATGGAGAATGCAAGAAGGTCGTTCCGTGCTGTTGGCTGACGTATGATTTTTGCTATGATGGAATACGCCACAAGGGGCGTGTCAAATTAGACGAATCTACTTCGGGCGTCAGAATGCTGTACGACGATCACGCCATTGAAGTGACGTGGGTGAAACGAATCAGGCATAAGGGCAAATACGTAGAGCTTAGCATCGTCGTAAATGATGACGCTTACGATGCCAATGAAGGAAAAGTTGTTGCATCAGCTTGGGTATGCGTCTATTCGCTAAGAAAGGTTGGGCGTCGCGTGCTATTATCGCAGTTGGAACCTGAGCGTTGGAGTTATACTGACGAACAAAATGCGTCGAACGACGTAAGTAAAGAAACTTTTTACGAGATTGGGGAGTAATACTTTCTCTAACGAAATGTCAACACGTAAAAAAAAACATGAATACCACCAAGAAACATCACCAAGTCGTTGCGGCCGTTATTGTGGATGATGGCGAGGTGCTGTGTATGCAGCGAGGACAGACGAAGTTTGCTTACACGAGCTATAAGTGGGAGTTTCCGGGCGGAAAGATTGAAGCCGGGGAGACTCCCGAGGAGGCGCTGCGACGGGAGATTCGCGAAGAGATGGCGATGGACGTTTGCGTTGGACGGCACATCGTCACAGTGGAACATGAATACCCGGATTTCTGCATCACCATGGCGGCGTATCTGTGCGAGCCCGTCTGTGGCGCTGCGGAGAACACGCAGGAGAATCGCCGCGCCTTCACGATGAATGAGCATCACGCCTTCCGTTGGCTGCGCACGGAAGATCTGCCCACGCTCGATTGGGCTGCGGCCGATGTGGGGATCGTGGAGGAGGTGAGCGGTTGCTGAACGGTGGCGGAGCAAGAACGGGAACAATAATGATCACAACCGAAACGATGGCAGAAAATAGTGATTCATATCGTCCGCATGATCCTGGGCATGACTATTATGCTCCGGGCATATACCTCATCACGCTGGTGGTGAGGAACAGGAGGGAGAATGCGCGGATGTTTGGGGCGCTGAATGATGACCTCCAGCAGCCGGCGGTGGTGCGCAATGATGTGGGCCACGCTGTGTTGAGGTGCTGGGAGGAGATTCCTGAGCGCCAGAATAAACACGGGCGTAAGGTGGTGGTGCATGCCGCCACGTGTATGCCCGATCATTTCCACGGCGTAATAGAGGTGGTGGAGAAGATGGATGTGAGCTTGGGGGAGGTGATATGCGGGTTTAAGATCGGCTGCACGCAGGCATGGAGGCGATTGACGCAGCCATGTACGGCTGCTATGACAGCAGATACGCCGACTGTGGAAGACAAGAAGCCGTACATGGCTTCGTGCGCACCAGTGCCTGACCTGCACCGCATGTCCAAAAAGCAACGGGCGGCTTACTATGCCGCCCACCCCGAGGGGCTGCAGCCGCTGTGGGACGATGACTACGACGATACAATCTGCCTGAGCGACCCCGCGACGGGGGAATACTGCCAGCGCCACTTCGCGGCGATGGTGCAGTATGTGGACGACAACGCGCGGCGCGCCATCATCATGCGTCAGCGGCCAGAGTTCATGCGGCGGTGCCTGCATGTGCGGATAGCGAGCATCGATGCCAACGGCAGGCCCGTGGTGCGCGACTACGCTGCCTTCGGAAATCTCTTCCTGCTGGGCTGGGCGCGGAAGGTGCAGGTGCAGTGCCACCGCTTGGCCCGACGAGGCATGCTGACCGACGAGGAGTGGCAGAAGGCCACCGCGAGCTGGGACGCTATCCGCGCCTTCGAGACACACGCCAGAGCCCACAAATTGGGGCATTTTGACCGTGATTGGTACCGCTCGACGAACCCTCAGACCATCACCGCCATCGACTATTCGCGCACGACGGCATACCAGCAGGAGCGTGAGGCATGGGTGGCGCAAGTGATAGCTGGCGCAACGGTCATCGTGACGCCAGGTATCTCAAGGGGCGAACTGCTGATGAAGAACGAATGCCTCGAAAGGGGCTTTCCGCTGATCCACCTGCAGAAGGAGCCCATCGGTCCGCATTGGAAACCGGAGAAGACGCGTTTCGATGCCTGCACCCACGGTCGATTGCTGATCCTCGCGCCGTGGGAGGCGGAGGAATTAGGCGAAGTAGAGGGTGTCCCTTCCGACACGGATTACTCCATATTCCACAACCTCAATCTTCTGGCTGAAGAGATGTGCCTCTCTGCCGGCAAGGCGGAGGTGCTGGATAATGTGATTTGACGCAAAACAATAAATAGAACAATAATCCTCCATGCCCGACAAAATGACTCCCCAACAACGGCATCATTGTATGCAGTCGATCCGGTCGCACGATACGCGGCCGGAATGGGTGGTGCGGCGGTTCCTGTTCAGCCATGGGTTCCGCTACCGTCTGCAGGTGAAGCGGTTGCCAGGACGGCCGGACATTGTGATGCGAAGGCTTGGGGTGTGTATTTTCATCAACGGTTGCTTCTGGCATGGACATCTGATTAACGATGACGATAACGATACGCTGCGCTACGATGACCTCCGTGTGCCAAAGAATTCGGCTTGTTGCAAAATTCCGAAGACCAACACGGAGTTTTGGGTGGCGAAGATCTTGCGCAACCGTGAACGCGACGCTCGCGTGCAGAGGGAACTCGAAGCCCTCGGCTGGCGCGTCATCACCATTTGGGAGTGCGAACTACGACCAAAGCAGCGCGAGGCGACCTTGCAGCGGCTTCTCACGCTCCTGAGGAGGATAGAGGCCCCCGTACTTGTGCAGGAGCTCCGCAAAACGGCATCGTACGCCAACTCCTACTCCGACAACGACCTCCTGATGGCCGCGGAAGATGAAGAGGAATACTCATCTTATAATAATATAGAACCATGAAAATCTACGTTGCCAGTTCTTGGAGAAATGTATATTATCCTTCCGTCGTCAGCGCTCTGCGTGATGCTGGCCACGATGTGTATGACTTCCGCAATCCGCCCTTTCATCCTGACGCGGTGGAGGGGGAGCAGGGATTCAAGTGGGAGTATGTCGATCCGAACTATATGGGCTGGACACCCGAAGAATACAAAGAACGTCTCCACCATCCGAAGGCGGAGCGTCAGTTCAAGAACGACATCGAGGCGATGGAGTCGTGCGACGCGTGCGTCCTTGTTCTCCCCTGCGGTCGAAGCGCCCACACCGAAGCGGGGTGGTTCGCCGGCCGAGGCAAGAAGGTCATCGCCTATATCCCCGAACAGGTAGAGCCGGAACTGATGTACAAACTTTTCACGGGTGTAGCAACGACGATGGGGGAGGTGTTGCGATTTCTCTCATAAACAACGATTTATTGCCTGAAAGAGTCTTCTACAGGTCCTCAAACAATTCTACGGCTATGACTCCTTCCTGCCCATGCAGGAGGATGACGTTACTAACATATAAACACACACATAACCATGACTATACTCATAACTGGCGCAACGTCCGGCATCGGCGAAGGATGCGCGCGAAAATATGCCGCAGAAGGACACACGCTCGTCCTCAATGGCCGCAATGCCGAAAAACTTGAAACTCTCCGTACGGCGCTCGTTGCAGAATACAACGTACCCATCACGACACTCTGCTTCGACGTACGCGATCGTCAGGCAGCACGCGAGGCGTTGGCATCTCTCCCCGAGGAGTTTGCTGCCATCGACGTACTCGTCAACAATGCCGGCCTTGTGCCATCGACTTTGAAACCGCCAACGCATCGCCCACAAGCGTCTGCTCCGTGGGCATCTACATCATCAACAAAGGAAAGTAAACGAACCGCCCTATCATCATGATCAAAGCCATATTCTTCGATATCGACGGCACACTTGTGTCCTTCACCACTCACCAGATTCCGACCTCTACGCTGGAGGCTGTGCATCGCGTGCGGGAGATGGGCGTGAAGGTGTTTATCGCCACGGGGCGCCCTTACCCGCTCATCGACAATCTCGGAGCACTGGAGTACGACGGCATCGTCTCGTCGAATGGCGCTGCGGGAGTTCTGCGCGACGGCACGACCATCTTCCGCGAGGGCATTGACCGCTCCGTCATCCACCGCATCATCGCCAACCAGCGCCTTCACCCCATGCCCATCGTCTTCGCCACCAACGAGGAAGTGTTCTGCGTCGATTGGTTCGAGCAGGGAGACAAAGCCCAGAGCGTGTGGGATTTGCTCAACAATCCCATGCCGCCCGTTCGTCCCATTGAGGACGCGCTGACGATGGACATCGTGCAGGTCATCCCGTTCTTCACCGCCGAAGAAACTCCCCGCATCCTGAGCGAAGTCCTCACGGGATGCAGCGCCTTCCGTTGGCATCCACTCTTCGCCGACTGCATCCGCGAGGGCAACGACAAGGGCACGGCCATCGACCACATCTGCCAACATTACGGCATCGACGTCGGCGAAACCATGGCGTTCGGCGACGGTGGCAACGACCTCGAAATGCTCGTCCGTGCCAGTATCGGCGTGGCGATGGGCAATGCCAACGACGACGTCAAAGCCCACGCTGACTACGTCACGGCACACATCGACGACGGCGGCGTAGCGAAAGCGTTGGACAAGTTCATACCGTCCGATTAGGTTCTGATGAATTACAAAAGCCCCGAAAACGTCTAACACGGAAAACGAAAATAATAGAAAACCATTACCTCTGCTATAAAGAAAACAAGAAAAACACCCGCCTGCGGCGACAAAAAACAATATCGGTTCTTCAGGAATTTGTATGAAAACCATGGATAATTGCAATATAGTCATTGAATACGAGTCCGCCCCGAAGGGGCATCAATTCCATAGCCCAGGGCAACGCATCGTGAGCATAACCGCTCTGGCGATGGTATAGCCACCTTCTCCCCACCCAAGTTTGCCATCTGTTTCCCATCCTTCTCCCCTCTGCGAAAGAAAAATGGGCATCAGGTGGCATTTTTATGTCCAAAATCCCCCACATTCTCCAAAATTATCCTTACTTTTGCACATCATTACTAATGCCCGAATCTCTTTCTATCATGAACATTGTCAAAATTATCATCATAGGCTTTGCCGTACTCAACATCGTTACTTTCTGGGTTTACGGCATCGACAAACTGAAGGCGAAAAAGGGCTGGTGGCGCATCTCGGAACGCACGTTGCTGCTCTTGGCTTTCCTCGGCGGAAGCATCGGTGCACAGCTCGCCATGCAGATGTTTCGCCACAAGACGCAGCACGCCAAGTTCAAATACGGCGTGCCTTTTGCGCTCTTACTTCACCTCGCGCTCGCCGGTTGGTTTGTCCATCGTTTCCAAACGCAACTTCTGGCGCTCTAATCTTACCGCATCATCGTCGAGACGTTCCTACAGTGCAACGACATTCGTCGCTTCGGTGCGGCGAACTCTCGCGAGAGCCTTGAGCGTCTCGTCGGCATCGTACGAAGCAAAATCTCTAACTGTTAAATCTACCATCTTCAAATCTTACAACTATGATCCGTCTGAATTGTTTCTTCAAGGCTAACGAGGGCCGTTATTCTGAGGCACTCGAAGCTGCTATTGCGCTTACCGCTCGCTCTCTCAACCACAAGGGTTGCGTGGCTTACGATGTTTTCGAGAGCGCTACGCGTCCTGACATCTTCATGATCTGCGAGACATGGGAGAACCAGGAGGTTCTCGATCTTCACTCTGCTACGCCTGAGTTTGCTGAATACGTCGGCATTATCGAGGCTTGCGGACAGCTGAAACTCGAAAAATTTGAGTTCTAATTCCTCGAAATTCCTTCGCTCGGCACTCTGTGACGCTTGCAACAAGCAAGAACGCGAAAGGCGGCCACCGCACATCGGTTTTTCCTCTTACGAGGTGTTTTGATGTGCGGTGGCCGCCTTTTTATGATTTGTTAAGGCTGAATCTTGCTGATTTGGTTCAGTTTTCTTGGCTACTTCGTTACTTTGGCGTAACTTTGTCGACGAAATCTCATGAAGCTATCATGCTTTATCAGCCCGACCGGTGATAGTCGGTCGTGGTTGGAAAGCATATAGAGATAGCTGAATAACATCAAGAGCAGTCGCTTTTAGCGGACTCGCCAACCGAGCCAACAGCGAGAGCTGTGTGGAATGGAAATAACGATTTCCTAATTGCACACAGCCGAGCGCCCACGAGGTCGATGAAATCAACCTCGGATGACAGGCCACGGTGGTCAAGGTACGATGTGGAAATATAGTATTCATTTCAAAATCTCTGTCATCATGGAAAACAATGCTTTCCTTTCTACTTTCCCTTCGGGCACTTCTCAGGCGTTCGGCAAAGCTCAAGATCAAAATCTTGGCTCTGCTCTCACTTATGAGAAGTTCGCTGCTGAGTTTGCAGCGCTTCCCCTTTCATCTTTAGTCGCTTCTTTCAACAGCCAGGTGGGTAACCGGGGCTGGTCTTCTGCGCGTGCTGCGCATAACCGCGCGCTCATCGACGAGCTGATCCGTCGTGGCATCGACGTCTCTGCCGTCTTCGATGGCTCGCGTACTTCGTTCGCTCATCACGTCGAGTTGAACGCTACTTCTTCGAAGCTTGTCGTGCTCGACTAAATACTTCCAATAAAATAAACTCCCCGAATACCGTCTGCTCTTGGTGTTCGGGGAGTTTTCGCGTTGTGGATTTTTCCTTGATTCCTTTTCTAACTTTTCCGAATTTCGAGAAAAGTTAGAATGGTTTTCATTTGTTTCCCGTTATTTTTTTTAGTCATCTCTCATTTATAATTAGTCATGATTTATAATAAGTATAGTGATTATGTAGTAAATACTCCCATGTGACGCAATGCAGTGCTCCGCCATCTTTGATAAGTGGTTGTGCATAGATGGGGATGATCTGCTTGCCGGGGAATAGTTCTTTCATCACTCTAATCGCCTCAATGTCGTTAGCACAATCATAGTGCTCGGAGAGTGCTGGCATGAGGATAGCATCGGGGAGGTTGAGGAAGTTGAGGTAGCACCATGAGTCAGCTTCCAACTTGCAATCAAAAGATAGGTCAACTACATCGAAATGAGCGTCAAGTATCTTGTGCAGCCTCTTGTAGAAGTTGTTTTGACTTTTGTCTTGAACGTAATTGTTGAGTAAAAGACGTCCATCGTCTAGTGGTGCAACCATTCCGTCTGCATGGCCGCAGGGATCGCGCATGTCCCAGGGGATAATGATGATTTCGGCACAAAGGGCATCGTGAAGACGTCGAGTAAGCTCTTCGACAGGCCATTGCGGATTCTCCATAAATACTTTATCAGTCATAATGACCTTGCCGTTGCAACGAACATAGTTGCCTCCGTCAAAGATGACGCCCATGTGTGCTGTGAGATACAAGTCTATGCCTTTGCATGCATCGGATTGCTTCGTGATGTATTGGCGTTTTGCCTCATCATCCCAAAGATAATCGGGACGATAGATGTATTTGCTGTAACTGCCATCGTCAAAGAGTCGTACGGGCATATAATCCCGGCACCAATAGTCGTTGGTGTTTTGGAGCTCTCTGTGTTCAATTCCGAGTCGTTCTAGCGCTTTTGCGATGTCATGGGCTATACTCGCTGTGGCCTTCGTCGTGCGTAGATAGGATGAGGTGTAGATGATGGGGGTGTTCATATATTTTAGTGTTGCTTGATGAATCGCCAAGGTTTGTGGCACTTCACATACCGTTTTTTCCCGTATGCAAAGGTGTTGTCACTTATCTCTGTTGTTTCTTCCTTTTTATATTTCCCGTTCTCATCTTTAGCGTAGCAGCCGTTGTCGTCTTTCTTGTATTCTGGAACATTCAGTCTCCAGGTCCCTTCTATAAGTTGTTTTTTGATATCGTCACTCATCACATCCTCCACCCATTCTATTTCTATAGCTTCGTCAAATGGAATTCCCATGTCAAACATGTCATCATAGATATAGGTAGATCGAGTTTCTTTCGGCGCGTTGTCAACGGAATATGCTCGAATAAGAAAAGAGGCTCTGAACTTCTTCTCCTCGTTTTCGAAGGTTACATCGACTCCAGAAGTGTGCATATTGAATCTTCCTAACTTAAAGTAAGGCAGGCTTTTACCTTCGTGGTCGTTCGTGTGGTACATAATAGGATCCTTTATGCTGCCACTTTCTTCGTGATAGTAGAATTCTATTTCTTCAAGATAGATGTTTTTGGAGTTCATTACTCTGAAATGTCCTCCATAGAGTAGATGCTTAGCAATACGTGCAAATTCTTCGTTTATAATGCTCTCTGAAGAATTACCGCCGTTGAAGCTTGAAAGAATTTCTTTAAGACTCATAAAAATAAAGGTGGTTTGTTCGACTTTTCGGCTGCAAAGTTACGTAGTATCTTTTGCCAAAACGAAAAAAAATTGTTAAAACGGGTTAATATTATAACTATAGTTATTAGTTTCGCATTATATCAAAATATAGTTATAATTCATATTTAAATCCTGGAAAGAGGTGACAATCGAGTTCTCTAACATAGTTGATTTAGCTTATCGAACAGATCACTTAGGTGAGTTTGTCCGACAATGATATACATCATAGGCCCTATTATAAGCTTTTCTGCAACTACAGGTAGATCCTTGCTGCTTTTCTTCGCTTGTCTATTTGCAGACTTCGACAAAATCGTACGCTTTTTCATTCATTTTCTTCATTTTGCAAGTTCTAAGGTAGCAAATTCCTTCGCTCGGCACTCTGTGACGCTTGCAACAAGCAAGAACGCAAAAGGCCGCGACCGCACATCGTATGATGCGTGGCCGCGGCCTTTTGGCTGCTTGCGCAGTTGTATTGGTCCTGTAGGGATTATTCTGCTTCGATTCCTGAAATCCCTTGCTCGGCGCACTGAACGAGTTTGTCGAGTTACCTACGGGCACTTGGCCATCGTTCGGCAAAGCATTAAAACCTCGAAGGCTTTATGATTTGCTCTCACTTAAGCCAAGCTCGGGATTCTCGGCTTGGCTCTTTACATTCAAACCTTCCTCACCCTCGGGGGTGTCGAAGGTCGAATGAGTGAGAGCAGTGAATCAAGTTCACTTGAATTCATTGCCGAGCGAAGAAGAACTACCTGAAAGGAAGTTCACTCGGGGACTTTGCTTGTGTTCTTGGGCCTCAGCAAAGAAATCTACGATTTCGTCTTTGCTCTTGCCGTGCTCCATCAGCGCAAACATCACAAGGCTCATTACGTCGGTCGGCAGGCCGGCGCCCTTGATCTGCTTCAGCTGGGCGCGGTTGAAGGTGATGGTGGCTTTGTAATACTCGATCTTGATGTCGGCACCGATTTCTTCGGCGACATCGGCAAGCTGGATTTCGTAAGGGTTCTGGATATTTTGTTCGTCCATGGTGGCTACTTGCTTCTTTTATGGTTGGCGAGGTCTGCGGGAGACTGCCTTTTTAGTTTTTCGGAGTACCTCCTTATAACAAAAAAAGGTTGATTGTCATCACGACAACCAATCTTCAAACCTTAAATCTAACTAATACTATGAAAAACACGATGCAAAGGTACGGAGTTCCTAGCTCTTCTGCAAATTTTCTGGTATTTTTCGACAGAAAATCGACATGCAGCATCTTCGTTGACTACAGCACTTGCCAAAACCCGCATTAACCCTGCATTTTGCAATCTCTTGAAGTTGCAAAATCGGGGGGTATAGACCTTTGGGGAGCTTTCCAGACCTGCGGGTTATTCTACCCTTCTGAGGGTAATAATCATATTACCACTTGCCAACCGTCTTGTTTTCGAAGGTATTACCACGTATAAAACGCAAAATAAGTTGAATCCTTCATACGAAAGAATCAACTTATTTGAGCCTCATGTCGGACTCGAACCAACGACCCCGAGATTACAAATCACGTGCTCTACCAACTGAGCTAATGAGGCGGGTGGGAAAGCTGACTACATCGCGTCGCTACAACCAACTACCCTTGCTGCGGTCAAGCCCTGGGGGATTCGAAGGGAGCTGACCGTGTAGCACTTTCCCATGTTTGAAATATCACTCCGCTTATTTCTGCGCTTTGGCTTGCAGAGCGCTGCGATCGCTTTATTTCATTTAGCGGGTGCAAATTTAGAGAAAAAAAATGAAACGAACAAACTTCGCGGATGGTTTTTGCGAAAAAAATGGTGTTTGGGGGGTATTGGAGTATGTGTTTGCGCTTTTTATCTTGCAAAACGGTTTTGAGAGTTGACGAGTTCGTTCGTGAACGAGTAAGCCTGTTTTGAGAGCGGGCTTGGACGTCTGGGACGTCGTCGGAAAATGTTTTAACGCAGGCGAAGGACGCCGTTGTCGATGTAGATGCCGCGCGAAGGAGGGGGCATGAGGGGGCGTCCGCTGAGGTCGAAGAGCGAAGATGACGCGTCGGAAATCTGGAACGATAGAATGCTGGCGGAAGCGTCCTCGACGATAATGTCTACGTAGGCGGTAGGGGGAATGTCGGCTATGGCGCCGTCTTCGTTATCGATGGGCATCCAATCGAGGCACGAGGCGGAAATGGTGGTACGGCCTGGAGCGTGGAGGAACACTACCCCACTCTGCACGGACGCGACACTCTCGTTGGACGATTCCCACATCAGGCGGCGGCTGGTGACGCCGGAGGGATGAAACTCGGGCTTGAGAAGCAGCGTGTCCTGCTGGGTGAGTTCAACGGTCAGCGGCTGTCCATAAGTGGCCGACGAATGCAGGAGTTCGAGGCTCTGGCACAGGACGGGCTACAGCTGGCGCGTGCGTTTATAAATATAAGGCAGGGGCAGCGAGGTGCTGGTGTAGTTCCAAAAGCGCGCATAGCTCTCGGCGGGGGCGTTGTAGCGAAGGGTGCCATACTTCGAGTGGGTGGAAGCAATCGTGGCGCCGCTATAGCCGAGCGTGATGCCCCAGGTGTCCACTCCGGCGTCCCAGGCGAGCGACTGTGCTGCAGTGGCGCCGAGCTTGCGGCCGTATTGGTCGGTAAGCGTCCAATGGCCGTCGGCGGTGGCGCCGAGGGTGAAGAACTCGACGAAGGGTTCAACGACGTTGGACGTTGACGAAAGACCGATGGCGTCGAGATAACGGTTCTTCTCCATGCCGTCAATGTCGCCGGCTGCGTCACCGCTTCGGTAGAGCATGATGACGTCGCCATCGGCGAGCGTGCCCTTGGCCTCCATCTTCTCGAACACCCAACCGAGGGGCGATTCCGTGCCGACTGCAGCCGCGGGCGTGTAGTCGATGGTCACGGCGTCGAGGTAGACGCTGCCTTCGGGTGTGCCGGCTTTAAGGGTAATCGCCACTTCGCCAGCGTCGCCCACAACCGCGCGCGAAGTCATGGTCTTCGTGATTTCAGCGTACGTCTGGAGGTCCTTGCTGAGCCAATGGCCGAACCACTCAGGATCGTCGAAAGGAAGAGCGCGCATGCTGAAGAGTTCGTCGTCACCGGCGCTAACCACCAGCCCTGCCGTGCCGCTGGAGTTGTTGCTGCACATGGCGAGCGTAACGCTATTGATGGTGCAGCCCTCCCAACCTTCGAGCCAGAGCGTCGCCTGCTTGTTACGCGGAATCTGGTTGTAGCGATTACCGCGCGTGGCGCCGAATTCATTTTCGAACATGGCGTAGGCCCCCACAGGGCGCATGCCGTGGGCAGCGAGCACGAAGTCGCCGGCATCGGCGTTGTACTCGACGATGCGATAGGTGATGGTCTCGGCGTGGAGATTGAAGGCGCCGAAGCACGTGGCAAAAAGGGAGAGGATGAAGGTGCGAATCATAGCAAATAATATAAGGAAGGAATTACAGCCAGAGTGCATCGGCAACAAACCGAGGACGGCACTCTGGCTGTAAGGTTTCAAGTTAGGGCGCCTCAACGGAGGCACCGACTAATTAGCGCAGACGAAGGCCTGCGGTGGTGTAGTTGCGACCGTTCTTGCGGATGGTGATGCGACCATTGTTGAGGGTCTTTCCATCACGGGGTGCAGAGGGAGCGATGACGGTGTTGACGCCGTCAAGAAGTTCTTCGTCGCCAGCGGGACAACCTACGAAGGTGCCCTTCACGGTAGAACCGTTGTAGCTCTTGGCGTCGACGGTAACCTTCACGCCTGCAGGATCTTCAGCCACGGTCACGGTACCGCTCATAAGGTAGTAGGCAGCGCCGTAACCCCAGAAACCGAACTCCTCATCGTACTCAAAGTCGGCAGCTACGAACGAAGGATAGTCGTAGTTGTAGTCGCCACCAGGTGAAGCCTCGATGGTGCCCTCTTCGTAGGAGTCGCTGATCTCGTAAGTGCCTACGGGAATCATCGTCACGGGCACGGCCTCAGCAAACGCGGTGAGCTCCATTTCGTAATCCTCGCTCATGAAATACATGTCGACGTAGGGGAAACCGAGGAAGCTGTAGTCTTCGTACTCCACAGCGTCGAAGGTAATGTCGAGCGAGGTCTTTTCGGTGGGTTCGTAAGTGTAGTCGAGTTCGTCTTCGTCGCCACCTTCGCCACCGCCTTCAATATCGGGATTTTCTTCGAAATAGACCTGTACGACGTAGCAGCGCAACTGCTTGACGCAGGAGATGGTAACGCTCTTGCTGTCGACGTCGAGAATGGCGAGTACGGGTGTAGCTTCAACGGCATCTTCGGAGGCGTCGACGTACATGATGTCGCCGTGGTCGCAGCTGGCCTCGAAGCCCTGCTTCACGTAGCCGGTGATGGCGATGGCCTTGATGGGCTGAGCCGCGGTGAAGGTAATCTGCTGTCCGGCGTTGCAACCGAAGTACTGGTCGGCCTGTCCGCCGATGGTGGTGCTGACTTTGATGTTGTTCTGCACGAAGCTATAGGGAGCATTGCTGCCTACCTCGCCAGTGGGCCAGATAACGGTGGGTTCGGAGTATTCGTAGTCGGGATCGAGCTCGCTGTCGCCCTCGTCGCCGCCGCCGGGATTCACTTCGCCACCGTCGCCGGTGCCTGCCTCATCGCAGGTAACGGTGACCTTGCTCACGTAAACCGACTTGTCGGCAATGGTCATGTGGATGGTGAGGTTGCCGCTTGCAGCAGCACCGGAGAAGGTCTTTTCGACGTTGGCCTCCTTGCCGAGGGTCTCGGTGCCCCATGCGTTGCCAGCCACGCTGACGCCGATGGTGTTGAGGTCGGCAATGTTGGAGCTGCAGGTCACAACGACCTTCGTCACACCCTTCACACCAGCGAGGGTGAGGGTGGCTTCGGGAGTGGCCTTGTTGAACTGAGTGCCACGCATGGAACCGCTGGTTTCGTAGCCAAAGGGCTGTACGTCGCAAGTCCAAGGCTGGGGTACTGCGGAAGAGAAGTCATAGACGACTTAGTCGGCGAATGCAGCAATGCTGCAGAGCGCCATGATGAAGAGAGTAAAAATCTGTTTCATAAGCCTATTGTTTTAAGGAATAATGAGTGCAAAATTACGCAATAATCTCGAAACTCGAAAGCGGAAAGGCAAAAAAATTGCTCATGCCTTGGAATTTCGGCAAAAAATGAGTAATTTTGCGCAAAATAAGGCATAGAAGTCCCTTGAGAGCGATAGTTTTCTGCCAAAGAAACAGTTGACGCGCTCAAAG
>JAUNIC010000174.1 GCA_030523615.1 Bacteroidales bacterium
CGCTTACCGTTACGGGTCTGGAGGAACCAGAGCTTACCTTCCTGTACGGTGAACTCCATATCCTGCATATCGTGGTAGTGCTTCTCGAGCTTGTCCTGGAGAGCGTCGAGTTCCTTGTAGAGCTCGGGCATAGCCTCTTCCATAGAGGGATACTTGGCAACGCGCTCTTCTTCGCTGATGCCGGCACGCTTTGCCCAACGCTTAGAACCGATCTTGGTGATCTGCTGGGGAGTGCGGATACCTGCAACGACGTCTTCACCCTGAGCATTGATGAGGTACTCACCATTGAAGAGGTTTTCGCCGTTACCAGCGTCGCGGCTGAAGCATACACCAGTAGCAGAGGTTTCGCCCATGTTACCGAATACCATAGCCATTACAGAAACAGCGGTACCCCATTCGTCGGGAATTCCTTCCATCTTACGATAGAGGATAGCGCGCTCGTTCATCCAGCTGCGGAATACGGCGCAGATGGCGCCCCAAAGCTGTTCCTTGGGATCGGTGGGGAAGTCGCTGCCGGTCTGCTCCTTGATGGCAACCTTGAAGAGCTCAACGAGCTTCTTCAGCGATTCTACCGAGAGATCCTTGTCGAGAACAACGCCCTGCTCTTCCTTCACCTTCTCGATGATGGCTTCGAAGGGATCGATGTCTTCCTTGTTGACGGGCTTCATGCCGAGCACAACGTCACCGTACATCTGTACGAAGCGACGATAAGAGTCGTAAACGAAGTGGGGGTTGCCGGTCTTCTCACACATACCTTCAGCAACTTCGTCGTTAAGACCGAGGTTGAGGATGGTGTCCATCATACCGGGCATAGAAGCGCGTGCACCGGAACGTACGGAAACGAGGAGGGGGTTCTTGGGATCACCGAACTTGCAGTTCATGAGAGCCTCGGTGTGAGCAACAGCGGCGTCAACGTCGGCGGTGAGGAGTTCAACGATCTTCTCCTGACCAACTTCGTAGTACTCGTTGCAGGTGTCGGTGGTGATGGTGAAGCCCGGGGGAACGGGCACACCGATGTGGTTCATCTCGGCGAGGTTTGCACCCTTACCACCGAGTACTTCACGCATTTGGGCGTTACCTTCGGCCTGGCCGTTACCGAAGGTATAAACTCTTTTAATGTCTGACATAATATTTAATTAATTTGTGAAATTTTGTTTCGTAGTGCGCAAAGTTAATGCAAAATCACGGATTAGCAAAGTTTTTTGGAGTTTTTTTGCTAATTGTGCATAACTTTTTTATTAGTTGCGGCTATTTTAATTTTTAATTTTTAAATTTTAATTGAAAAAACTATCGGCTGACGGCTTTCACACCTTTTACGGTGCGGAGTTTTTTGATGAGGGTGTTGAGCTGCATGGTGTCATCGACTAGCACAGTGAGCACGCCGTAGAAAAGGCCGTCGTGGCTTTCGATGCTGATGTTGCGCAGCATGATGTGCTGTTCCTTGGAGATGATGCTGGTGAGGTTGTTGACGATGCCGAGATCGTCCTGGCCCACCACGTGGAGAGTGATGGGATAGTTGCTCGAACCCTTGCCGGCCCAACGGGCGCGGACGATGCGGTAGGAGTAGCGGTCGTGGAGATCGGCAGCGTTGGGGCAGGTCTTGCGGTGGATCTTGATGCCGCCGCTGGAGCTGACGAAGCCGAAGACCTCGTCGCCATAAACAGGCGAGCAGCACTGGGCCATCTGGAAGTCGAGGCCCTTCATGTCCTGACCGATGACGATACCGTCGGCAAGACCGGGAGCGGCGCTGGCCAACGAACTCTGTGCCACCTTGCTGTCGAGGCTGAACTCCTCGGCGCTGCGTGTGGCGGCGCGCTCGGCGGTGCCTTGCTCGCGCTTCTGCAGTTCTACGTAGGTGTCGATGAGGTCGTTGAGGTCGTAGGATTCCTCGACGATGGCGCGGAAGAATTCGGAGGCGTCCTTCGCGTTCTTCTTCTTGATGAGCAAATTGATACACGTCTCGTCCCACTCGAGTTTGCGGTTGCGGAGCTTGCGCTCGAGGATTTCGCGGCCCATGGCTGAGTCGCGGCTTTGGATTTCGCGCAGAGCCTGGCGAATCTTGTTTTTGGCGTGTGTGGAGACGACGACGTTGAGCCAGTCGGGATTGGGCTGCTGCTTGTTGGAGGTGAGCACTTCGACCTTCTGTCCGCTCTCAAGCTGCTGGCGGATGGGCACATTCTTGCCGTTGACGATGCCGCCCACGCACTTGTTGCCCACACCGGAGTGGATGTGGTAAGCAAAGTCGAGTAGGGTGGCGCCGGCGGGCAGACGATAAAGGTCGCCCTTCGGGGTGAAGACGTAGATTGTGGTCTCCTGCAGGGCAGTCTCCTGCGTAAGCTGCGGGTCTTTTCCTGCTTCGAGGCTGGCGCGGATGCCGGCGAGCCAATCGTCGACGCCGCCCGCGCTGCTCTTCACGCCCTTGTAGCGCCAATGGGCAGCGAGGCCGTGCTCTGCGACTTCGTCCATGCGCTCGGTGCGAATCTGCACCTCGACCCACTTATCCTCGGGGCCGAGAACGGTGATGTGGAGGCTTTCATAGCCGTTACTCTTGGGCACGGTAACCCAGTCGCGGAGGCGTTTGAGGTCCGACTCGTTGTACATGTCGGTGACGATGGAGAACACCTTCCAACAATCGGCCAACTCCTTCGAAGGCTTGGAATCGAGGATGATACGTATGGCAAAGAGGTCGCGCACACCGGCAAAGCCACACTTCTGCTTCTTCATCTTCTGCCAGATGGAGTGAATGCTCTTCGTGCGCCCCTTGACGTGATACTTCAAGCCGGCGGCATCGAGGGCTTCGCGGATAGGCGTAATGAAGCGTTCGACGTAGGCGTCACGGCTTTTCTTCGTGGCGTTCAGCTCCTCCTTTATCATATAATAGGCGTCGTGCTCGAGGTACTTCAGCGAGAGGTCCTCGAGTTCCGACTTGAGCTTGTAGAGGCCGAGTTTATGGGCGATGGGGGCGTAGATGCTGGCCGCCATCACGGAGAGGTGGCGCTGTGCCTCGACGGCGGGCGTGTCCTTGGTGCGACGCATCAGCACGACGTTCATAGCAATGAGGATGAGGATGACGCGCATGTCGGCGGCCTGCCCAACGAGCAGGTTGCGGTAGTTGTCGGTCTTCATCATGTCCTCGCTGAGGCCTTCGAGCTGGTGCACACGTTGGAAGGCGAGGATGTCGTTGGCGTGGGGATGCCAGTCGCGCAAACCGATCTCCTCGGCCGCAAGGTCAAGGGTAGCCTGTGCAATCTCTGCTTCGTCAAATCCAAAAGCTGCAATGAGCTGGTGGTCAAGAATAGTCGTGATGTTGATGTCTGCCATAGACCCACCCCCTAGCCCCTCCCTGGAATGGAGGGGAGAATATACCACTGGGGGTGAAAGTGGGTTTAAGAAGGTTATTGTTTAGGGTAGTGACCTCTCCCCTCCCTCGCAGGGAGGGGCGGGGGGAGGGTCTGTAGGGTCTTCTAGAATCTATACCCGATGCCGACGTTCGCGAGGAAGGTCTGGCCGGAGTTGCCAAGCTCAAATTTGCCGCGCAGATGCTTTCCGCCGAAGTCGAAGCCGATGGGGGCAAGCTCAAACATGGGCGCAACGTAGAGGTGCTTGTAGGTGCCGTCGAAATGCTGGGTCATGTGGATGAACTGGACTCCGAAGCCGAAGCGAGAGTACATGCCGAAGTGGCGACGCTGGAACCAGAAGGCGCGAACCTCGGGCATGAGCGTGACAATGTTGAAGCGGGCGTCGTTGTCGCGGCCGGTATAAGTGCCCCAGAGAAAAGACTCGCCGTCTTCGTCGGTGATGCTTTCGTACTTTATCTCTTGGCAATAGTCTGCGTTGCGGTTGTAGCTTGCCGAACCGCCAATGGCCCAATGCTTGTTGAAGTTGTAGAAGTACGTCAGTTTGCCGACGGCGCTGTAGTGTTCGAAGTCCATGAGATGCATGATGTTTTCGTCGTGGTATTCAGGGCTTCCCATGATCACAGCTCCGGGAATGCCCACGCTGAGGCTTATCTCGTGCTTGGGCACTGTCAGCAGAGCTCCTTTGATTTCAGGCATTGACTCGATTTGTGCCAATCGTGCTTCTGTTTCGGCAAGTCGCGCCTCGGTATTGGCAAGGCGTTCTTGCAGTTGCTCCAGCGTGGAGTCTTTTTGTTCGCCCGCGACATTCTGCGCCTGCAATGTCAGCGCAAAGATTGCGCCGACGCAAAGGATAATCGTTTTCTTCATTGTTCTGTCTTTTGGTTAGGAGACCCACCCCCTGCCCCTCCCTAAATGGAGGGGAGTATATACCACTGGAGGTGAAAGTGGCTTTAAAAGGTTATTGTTTATGGTAGTGACCTCTCCCCCGCCCTTACAGGGAGGGGGTAAGGGGGGAGGGTCTTTTACTCCTGCACAGGCACCTCGCGGCTGGTGCCGGTGGTCTTCACGATGACTTCGCGATAGGTGTCGCTGTAGCAGGGACGTACGGGAGGCACGCAGATGCTGTCTTCGGTGAGCTTGAACTGGCCGCTCTCCTCCACCTTCGTCACCTGGTCATTGAACTTGATGATGAGGTATTCGCCGAGCTTCTTCCACTCGTCCATCATGTACTGGGCCGAGCTGACGGTGTAGTCGGTGAGGAACTGCTTGGCCTTCTTGGGATTCTTCTTGAGGAGTTCGAGAGCCTTGGCGTCAATGTCGGCCTGCTCGGCAATGTACTTCTGCTGCACGCGGTCGCGAGTCTCCTTGAAGGTGGGGAACATCTGGCCGTAGCGGGGATAAACCATGTTGGCCACCCAGTTCTGCATCCAGAAGGCCGACTCCCATGAGAAGGTATGGTCGTTGGCAGTGTTCTCGTCGTAGCACTTGGGCACAGCCGTTGCCGAGCAGTAGACGGGAGTGTAAGCCACCATGTTGGGTTCGTCGTTGCCGAACCACAGCACGCCACCTACCTCGTTGGGCATCCAACCGCGCATCTCGGCGATGAAGCAGCAGGCGCTCTGCTGGGTGGAGATGGGGCGCTCGCTGAAGTATTTCTTTCCTTTATAAGTAAAGGTGTAGGGGCTGGGAGCATAGGCGCTTTCCCACACGCCGCCGAAGACAGTGTTGTGGAACTCGAAGGGAGTGCCTTCGTAGTGGTCCTGGTTGGCAGCGATGATGTCCTCGAGACCGAGCTTGCGCTTGGGCTTCACGTAGAGGGGCATGGGTTCGCTCTCGTTGAGGTGGAAACCGTCAACGAAGTCGATGTACTTGTCCATGCCGTCAACGAAACGGTTGAAGAAGCTCCACACACGAGCCTCACAGGCACGCTGGGCGCTGAAGTCCTGAGGAGCATATGCGTCGGAGAAGGAGAAATCCTTGTCCTCGCCGCTGAAGTAACCCTTCTCGCGAGCGAAGGTGATGACGTCCTTCGAGAACATCACGTTCTCCTTATCGTTCTGGTCGAACTTGCGAATGCGGCTCTGGTTGGCGTGAGCGCAGATGCAGTCGTCGGGAATGCGTACAGCCACCCAAACGGCGCCCTTCTTCTCGTCGCCCTTGCCAATCATTTCCATAATCCAAACCTCGTTGGGGTCGGCCACGGAGAAACTTTCGCCTTCACCGCTGTAGCCGTAGTTGTCCACGAGGTCGCCCATCATCACGATGGCTTCGCGTGCCGTCTTGCAACGCTGCATAGCCACTGCCATGAGTGAGGGATAGTCGATGCCGCCTTCGGGATTCTTGGGCCAAAGTTCTTCGCGGCCACCGAAGGTTGTCTCCATGATGGAGAGCTGGTATTCGTTGATCTGGCCGAGCACGGCGTAGGTCTCGGGAGCTTCGGGGATGTCGCGGAGATAGTGGTGGGTGTCGCCGTCGACGATGCGACGCATCTCGCCGGGCTTATGCTTGCCAGCGGGCAGATAGACGAGCTTGCCGTACATACCGTACGAGTCCATGTTGTAGCTGATGAACGTGGCGCCGGTCTTCGATGCTTTCTTGCCGACGAGGAAGTTGGTGCAGGCGCTGGCGCTGATGGCGATAACGGCAGCGAGAAGGGAGAGGAAAATTCTTTTCATAGGGACCCACCCCCAGCCCCTCCCTGAAATGGAGGGGAGAATATACCACTGGAGGTGAAAGTGGGTTTAAGAAGGTTATTGTTTAGAGAAGTGACCTCTCCCCGCCCTTGCAGGGAGGGGTCGGGGGAGGGTCTGTTGGTCTTTATTCTGTTGCCTTGAAACTCATGTCGAGACCCTTGACGCTGTGGGTAAGGGCGCCGAAGGAGATGAAGTCCACGCCGGCCTGGGCGTAGGGAATCATGGTGTCGAAGGTGATGCCGCCGCTGGATTCCGTCTCACACTGGCCGTTGACGATTTCCACAGCCTTGCGGGTGTCTTCGGGAGTGAAGTTGTCGAACATGATGCGGTCGGGCTGCTCGGCGAGAGCTTCACGGAGCTCGTCGAAGTTGCGCACCTCAATTTCAATCTTTAGGTCCTTGTTGTTGTCCTTGCAGTACTGCTTGGCGCGGCTGATGGCGTTGTGGATGCCGCCGCAGAAATCTACGTGGTTGTCCTTGAGGAGAATCATGTCGAAGAGACCGATGCGGTGGTTCTTGCCGCCGCCGATCTTCACGGCCTCCTTCTCCAGCATACGCATGCCAGGAGTGGTCTTGCGGGTGTCGAGCACGCGGGTCTTTGTGCCAGCGTCGGCGAGTGCCTGCTGGTAGCGGGCGGTCATGGTGGCGATGCCGCTCATGCGCTGCATGATGTTGAGCATGAGACGCTCCGTCTGCAGGAGGCTCTGCACCTT
>JAUNIC010000175.1 GCA_030523615.1 Bacteroidales bacterium
GTTGCTCAGGCACTTATAAATAATGTTAAACTATAGTGTTGCGGAATTAAGGCTTAACAAACTGCTTCTTGCCATTAACTACGTAAACACCGTTCTGAGCGTTCTCAACCTGACGGCCCTGGAGGTCGTAGGTGTTACCGAAAACTTCGTTAGCGGTGCCAATCATCTTGATACCGGTGGGGGTGTCAAGAGCGATGCGGAGGTTAGAACCACCTGCGATGTCCCAAGTACCACGGAGAGCGGGAACGGTAACTGAGTTCTTAGCGCGACGGAGTTCAGAGCCATCGGGAGCAACATAGAGGCGGCCAGCATCTGCGGTACCATTTGCTACAGAAACGAGGCTAGCACCAGCAACTTTAGCGTTAACAGCAGCGTCGATGATAACAACTTCGTTAGCGGGAACGTCGTCAACTTTGGTGAAGGTAGCGATACCATCAGCAGCGGTGGTGAACTTGTAGCACTTTACACCGGGGAGAGCCACGGGTGAGCAGAGAGAACCATACTGACCACCATTGAGGCCAGCAACGACCTTAACGTCAGCTGTTACAGAAGGAGCGGTAACAGCCTTACCTACGGTGTAAGCGAATTCGCCGTGAAAAGCAGTAACTGCTGAGAGATCAAGTGAACCGATCCCCTCTTCACTTGCAAGATAAGTATTTACACTAGAAGGAATTTCACCCTTAAGAGCAAGGGCAGCGTCCTTAGGATCACCTACTACAATATAGGAAGCGAAATCACGTCCTTCTGCATCAGGAGTACCTACGTTTGCTGTATTGTTAAGCTTTACACGATTGATGATAATGGGATAAACACCTTCTGCCAATCCTGCATCAAGAACAACATCCATTGAAAGGATTGCACCTGTACCAGGAGCAATATTAACGACACCAGCGCCATTGAAACGCACAACCTTGTTTCCGGCCACAGTTATGTAGCTGTTACCCTTAGCAACAGCGAAGGCATCTTCTTCGTCGTCATCGTAGGTACGCTCATTCTTAAGAACCTTGATACACTGAGTATGAATAGTAGTACCTGACGTATTCATTTTGGGTGTAATGCCTGCAGGAAGCAAAACATCAAACTGTATACGGCTAAACTTATAGTCGTTATTAACTTCAATTTGAAGAGTTGCAGAGGTTGTACCCTTAGCAACCTTAATGGCCTTAATGCCAACTGAGTTCTCTGCATTGATTGACATTGCGCAGAAAACTGCTAATACAGATAAAAGAGCCTTTTTCATTATTCTACACCAAGTGAAATATTTAAAACAATACCAAGGTCTGTTACGTCAACATCACCTTCGCCAGTAAAGTCGCAAGTTGCATCGTAAGGATCAATACCAAGAGATACATTGAGCACGATACCAACGTCTGTTACGTCAACATCACCTTCGCCAGTTACATCACCCAATACACCACCCTTCGTAGCAATAGCTTCAGCGATTGCCTTCTCAATGAGTGCGGTATCAACAAATTTTGCATTGGTGATGGTAGCTTCAGTAATAGCGCCATCGAGATTTAAAGTAAACAGCTTACCGCTTGCGCCCTTAATCTCGTGGTTACCGAGGTTGTAAGCAATTACGCGAACTACATTGTTAACAGGATCAACTACATTGTACTGTACAACGAAGGGAGTCTCGTAATCAGTAGCATCAATGGTCACATCAGTGCCCTGCTCAAGACGACCAAGATTGTTAGTAATGCTCTCAACTGATACACCCTCAGGAAGAGTAATATCCATCTGGAAAGCAATGAATGTGGTAGTATTGGTAAGCTCAACATCGAGCTTTGCGCCATTGTACTTGGCACTTACCACATCGTCTGCCCAACCTGCGACTGCACAGATCATGGCTGCGAATAAAAGTAAGATTTTCTTCATATATTTATAAATTTAAATTATTCGTGTTATGGCAAATATATAGTTTGCCCACAATATACCGCTGCAAAGGTACAGATTCTTTTCAAAACAGCAAAGAAAGTTTTTAAAATATTTTCAATATTGCGCGTTTTTTTTGCAAAAAGTGCATTGCAGGTATAAAAAACGACGGTTTTTGAGCAGAAAAGTGCTGAAATTGCACGAATTAGGGTGCTCCGGAAACAGGGCCTGACGAGGGTATTTTTCAGCCTCGCGGAGATAGGGATTTTTCCCTATGTCATTTATATTGTGTCACTTATGTGGTAAAGATGTGCCACTCTTGTGAGGCTGTTGTGTCACGCTCGTGCGACGATTGTGCCACATATTGTGCAACTACTGTGCCACGTTTGTGAGACGATCGTTTCACAGATGTGAGAATATCGTTTCACAGCCGTGGAAAGAGTTGTTTTGCGGAGGGAGGGAAGTGTGTGTGCAGGGTAGCGAGCGTAGGGCAAAGCCCCAACGGGGCGGCATCCAGCAAGCGTCGGGGCTTTGCCCTACGCCTATAATACGAAACACCGCCTCGCAGCAAAAACAATTTTTCATGTTTTCTCTGCGAAGCGGTGTTTTTATTGTTTTTGTATAGGCAAAAGCCCTAACAAACTACAGGAGGCTTACTCGGCGATGAGACCGAACTCGGCACCGGAGGCGAAGTCCTGACCGTTCTGGCTGCTGAGCGCCTTGAAACGGATGTAGCGGGCCTTGACGGGAGCGGCAAACTCTACGCGCTGGGCCTTGGACTCACGAGGGAAGGTGCCGCGGTGAACGGGCTCGCCCCAGTTCTGGCCGTCGGTGGAGACGTAGATCTCGTACTCCTTGACGTTACCGTTCTCACCGTTGAGACGCGGGGTGTAGATGAAGCCGCGCATGGTCTTGACCTCAGCGGCGTCGAAGTCTACCCAGTGGGGATACTGCGCCACGGTGACGGAGTACATGGTGTGCCAGATGGTATTGGGGTCACTGTCGACGAGGTGCTCGGCATTGCCCTCACCATGCTCTACGCTGGAAGCGAAGACCACTTCGAGGGGTACGCTCTCGATCTTATCGAACTGCTGGCTGACGCTGATCTTCTTCTGATCCTGATACCAGGCCTTCACTACTCCACCCTCGCGGAGCTGGACGGGGCCAGTGTATACGCGCTTGTGCTTGCCGTCGACGGTGTAGACGATGGTCTTGCCCTCAGCGGCGGTGGCGATGGTGAGTGTGCCCTTGCGGTCGCGCTGCATGCTGATGGGCTGTTCGCCGCTGCCAGCCACACGGACAACGCGGGCGATGCGGTCGTCGCCCTTGGCGATGCTGGCGGGATCGGGGAGGGAGAAGGGACGGATGATGAAGCCGAAGTTGTAGGTGCCGGCCTTCACGCGGTCGGGTTCGAGGGGACCACCCTGTCCGCAGGAGTTACCGCCGAGACCCATGACTTTGGCGTCGAGGAGCAGATGAGTGCCGCTGGACTTGGGCAACTGGTAGGGATGGGCAGCCTCCATGAGTTCGAGCTGTGTCCAGGGGAGAGCGGAGATGCTCATGCAGTTGACGCCTTCGACGGTGGAGCTTTCGCCGGGAGTGGCAGCGATGAAGGAGATACCCTGACGGTTTTCGTTGGTGAGAGCGCACCAGCGGACCTCTTCGCGATTACCCATTTCCTGAGGCTTGGGGAGCATGATGTCCTGTTCGCCCACGCGGCCTTCGTGGAACTCGATGAACTGCGAGGTGCGGCGGTCGTTGTAGTTGTTCACAGTACCACGGCCGTAGTAGTGCATGTTCTCGAAACGCGAGGGAAGTTCCATGGCGTAGCCGAGACGGGGGAGGTCGACGCCGGGATCATTGCTCGTAATGGCCGCCTGGAGTTCGATGGAGCCGTCGGGATAGATGGTGTAGACCTGGTTGGTGGTGAACTTGAAGTCGTCGTCGCCGAAGGGACGGTCGGTGTTCTCCTTTATATTATATACGGTCTTCGGCTCGCGGTCGCGGTTGGAGTAGTAGTCGTTGCCTCCGTAGGGAGCCTGGCTCTCGACGGTGAAGCTGAGGACGTAGGCGCCGTCTTCACGCTTGAACTGCGAGAAGCTGGTCGCGTGGTGCTGGAGATTGTGGAGACCGAGCTGCGGCCATTTGTAGTCGCACCAGTTGTCGTTGTCGGTGCGTGCACGGAAGGCGTTGAGCTGAGGACCATGGCCCTTCTTGATGACCTCGTCGCCGTCGAGACGGATCTCGTCGATGGCGCCGGTGGCAGTGTTGAAGGTGACACGCCACATATCGCCCTTGAAGGTGAGGAGGTCGCCGTCGCGGGTGGGTTTGGCGAGTTTCTCATCCTGCTGGCTGGCGATGGGAGTGAGGCTGTGGCGGGCGTTGTCCTCGACACCGTTGGGGAGTTCGGTGAGGGCAAACTGCTCCTCCATCTGCACGTAGCCCTCTTCGGCCCAAGGCATATCCTTGGCGAGCTGGAACTGCACCTTTACAAAGTATTCGCAGCCGGGACGGAACTGGTAGCTGTCGTAGCCGAGGTGGATGGTGGCGCGCTGGCGAGGACCGATGCCCTTGCAGGAGCTGCCGAGGTTGTCGATGGCCACCTCGCGGCCGTCTTCGTAGAGGCTCCAGACGATGCGGTAGTCGGAGAGGTCGCAGAAGTAGTTCTTGTTGAAGATTTCGACGCGGCCGGCCTTCATGTCGACGGGGTGTACGCCGATGTTCTGGTAAACCTTCTTTACTTCGTAGTACTGTGCCTTGGGGGAGAGGTCGGGACGCATCACACCGTTCATACAGAACATACCGTCGTTGGGCTTGTCGCCGAAGTCGCCGCCGTAGCCCCAGTAGCGGGTGCCGTCGGGAGTGTAGTTGTTGATGGCCTGATCCACCCAATCCCAGATGGCGCCGCCGACGAAGAAGTTGGTGCTCTCCATGGCATCCCAATAGTCGACGAGGTTGCCGACTGCGTTACCCATGGAGTGGGCGTACTCGGAGATGTGGAAAGGATAGACGAGACCGCGCTCCTGACCCTTCACAGCGTTGCGCACCCAAGCGATGGAGGGATACTGGTTGGAGCCCATATCGACGATGTGGTTGTTGCGCTCGTACTGAACGGGGCGGCTGGGGTCGAAGGCCTTGATGGCCTGGTAAGCCTTGACGAAGTTCTCGCCAGGACCGGCCTCGTTGCCGAGACTCCAGATACAGATGGAGGGATGGTTGACGTGTTGATGCACCATCTCCATATTACGTGCGATGTGCTGGGGAGCCCACTCGGGCACGTGGCTGAGCGACTCGCGGCCGTAGTAGTACTCGTGGCTTTCGAGGTTGGCCTCGTCCTCGAGCATGATGCCGTACTTGTCGCAGAGGTAGTACCAATAGGGGTTGTCGGGATAGTGGCAGTCGCGCACGTGGTTGATGTTGCCGGCCTTCATGAGCATGACTTCCTTCTCCATCTGGGCGCGGGTGACGGCGTGGCCGTTTTCGGGGGAGTTCTCGTGGCGGTTGACACCCTTCATCTTGATGGGCTTGCCGTTGAGGTAGTAGTAGCGTCCGGCGAGTCCGAACTCATCGTCCTGAGCTGCGGTCTCGCGGATTTCGCAGGTGCGGAAGCCGACGACGGTGCTGACGGTTTCGAGGACGGTGTTGTCGGCGTCCTTGAGCTGGGCCACGAGGACGTAGCGGTGGGGAGCTTCGGCGCTCCAGGCCTTGGCGTTGGAACAGGTGACGGTGGCCTCAGCGATGACGCTGTTGGTGCCGGGCACGAGGGTGATGCCTTCGGCGCCCTGCTGCGAAGAAGCGACGAGCGTGGTGGCTTCGCCGTAGAGTTCCTTCTCGTAAAGGGTGTAGTCGATGTGTGCGCCCTTGATGTCCTTCTGCTTCTTGTCGCCAAGATAGTGGAGGGTGGACTTGACGTTGAGGGTTTGTGTGTCGGAGGCCACTGCGACGAGGTCGGAGATCTGTGCGAGGGGCTTGCTGTGGAGGGCTACGCCGCGGAAGATGCCGGGGAGGCGGAACATATCCTGGCTCTCGAGGAAGGAGCCGTCGCTCTGACGGTAAACCTCGACGGCGAGGAGGTTCTCGCCAGCCTGAAGGTAGGGGGTGATGTCGAACTCTGCGGTGGAGCGGCTGTTCTTGGAGAAACCTACGTACTTGCCGTTGACGTAGAGGTAGAAGAAGGAGTCGACGCCGTCGAAGTCGATGAGCACCTGGCGTCCGTCCCAATCGGCGGGCACGGTGAAGGTGCGGCGATAGGAGCCGACCTCGTTGCGGTTTTCGTAGGTGAGCCAGTCTTTGCGGGGCTCGCGCATGACGCCGCCCTTCCAGTCGCCGACAGCTACCTGATGCTGGAAGATGACGCGCTGGTTGGAGTAGATGGGCATGCCGTACTTCTGGGTGCCGTCGTGCTGAAGTCCGACGACGTTCCAGTTGCTGGGAACAGCGATGTTGTCCCACTGATGCTGCGAGGCGGCGGGGTTGTAGTCGGTCTTGAAGAAGTCGACGGGGCGCTGTTCGGGGTTGCCCACCCAGTTGAACTGCCACTGTCCGTCGAGGCTGAGCCAATAGCTGGACTTCTCGGGCAGAACGCCGGTGGCCTGCTGGGCGTCGGCGAAGGAGAAGAACCAGGCGTGGGGCTGGAGTTTGTTGAGCGCCACCTGCGTGGGGTCGTTCCACTCGGTACCGTTGGGTGCGGTAACGGAGAAGTCGTAGGTGTAGCCTTGAAGCATCTGAGCCTGCGCGGGAGCTGCTGCGAGCATGGCTGCTGCGATGCTGGAGAGGATGAATGTGCGTTTCATATATGATGTGTTTTTCTAATAATGCGTCAGAAAGCGGCAAAAGTAAAGTCGGCGAGAGCTAGAAAATCTAGAAAATCTAGAATGGCTAGC
>JAUNIC010000176.1 GCA_030523615.1 Bacteroidales bacterium
AATTCTTAATTTTTAATTCGGAACGTGTCATCATTCATCATCGAAGGCGGCCATCGCCTGAAAGGAGAAATCACACCGCAGGGCGCCAAGAACGAGGCGCTCCAGGTCATCTGTGCCACACTCCTCACCAGCGATGAGGTTCGCCTCACCAATATACCTGACATTGTCGACGTCAATAACCTCATCCGACTCCTCCAGGACATCGGTGTGAAGGTGACGCACAATGCACCCGGCGACATCACGTTTAAGGCCGACAGCATCAATTTGGACTACTTGCGCAGCGAGGAGTACCTACAGCGTTGCTCTGTGCTCCGCGGCAGTGTGCTCACCATCGGTCCGCTTGTGGGCCGTTTCGGCCATGCTGTGCTCTCGAAGCCCGGTGGCGACAAGATTGGCCGCCGACGCATGGACACTCACTTCTATGGCCTGCAGAAGCTTGGCGCGGAGTTTCACTTCGATGCCGAGAACGATATCTTCGAACTGCGTGCTGCAGAGGGTCTGAAGGGTGCTTACATGCTGCTCGACGAGGCCAGCGTGACGGGTACTGCCAACATCATTATGGCTGCCGTCATGGCTGAAGGTACGACAACGATCTACAACGCGGCGTGCGAACCTTATATCCAGCAGCTGTGCCACTTGCTGAACCGTATGGGTGCCAACATCTCGGGCATCGCCTCGAACCGCTTGACCATCGTGGGTGTGGAGCGTCTGCACGGTGCACAGCACCGCCTCCTGCCCGATATGATCGAGGTGGGTTCGTTCATCGGTATCGGCGCCATGTGTGGCGACGGTCTGACCATCAAGGACGTCAGCATCCGCGACTTGGGCATCATCCCCGACGCCTTCCGCCGCCTCGGCATCGTCATTGAGGAGCAAGGCAACGACCTCTTCATTCCCGGGAATCAGCGCTATGAGATTGAATCGTTCATCGACGGCTCGTTCATGGCTCTGAGCGATGCTCCCTGGCCAGGTCTTACGCCCGACTTGCTGAGCATTCTGCTCGTCGTGGCTACACAGGCGAAGGGTTCGGTATTGATTCATCAGAAGATGTTTGAGAGTCGTCTGTTCTTCGTCGACAAGCTCATCGAGATGGGTGCGCAGATCATCCTCTGCGACCCGCACCGCGCCGTCGTCGTGGGCCACAATTTCGAGCATCCGCTCCGTGCGCGCCGCATGGTGAGCCCCGACATCCGTGCGGGAATCTCTATGCTCATCGCAGCAATGAGTGCCGACGGCACGAGCCGCATCGACAACGTGGGTCAGATTGACCGCGGCTACGAACACATCGAAGATCGTCTGAACGCTTTAGGAGCTAAAATAACTCGTGTAGAATGATCCGTCCAGAAGAAGTTTTCAAAATAGGCCACATCAGCCGCACGCATGGCGTGAAGGGCGAGGTGGAGATTCAGTTTACCGACGACCCCTTCGACCGCGGCGAACTGGATTACCTCGTTTTCGAGATGGACGGCATCATGGTGCCCTTCTTCTTCAGCGAGTACCGCTACAAGGGTGGTCACAACGCGCTCTTCACTTTCGAGGACATTGACTCCGAAGAGAAGGCTCGTCGTCTGGTGGGCATCAGCGTCTATTACCCCAAGGCCGAAGCTGCCCGCATTGCTCAGGAAGCCGCCGAAGAGGGTGAAGAGATGGACCTCAGCAGCCTCCGTGCACTGACGGGTTACCGCGTCTTCGCCATCGACGAAGAGGAGAGTTCGGAAGATGAACTGGCGACTTACGACCTCGGCGAAATTACCCACGTGGACGACTCGAGCATGAATACGCTCATCACCGTCGTCGACGACGAGGATGAAGAACGTCTCCTGCCTCTCCACACCGACTTCATCGTAGAGATTGACCCTGCAGAACGTACTCTGCTCCTCGACATTCCGCTGGAGCTCTTGGAGATCAATTAAGAATTAAGAGGTAAGAATTAAGAATTGAAGTTACTTTGCCTTTTAGGGCTTACTTCAATCTCTTAATTCACAAAACATACTTCTAATTCTTCATTCTTAATTCTTAACTCTTAATTCAGAAAAGTGAAACGAATTGCCATCCTCGGCTCCACCGGTTCAATCGGCACGCAGGCGCTCGACATTATCCGCGAGCACAGCGAGGAGTACGAGGCTTACATACTTACCGCAAACAACAGCGTCGAGAAACTCATTGAGCAGGCTCGTGAATTTCAACCAGAATGTGTCGTCATCGCCAATGAGGCGCACTACGACACCGTGGCTAAGGCGCTCGAAGACTTGCCCATCAAGGTCTTTGCCGGCGCCGAAGCCCTCTGCCAAGTGGTGCAGATGGAGGACGTCGACATCGTGCTCACCGCCATGGTGGGTTTCAGCGGTCTGCGCCCCACCATCGCCGCCATCGAGGCGAAGAAAACCATCGCTCTGGCCAACAAGGAGACGCTCGTCGTGGCTGGCGAACTCATCACAGCCCTTGCCGCAAAGCATCAGGTGGCCATTCTGCCCGTTGACAGCGAGCACTCGGCCATCTTCCAGAGCATCACAGGCGAGGCATTCCCGGAGTTCGACACCAACGGTCAGCTGACGGGCTATCGTCCGAATCGCATCAGCCGCATTATCCTCACCGCCTCGGGAGGCCCCTTCCGCAAATACACGCTTGAAGAGATGAAGGATGTGACCGCTGCGCAGGCTCTGAAGCATCCCAATTGGGAGATGGGCGCCAAGATTACGATCGATTCGGCTACGATGATGAACAAGGGGTTCGAGATGATCGAGGCGAAGTGGCTCTTCGGCGTGCGTCCCGAACAGATCGATGTCCACGTGCATCCCGAGAGTATCGTGCACAGCGCCGTGGAATTTGAAGACGGCGGCGTGAAGGCGCAGCTAGGTGTGCCCGATATGCGTCTGCCCATCCAGTATGCTTTCAGCTATCCGCAGCGTCTCAGCCTCAGCGGCGAGCGTCTCGATCTATTTGCCGCGGGTGCCTTGCATTTCGAGCGTCCCGACATGGAGAAGTTCGATTGCCTGAAGATTGCCTACGAGGCTGCGGAATGTGGCGGTAACATGCCTTGCATCGTCAATGCGGCGAACGAGATCGTCAACCTCGCCTTCCGCAAGGGCCGCATCGGTTACCTTGACATTGCCCGCCTCATCCGCCGCGCCATGACGGAGGCTCGCTTCATCGAACACCCGACCCTGCAGGACTACCTCGACAACGACGCTGAGGTGCGTCAGCTCGTAGAGGGATGGCTCTAACCTCCGACAAACAACTCTTAACTATAAACTCTTAACTTTTAACTCTTTTGGAAATTTTTCTCATCAAAACAGTGCAGCTGTTGTGCTGCTTTATGCTCCTCGTGTTGCTCCACGAAGGCGGCCACTTCTTCTTTTCCAAAGTCTTCGGCATACGTGTAAAGAAATTCTGCGTATTCTTCGATATCCCCATCAAGGCTCTCAAGTTCGAGGGCGGTTGGAAGCTCTTCACCTTCAAAGGTACTGACTACCACATCGGTTGGCTGCCTCTGGGCGGCTACGTCAACATTGCCGGCATGGTCGATGAGACCACTTCGGTCGAAGACCTCGAGAAGGATGATACGCCGAAGGAGCAGATGTTCATGTACAAACCCGCTTGGCAGCGCCTGCTGGTCATGGTGGGTGGTGTGCTGGTCAACTTCATCACGGCCCTCGTCATCTATAGCGCCATCTTCTACACCTGGGGCGAGGACTACGTGCCCGCCGAAAACGTAACTTACGGCTACGCCTTCAACGACGAGGCTCATGCTTTGGGCTTCAAGGACGGCGACATCATCGTGGGCGTTAACGGCGAAAAGATGGAGCGTTGGAAGGATCCTCTCAGCTTCCTCGAAGCGAAGGAGGCTACTGTTATCCGCAACGGCGAGACCATCAAGATTCCCATGAACCTCAGCAAGGATCAGGTCTTGGCTTCGGCCCAGAATCTGCCTCCCTTCGTTGACCTTGTGAATCCTTCATTCCTCGACAGCATAATGGTGGGCGGACCTGCCGAAAAAGCGGGTCTGAAGAAGGGCGATCAGATTGTTGAGTTCAACGGCGAAGGTGTTCAGACGTGGAACGAACTCGACCGTAAGCTCCTCGTCATCCACGATCAGATCGAGGCTGCCGACGGCGGAGACCTCAGCAAGGTGCTCAACACGACGGTTGTGGTGAAGCGCGCTGGAACGGAAAAACTCGACACCCTCAAACTCAAGCTCAACGATAGTGGCAAACTTGGTGTGGTGAAGCACAACGTGCTGGCTGATTACGAGAAGAAAACCATCTCCTATAATATTATTACGTGCGTGCCCGCAGGCATCGAGTACGGTTGGAACAAACTGTGCAGCTACGTGAGCAGCCTGAAGTACCTGTTCACGAAAGACGGTGCCAAGAGCGTAGGTTCCTTCGGTACCATCGGTAGTCTCTTCCCCTCTTCCTGGAACTGGCTCGCCTTCTGGAACATGACGGCCTTCATCAGCATCATGCTGGCCTTCATGAACTTCTTGCCTATCCCCATGCTCGACGGTGGCTACATCTTCCTCACTCTGCTTGAGGTCATCACTCGCCGCAAGTTCTCGGAGAAGCTCATCGACCGCGTCAACACCGTAGGTTTCTACATCGTCATCGGCCTCATGGGCCTCGGCATCTTCAACGACGTGGCCCGTATGGTGTTCCACCTGTATTAACCCCCGAGTATCCCCAGAGGGGGACTCTCGCAAATTCTGCAGGATGCTGCTGAGGAAGCCGCAAAGCCTAATTTTCCTAAAAAAATGCAGAAAAAACGGAAAAAATTTGGTGGTTTGCACAATAAGCCGTAATTTTGCAAAAATTCAAGAAATCTATGACAAAACTCTACCGCAATATAGTCCTTGCTGCTTTCGTGCTGACTGCATCCATGGCCAGCGCAGCAGAGCCCGCATTCGTCAACGCCTACGACCCCTGGCTGCTGGAGAATCAGCCCACCGCAGTCACAGAGGTTGAAGAGACACTTGGCGACGACATCACCATCAAGGCCGAAGGCCGAAAGGTGCACATCAATGGCGCAGAAGATGAGACTCTCGAAGTCTACAACATCGCTGGCGTCAAGGTGGCAAGCTATGCCATTGATTCGCCCGACAAGACCATCACCCTCAGTGTGCCCCGCGGCGTCTACATCCTCCGCGTTGGCAAGGTGGCTCGCAAGGTCAACATCCTCTAACACGACGTCACACACAGCAAAGCTGGAATAAGGCAACTCTTGTTTCGGCTGCTCCATAAAAAGAAGAATGACACAGCGTAACTGCCGTGTCATTCTTCTTTTTATATCAGGTAGCTGCCTACTTGCGCTCTGTTGCGTAAACGCGGAAAGCCTCCATCGCTTCCTTCGTCTCGAAGCGGGCTATGAAGGCCTCGTTGCCTAAGGCATCGGAAATGGCGTCGGGGATGCGTGTCGTCATGCAGAGTTCTTGGGCATAGGCGGCGCGGATTTCGTCGGGCGTGTGTTGATAGGTGGCTCCGTCGCGGCGGCCCACAAACTGCACATAGTGGCCAGGGGCTGTAGGAAGCGGTTCACCGTCTGTGGTCGTTGCGCCGCAAATCATATCGGCCCAAGCCTTGTAGATATCCACATCGTAGGCGTAGTTGATCAGCTCGGGAACGTAGCCACCACCGGGGCGCATATTGACCTCGAGGCCAACGAAGTCGTCCTTCTTGCCGAGTTCCTCGTGGTCGAAGGAGAGGCGGAAGAATTCGAGGTGTACGAAACGACTCTTCACACCGTAAGCCTTCAGCACGCGGCGTCCGGCATCACGAAGTTCGGGATTCATCTCCTTGGCGACGAAGTGGGTCGAATCGAGTTCGTCGTAGATAATGTTGGCTACAGGCGGATAAACACAGTTGCTCTCAAAGAGAGGCTGTCCTTCAGCATCGACCACGGCGTCGTAGGTCCAGATGTCGCCCGTCACGAAAGGTTCGATGATGTACTCGTCCTCGCCGACGTGGTCGAAGAATGCCACGAGATCTGTCTCATCAGCCAACTCGATCACCGGCAGTTTGCTGTTGCGAACATTGGGACGACAGAAGAGCGGATAGTCTACCTTCTCGGCAAAGGCCAGCGCCTCGTCCAGCCCCTCAGACGATACGACAAAACGACATGTCGGCACTCCGGCCAAAGCGTAGTAGCGTTTCATTTCTGACTTCTTCAGCACCTCCATGATGTGAGGATGTCCTTCGGGATACATGTCGGAACGCGCCATGCACAGATCACTCGCAAAGCCCGTAGTGATGTGGAAGGCCGTGCGCAGTTCGGCATCACGCTGCAGCCAATGCTCGTTGTTGCTTTCGAGCCAGTCGATGGGGCCATATTTGAAGGCGAAATAAGCCACCGCCTTGTACATCTCATTGTAATTCTCTATGCTGCCCACACGATAGTACTCCGTGAGCGCACCTTTCAAGCCCGGCTGCAACTGGTCGTAGGGACAGTCGCCGATGCCAAGGACGTTGACACCGTTTTGGGCCAGGTGGTCGCAGAAATGCCAGTAGTTCGTGGGGAAGTTGGGTGAAATAAAGATAAAGTTCATGTGTTTACGCGTGTGTTTTTCGAATTAGTATGCCGCAAAGTTACAGAAAAGGTGCGACACGTGCAAGTTTTTCGTGGAAAATCTGCCAAAAACATTTTTTGGCACGCTCGTTGCATTGGACTCGCTCTAGAAAACCTATAATCTCTAGA
>JAUNIC010000177.1 GCA_030523615.1 Bacteroidales bacterium
CTTTCCTCATTCTACGTTGCCTCCCTGAGCTTGATACACCAAAAAAACGCACCCCGAGGTGGAGCGCGTTTTACGTATCGGATGAATTAGTTCAGACGGAGCAGATCGCCTACCTTCGTGCTGAATGTGGCGGGGAGATTGTTCCAACGGTACAGGTTCTTGATCTTGATGCCGTAGCGCTGAGAGATGCTGTGGAGCGACTCGCCATTGCCTACGCGGTGGAAAGCGCCACGAAGATTGGGAGCAACGTGGTTCTGCTTGGCGTGCAGATAGACGATGTCGCCCGTGCGAGGCTGGCTGTAGGCGGGAACTTCGTTGTAGCGGCGGAGCTTGTCGGCCGAGGTGCCAAACTCGTGGGCCAGGCTTTCGTAGCTGTCGCCCTGCTCAGCACGAACATAGACCACGTCGTTGCAGAGGTTGAGCGTGTGCGTGTAGTAGTGCACATTGCTGTTGCCTCGGTTCTGGTAACCATATTCTGGATCGCTCTCACCTACGTAGGTGATGATGCCGTCCGATGCAGCGGGCATGGTGATATTGTTGACCTTCACGGTGTGGCCAAAGACGTCATTGTCGTACTGCGCGAGGTCGTAGGTCTCGATGAGATTGATGAGGAGGTTCGGATACTGAGGGTTTGTGGCATAGCCAGCGTCCTTCAGACCATAAGCCCAGCCACGGTAGTCGGTGGGAGCAAGGTTGAAGAGCGAGGCGTAGCGCTGCTTCTGGAGGAAGAGGGAGTGGTCCTCGTAGCTCTCTTCGGGCGAAGAGTACTGACGGAACTTCTCATTGCTGCGTTCGTCGTCTTTCGTGATGTAAGGACCCGTCCACGAGTTGCCGACCTTGATGCCGAAGTGGTTGTTGCCGGCAACGGCGAGGTAGGACTGTCCGGCAGCGCTCTCGAGGATGGCCTGCGCGAGAGTGATGCTGGCGGGAACGTGATGGCGGTTCATCTGGTCGATGGCGAGTTCCTTGTACGTGTCGATGTAGGCGACGAAAGCTGCGTTCTTTTGTGCCGATGCAGGGATGGCTGCGAGGGCTGCGAAGAGATAAAGTAGACTGCGCTTCATGATGGTGATGGTTAGTTTTATATTGTTTTCGTTTGTTGCTTATTTGTTGATGATGCGTCCGCCGAGCTCTTTGGCGAAGAGCGACTCGATGGCGTTGATCTCCTGCAGACGCGTCATGAGTTTGACGAGTTCGGTCTCGTTGCCCAGAATCTCAGGCATACGGATCTGCTGCAGGATGCGTTCGCGCTCGATGCCGATGGTGGCGTGTTTGTAGTCGTTGATGAGACGTGGAACGATCTCGATGAGGCGACGCTCGTCGGGAGTATACATCATGGCCTGTGTCGTGGAGAGCATATAGCGGTCGTCGGTGAGCGCCTCGGCTTCCTGGACGATGGTCATGTTGGAGTGCATGGTGAAGTAGGCGGGAGCGTCGAAGAAGGGCGGAGCGTCCTCGTGTTTCGTACCTTGTGCGATGGCAGCACGGCGTCGTTCGTAGGCTTCGTCGGCAAGGTTGGCACACTCGATGAGCACCTGCTGGTGGAGAGGATTGGCAAACTCCAGCCCGTCGTCATTCAGCGATGCATAGACGTAGGGAGCCACGAGAGGACTGTCGTCGGCCTCGATGAGCGGTTTCTTCCGCTGGCGTCCTTCGTTGTCCTCTTCTGCGCTTTTTTCCTCGGGATTGGCCGAAGCGTTGCCGAATTTCTGCTCCACCTGTTCCGGCTGAAGCAAGATGGGCAGACCGCCGTAGCGGATGACGGCTTCGAGGAGCTGGCGTTCGCAGGCTTCGAGGAGTTTCTCGGCCTTCGACTTCTGGGCGAAGCGGTTAAGGTCCTGCTCCGTGGGCTGACTGACGGCAACGCCCATTCCACTTGCTGCCACACCGCCACCTTGAGAGGCCGATGAGACGGGAGCGTTGACGATGTTGCCCTCTTCGTCGAAGATGGGAGGCTCGTCCATCGGAGGATAAGGCTCACCGCTGGCGGCAGAGGCTGTGCTTCCCGTTGTGGTCGGAGGTTGCGGGGTGTAGCCTTGCTGGCCGCCCGAGGTCTGCTGTGCCTGTCCGTGTGAGGCGCGATTCTCCTGGTCACGCTTTTCGTCGCAGATGCGTTTGCGGGCGATGGCAACCTCGTTGACGATGGTGTTCTCGTCGATGCCCATGCGTCCGGCAAACTCGTGGATGTACATCTCGCGCACGATGTTGTCGGGGATGACAGCGATGCTCAGCACCACATCCTTGATGACGCTCGCACGGCGCAGAGGATCGCCCTGAGAGTCGCGCAGAAGAAGTTCGGTCTTGAAGCGGATGAAGTCCGTCTGATGCTGCTGGATGTACTCTCGAAGTTCGTCGGAGGAGTGGCTCTGTGCGAAGCTGTCGGGGTCTTCGCCGTCGGGAAGGAGCAACACCTGAATGTTGAGACCTTCGGCGAGGAGCATGTCGACACCGCGGAGGGCGGCCTTGATGCCCGCAGCATCGCCATCGTAGAGCACGGTGACGTTGTTGGTGAAGCGATGGATGAGGCGAACCTGCTCGCTGGTGAGAGAGGTTCCGCTGGAGGCCACAACGTTCTCGATGCCGCTCTGGTACATGGAGATGACGTCGAGATAGCCTTCGACGAGATAGACGCGATCGTGCTTGGCGATGGCCGATTTGGCCTGATAGAGGCCGTAGAGTTCGCGCTTCTTGGAGTAGATGTCGGACTCGGGCGAGTTGACGTATTTGCCGATGGAGCGTCGTTTCTGCTCTTCTTTAGAGAGGAGTGTGCGTCCGCCGAAGGCGACAACGCGGCCGCTGATGGTGTGGACGGGGAAGATGACGCGTCCGGCGTAGCGGTCGAAGAGTCGGCCCTGTTGTCCCTCGATGCAGAGGCCCGTCTTGACGAGGTATTTGGTTTCGTAGCCCTTCTGGCGTGCAGCGCCGGCGAGGGCTTCGCGGTCTTCGGGCGAGAATCCGAGTTGGAACTTGCGGATGATGTCGTCGCGGAGTCCGCGGCTGCGGAAGTAGCTCATGCCGATGGCCATGCCGTCGACGCTCTCGTGGAGGGTCTTCGTGAAGAAGTCGCGTGCAAATTCGTTGACGACGAACATGGATTCGCGCTCGGTGGCAGCGGCTTTCTGCTCGGCGGAGAGTTCACGTTCGCGCACTTCGATGCCGTACTTCTTGGCCAACCATTTCAGTGCTTCGGGGTAGGTGAGCTGCTCGTGCTCCATGAGGAACTTGACGACGTTGCCGCCCTTGCCGCAGCTGAAGCACTTGCACAGTTGCTTTGCGGGCGAAACCATGAATGATGGTGTTCGCTCGTCATGGAAGGGGCAAAGGCCTTTGTAGTTGGTGCCCGACTTGCGCAGGGTGACAAAGTCCTTGACGACGTCGACGATGTCGGCGGCTGCCATGATGCGGTCTACTGTAGTGCGGTCAATCACGAGGGAGTGCTTATGGGTTGGTTGGGTTGGTTGGGTTTATGGGTTGGCAGGAGGAAGATGCTGGCTTCGTAGAGTCCCCAGATGGGACAGGAGACGAGGAAGAGGGTGACGGGGTCGCCGGTGGGGGTGATGATGGCGGCAACGACGAGGATGACGACGATGGCGTGGCGGCGCACGGCACGAAGCATGGGGGCCGTGAGGATGCCGAGGCGTCCGAGAATCCAGCACACGACAGGCATCTCGAAGACGAGTCCGAAGGCGAGCGTCAGGGAGATGAGAGTGGAGATGTAGCTGTCGAGGGTGATCATGTTCGGCACGTCGGCGCTGACCTGGTAGGTGCCAAGAAAGCGGAACGTGAGGGGGAAGATCACGAAGTAGTTGACGAGGCTGCCGACGATGAACATGAGGTAGGAGACTCCGATGGCGGGGAGCATAGCCTTCCGTTCGTTGGGGTAGAGGGCCGGCGCGATGAAGCGGAATACCTCAAAGAGCAGGTAGGGAGAGGCTACGACGACGCCCGCGGCAAAGCTGATCTGCATGTGGATGATGAACTGTCGTGCCAACGCCGTGTTGATGAGTTCGACGTGGAAATTGGGTAGTTCGCTGAACACGCGGAAGAGGCGGTAGATGCAGAAGTCGCTCTCCTTGGGAGCCAGGAGGATGTCGAAGAGTTCGTCGCGGAAACCGAAGGCCACGACGGCGATGACAATCACCACCACTCCGCATCGCAGGAGTACGGCGCGGAGTGCGTCAAGATGGTCCCAGAAGGTCATTCGTCCTTGCCGGCTTCTGCCTTGCCGTCCTTCTTGCCTTCTTCCTTTGAGGGCTCTTCGATGCCGTTCATGCCATCCTTGAACGACTTGACGCCGGTGCCGAGGCCGCGCATGAGTTCGGGAATCTTCTTGCCGCCGAAGAGGAGGAGAACGACGAGGGCGATGATGAGAATTTCGCCACCGCTGAGGTTACCGAGAAATAGGAAAGTTATCATGGTGTTGTGTTATTGCTTTGTTTTGAGAGATTCAACGTACTCGTCGATGCGACGGAGTTCGCCGGGGATGTTGATGCGCTGCGGACAATGGCTCTTGCACTCGCCGCAGCTAATGCAGTGGCTGGCCTGGCGGAGCTTGGGGACGCTGCGGTCGTAACCCACGAGGAAAGCGCGGCGTGCCTCCTTGTACTTCGGATCGCCCACACCGTGTCCATAGTGGTCCTCGTTGATACACTTGTTGTAGTGCTTGAAGATGGCGGGGATGTCGATGCCGTAGGGGCAGGGCATGCAGTACTTGCAGTCGGTGCAGGGTACGAAGGGATTGTCGACGAATACCTGGGCGATTTCGTAGAGCATCTTGGTTTCTTCGTCCGTACAGGGCTCGAAGGGGCAGTAGCTGCGGAGGTTGTCTTCGAGGTGTTCCATATAGGTCATGCCGGAGAGGACGGTGAGGACGCTGGGATCGGTGCCGGCGTAGCGGAAGGCCCACGATGCGATGCTCTTTGAGGGACGCAACTGCTTCATGCGTTCGGCTGCAAATTCGGGCACTTTGGCAAGGCGTCCGCCGAGGAGGGGCTCCATGATGACGGCGGGAATGCCGCGCTTCTTGAGTTCGCCGAGGAGATACTCGCCGTCGGTGTTGGAGGGATTGATTTCCTTGGCGTGCTTCCAGTCGACGTAGTTGAGCTGGATCTGCACGAAGTCCCAATGGTACTTGCCCTCGTCGTGGAGCTTGAGGAGATAGTCGACAACCTCGATGTCGCCGTGGTAGCTCCATCCGAGATTGCGGATGCGGCCCTTCTTCTTCTGCTCCACACACCAATCGAGCATGCCGTTGTCGAGGAAGCGGGCGTGGAGGGCTTCCATGCCGTTGAGTTCCTTGCCGGAGAGGTCGCGGTTGGGCTGGCCGATGCAGTGGAGGAGGTAGTAGTCGATGTAGTCCGTCTGGAGCATCTTCAGCGAATTCTCGAACATCTCGACACCCTTGGCGTGGCTCCACGTTTCGGCAGAGAAATTGGAGAGTTTGGTGGCGATGAAGAGCTTCTTACGGTCGTGGCGCGCGAGGGCGATGCCGGTGGCCTCCTCGCTCTTACCCTTGCAGTAGGCGGGCGACGTGTCGAAGTAGTTGACGCCGTGTTCAATGGCGAAGTCGACGAGACGGTTCACTTGCTCTTGGTCGATGACTTCGTCGCTCTCGCGAGCGCTGTCGCCTTTGGTGGTGGGCCAGCGCATACAGCCGTAGCCGAGGATGCTGACCTTGTCGTTGGTATTGGGATTGACGCGCATCGTCATCTTGTCGGTGGGGATGGGACCATCTTCGGTGGTGAGCGTGTCGTTGTGCTTGGAGTCGCAACCTACGAATGCGGGGCTGGCGAGCACAGCGCCACCGATGCCGAGGCGCTTGAGGAATGTTCTTCTGGTAATATCTTCCATAAGCCCCCCTCTAACTCCCCCCGACTGGGGGGAGGACTCGTTTCTGCTGAGGGGTCAAGCAGGGTTATGGCGAGTCCACCATTATATTATTATATAAGTAACGCGTTGATTAGCTTCCCAGATCTCACCCCAGTCGGGGGGAGTTGGAGGGAGGCTCTAAATGGTTCGGTGCTGGTCGATGCCGTCGACGATGATGGCGGAGAGAGGACGCACGGGACAGAGGTTTTCGCAGGCACCGCAGCCGATGCAGCATTCGGGATCGACGTAAGGCGTGGCGACGCATTCAGGATCGTCGGGATTGGCTTTTACCATATGGATGGCGCCGACGGGGCAGTGGCGGGCGCAGTTGCCGCAGGGAGTGCCTTTGGCGGTGAGGCAGTTGTCCTTGATGATGCGTGCCGTACCGATCTTGATGCTGGACTTTTCGGCGAGATCGATGAGGCGGATGGCGTCGTTGGGGCACACCTCGGAACAGCGGTTACACTCGGGACGGCAGTAGCCGCGCTCGTACTGCATGACGGGCTGCATGAGGGTGTCGAGTTCGGTGGAGGGACGGAGCACACCGTTGGGGCATGCGCTGATGCAGAGCTGGCAAGCGGTGCAATGCTGTGCCAGATGGCGGGCACTCTGTGCACCGGGAGGAACGAGACGGCCTTTGCGCTCGGGAATCTGCTTGTCTTCGATTGCGGCGAGACCACCATCGACTTTCTTTTCTGCCTGAGCGAGAGCGGCACCGGCGGTTACGGCAGCGGCGCTGAGGAGAAAGGCGCGACGGCTGTTGTCGACAGCTGCTTCAGCACCATTG
>JAUNIC010000007.1 GCA_030523615.1 Bacteroidales bacterium
CATCACCCTAGGATGACAGACAAAGATCTCCGTCGCAGTTCGGCCTTTCCTCGCGACGGATTGCGCCACGAAGGCAGCGGGCAATACACTAATGCACAGACAAACTATCACCCACTATGAAGATTAAATTTGACGCCTACGAAATTGCACAAAGTCCGCTGCACGGTGCGGACAAGATCTACTCACGCCCTGCCATTGTGAACCCGCAGACCATCCCCACGCGCGATGTGATGGAGAAGGTCAGCGGCGAGTGTACCCTGACCCCCATCGACATCAGCGCTGTCATCGGTTCGCTGGCCCGCCACCTCAACCAGCAGTTGCTGCAGGGCAACGCCGTCCATCTCGATGGCATCGGCACCTTCAGCCTCTCTCTCAAGTTTGACGACGCCACAAAACCGAAGGCCGACCTCACCGCTCGTGATGTGCGCGTGGCGGGCATCAACTTCACCCCCGACCATGCGCTCCTTGCTGAGGTGCAGCGGGAAGCCAAGTTCGAGCGCAGTTCTGCCCTCCGCAGTTCGGTGGTGGGCGAGGGCGACGCCATCCTCCGTCTCCGCGAGTATTTTCAGAACCACCGGAACATCACGAAGCGCACTTTCCAAGAACTCCTCGGCCTGAAGTATGGCCGTGCGACGAAACTTCTGCTCGCCCTCGAAGCCAAAAACAAACTAGGCATCGTCAAGGTGGGCCAAACCAACTTCTACTATCCCGGCCCGACGCTCTGAAACTGAGTGAGGTTGGGGCAAAGATGGTGCCCATGCAAAAGCCTGTGTTTAGACAAAAACCGCAACTTTGCCTATACAGCTGAGGCAAAATCACCAAAAAACGTAACGGCTGCTACACGCGTAACCCAATGTGTTACAACATGTAGCAGCCGTTATGCTGCGCATTCATAGCGTTTTTTTTGCACATACGGTTCTCTGCCGATATGCTTCATCTCTTCTTCGGCTGCTTGTTCCAGCGGTAGAGGATGTGCACCATGACGTAGGAGGGAACGCTGTTGACCCACGTCTCGGTGATGCCCTGGGCGTTGACGACGCGGCGAGTGTTGCTGAGCTGGTGCAGGAGGTCGTGGGCGGTGATGCGGAGGCTCCAAGGGCGGGCTTGGGTGCCGGCGACGCGGTGGCTGAAGCCTTCCTCCCATTCAAGGCGATAGTAGCTGCTGCGACGGAAGTCGAAGTCCCAGGTGAGGGCGGCGTTCCAGATGAGGTTGACGTCGTTCATCGACGGATCGTCGTAACCTGTGCGCTGGAGGACGCTGAAGTCGGTGGAGAACTGCAAGTCGTGCGGCAGCTTGAAGTTGAGGTCGGTGCCGTAGTTGAGGTCGACGGAGCTGCGGGGGATGAAGCCCTCACGAGCGGAGTGCGCCGTCTGCCAACGGACGTCGGCGTGGAGAGCGGCCGTGCCGATGGTGCCGAAGCGGTAGGAGAGTTTCAGGTTTTCGTGCAAACCGTTGTTGTTGACGACGGAGATCTGGCTGTTGACCACATCGACGGAGTGGAGTAAGTTCCAGTTGGTCGTTAAGTACAACTGGCCGCGATGGTCGCTATCCAGGTGCAACCATGTGCGGATGCCGACCGACGTGGACCAGTTGCCCTGCACATTCTCTGGGCGATAGGTGTAGGCGCCGGTCGTAGGGTTGTAAGTGTAGCCCATGGCGAGAGCGTCGTGAATACGCTTGTAGGCAGCGTCGATTATTATCCAGCGATTTTTCGGCAGTTGTTGGTCATAGGTAGCTTTCAGCGAGTGCGTCGTGGGGTAACGGAGGTCAGCGTTGCCTTGCATCTGCGAGAGGGGGTTGGTGGCGTCGTGAATGTCGAGCAGATAGTAGCTGCTGACGGGCGACGTATTGACGTCGTAGAAGAAATCGAAGAAGCCACGGTAGCCATCGTGATGACGAATAAGCTGGTAGTGGAGAAATGGGGCAAAGAATACGTCGCGACGATTGACCTGCTGCGTGCTTCGTGTGTCTTCGGCGTGGGTATGCTGAATTTCAATGGCGGGACCTCCATGTATGAAGTGGCTCCAGGTTTTCGTGGTCTTAAAACTTGCAGTCGCAGAGAAGTGCTGCTTGAGCAGATTGGAGGTGCGGTCGTAGGAACCAGCGGGATCGAGGACTCCGTCGTCCCAAATCGTGCGGCTATCGGGCTGGTTGTCGTAGTTGAGCTTATAGTAAAGGTATGCTGCAAAATGTTCGGCGAGGCGGTGCGACATCATGTTGTTGAAGGAGTAATAGGCTGTGGCCTCTACGTGCGTATCGTTTGAAGAGGTCTTGAAGAGGCGGTTACGCACGTCGTCGGTTCCCGTCTGGGGGTAATGCAGGCGGAAGTCCTCGGTGCTTTCGCCAGAGAGACGCGTGTGGTGTACTTCGGCATCAAAATCAAGCTTGTTGCCTGTCAGTGGCGACTTGAAGGAAGTGCCGAGACGGTACTTCAGTTTCAGACGCTGGTCGGTGCGAGTGATGGTTTGGTCGAGCCAGTTAGTGACGTTGTCGAGCAGATGCTGACTTGGCGTACCGGCAAAGAGGCTGTCGAGGCTTGCGGAGCGGTAACTGTCGTAAGGCTCGGCGCTGAACGCTGCCGAGAGCAATCGGTCGTCGAGGGTGGAACGACCCACTTCGACGTCAAGAGGCGAATACATCCAGAGACGCTTGGCCTTCCACTCCCAACTATTGTGGAAATTGAGCGAGGACGACCGTGCCATGGAGTTGTCCATGCGGCGACCGAAGACGTCGCCCGTCTGGAGAAACGACGTGCTGGAAGTTGCGGTTTCCGTTGTCGTGCGGTCGTGCGTGGCTTTGACGTGCATTTTGTATTCCATGTCGCGCTTAGGCCATTCGTGGCTGAAGGTGAGGCCTCCGTAGGCACGCTGCATGATGCCGTTGACGGCCTCCTCGGCAGCCTTCCATGCGCCTTCGCTATTCGCGTCGTCGCTGTTGCTCACGTTGTTGCAGTTGGCGATAAGCCCGAACTGCGTGCGGTCGGAGAAGTAGAGGGCGAAGAGACGAGCGAGGTAGCGCTGGCCGCCCGCGGCCTCCATATTCCCCATCCACCCGCGGCTGTATTCGCGTTTGAGGGTGACGTCGAGGGTGTTGGGGGTGTTGGATTCGGTCAGATCTTTGTGGACGTTGAAGGCCGCATCCCTTTTGCCGCGGCGGTAGATCTTGACGTTTTTCACCATGTAAGCGGGGAGATTGTGGAGTGCAATCGTCGGGTCGCCCGTGAAGAAGTCCTTGCCGTTGACGAGGAGATTGCTCAGCAGGTTGCCGTTGTAGAAAATCTGCCCTCCTGCTTTGATTTCGAGGCCTGGGAGCATTGATACGAGGCGGTCGAGCATGTTGCCTTGCGCCAACTGGAAGTAGTCGGCGTTGAAGACCACCGTGTCGCCACGATGCACCATCATGATCTGCGTGGCGGTGACGGTGGCTTCGCCCAGCTGGTGCTCGATGACGCGCTGCATCATGGCGTCGTCGGCGTGCCATTCCTTGGTGGCGAAGCCGTGCTGCTTGCGGGGAATGCTGAGCGGCATGACGAGTGTTTCGTAGCCCTTGCAGGTGAAGCGCAGGAGGTAGTCGCCGGCGGGGATATTGAACGTGTAGACCATGTAATCCACCGGCGATAAGTCGGCACGGATATCGGCGCGAATCTCCTCGGCGTATATGAGCGTGTAGTCGATGCAACTGTCGGCGGCAAGGACCGTTGAGTCGCTTGGCGAGAGCACCTCGACGTAAGTGCTGGCAAGGTAGGCGTGGTTGAGTGCGTCGCGTACGTTGCCCTTGACTTTGACGGTTTCCGCAGGCTTTGCGTCGGGCTTGTCCTGCGTTTGTGCAAACGTTGTCGCCACGGACAAGGCGAAGAGGATGAGAGTGAAGATAAACTTTTGCATAACGAAAGTGTATTGGTTGGTTTTCGTCGGCAAAAGTACAACGAATCTTTTAGTCGCACTGCATTCCGCTGTTTGCAATGTGTTGACAAGTTGCGGCGGGCAAGAGAAAAGGAGTTTGCAAATAGTTTGCAAACTCCTGTAAACGGTTGAAATAAAGCGCCCTATTCTAAATCTGCTCAATAAACTCATCCCACGCCTTAGAGCTGCCCTTTTTGTCGAAGACCTTCGTGTAGAGGCGGCCGCGGATGGTGCTCACGGTGCTCTTGTCCTTGCAGATGGCGGTGGCGATTTCGGTGGGCGTGAAGTGGAGCTTGAGGAGGAGACAGACGCGGTACTCCGTTTCGGAGAAAGCGTAAAGCGAATAGAGGCGACCACGGAATGTGGGGTGCAGGCGGCGCACCTGACGCTCAATCTCGGCCCAATCGTCGGGGGAGAAGTGAGCCCCTCCCCCCGCCCTCCCCGTTAGGGAGGGAGCGGCGTCGCCAGCGCGGCGCTTGAGGTCGAGGTACCAGTCGGAGGCGTAGAGCTCGTCGGAGAGTTGGCGCGTCGTCTCACGGATGGCTTCGGGACGTTCCTTGATTTCCTCCTGCAAGTCGGCGAGGGCAGCCGTCAAGCGGCGGTTGCGACGGTAGAACCACATCATCCAACAGCCGCCGATGAACAGCAGGAGGAGGCACGCCATAATAATATACGTCCTTGTGCGCACCTCGTTGTGTGCCGTGATGTACCATTCGTAGAGGTTCTCTTGGCCCCAGAACATGTATTCTCTCTCCATCACCATATCCGAGAAAGCGATGAGGTCTTTCTGCTCTTTTTGCGAGATGCCGTCGAAGCGACGCCAATGCTGAATGGTCCCGTGCCAAAGGATGTTGAGCACCGAGTCGTGCATTTCGACGATGGGAATGACCACGTCGCCCTCGGCATAGAGCGAATCGATGTCGGGCATGAAGAGGTAAGGTTCTGAGGTATAGGGAACGAGGCGCGGCTTACCATAGTAATTTCTCTTGACGTACTTATGCACCTTACTGTCGGCATATACCTTATAGATAGTATCCTTACAAGCTTGTATTTTGTCAATGGCACCCGTCGAGTCGAGGTAGGCCGTCTGGGTGTTTATCCACACGCCGTTGATGTTGAAGTTTTTGGGTTGTGACGTCTCGAGGACGGGGAACTCTCCGATAAACCTCAGCAAGAGGAGTGCGGCGAGGGCTACAATAATAATATAGATGAGTCGTTTCATGAAGGGGGCGTTATATTCTGAAGTATCAGAAGGCGAACTCGGCGGAGAGGCCTGCACGGTCGAGAGCGGCATCGAGATGGAGACCTAACGTGTGGCGACCGAGGTCGAAGAGGCAACCCGTGCCGACATAAGCACCTGCCTGGAGGCCGGGGTTGAAGCCGAAGTAGAAGCGGTCGTCCGTCACCTTGTACATACCAGCATAGTCGGTCTTGTGGCCGAAGACACCGTTGACGTAGTAGCGCACTACGGCACCAGCGCGAATGAGCGGACGCACACGACCCGTGCCGAAAGTGTACTGGGCGCCAAAGGTGAGGTTGAGCTGGTCACCGCGGCACTGCCAAGGCTTCGTCTGTTCGCGATAACCCGTACCAGTGGGCTTGCGGGCGCGGACGGTGATGGGATTGTCGTCGGAGATGCGGAGCGGCGAATAGGTCAGCGCAACCTGCATCGCGAGCCCCTCGGCCCACTTCGGAGCGTGGTAGTCGATGCCCACACCGATCTCGAAACTCGAAGCGTAGGGTTCGAGAATTTTATCGATGGTCTCGGGAATGCGCAAGGAGTTGATGCTGTAGGTGTAGTTGTAGCCGGCAATCACCTTGAAGGCGCAGCGCTGCTGCTTCATCTCCTCGGCGGTGAGTCCGCCGATGCCGTTGGCGTGGTCGATGGTGCGCTGCTGGACGTCGGTGGTGCGGGGTTGGAGGTTGACAATCTGTGCCTCGTCGGCGGGCATGAGATGACCCGAGAAGATGCCGAAGTTGGCTTTCAGCGTGATGGGGTCGATCATGAGGCGCGAGTAGACTCTGGAGTTGGGCGAGTCGGGCGTAGAGAGGTAGAGTTTGTGGACAATCTGTGTACCGCGGCGGTTGGTCTCGGTCTCGACCTTGACCACATTGCGGTAGTCGCGCTGCGTCATGCGTTTGGCGTCGAGCTGATCGGGATGCCAGTACTCCATGCTCTCAGCGGCCTCCTTCTGGCTCTTGGTGAGGTTGGTTTGCACATTTGCGCCGGAGGTGTCGACCTGAATGGTCAGGAGCGAGTCGGAGAGGAGGATGTAGTTGTTCGTAGTGATGAGCTGCGAATAGCTGTAGGAGGTGGTCGTGATGTTGTCGATGACCATGACCCAGTGGCCCGAATTGAGCAGATCGTAGGTGCGCATGACGGCCTGTTCGCGTTCTGCGTCCGTGACTTTCGTGCGCTGTGCTGCTGCGGGCACGATGGCCAAAATGGCAAGAAGGAAGATAATGAGTGTCTTCTTCATGATTAGCAGCGAAGTTATGTGTGCGGGATATTGGTAGTGTGTAAGTGTCATAGTGCCGAGAGGATTTGACGTTATTATTAGAATCCGAACATCTTCATTTCGAGTTGCAGCACGCGGGAAGCCTCGAAGCTGATAGTCTTGTCAGAGTAGTATTCGCTGCCTTCGTCGAGCGTAAACACGTCGCACTGGCCAACGAGATTCTGCGAGGAGTATTTCCAGAGGTTCAGGTAGTAACGCATGAAGCTATACTCCTCGGCCACAGACGAAACGTAGAAAGGATGCTCCAGACTGCCGTCACCCGTGGTGGCGATGGTATTGAAAACGCGCATACTACGGTTGTAGTACAGTTGGCATTCGGATTCCTGGTAAGTCGTATCGCCAGATTCGATGAGATCATCGATAGCGTAAGCGGCAGCGATGAGGGCCGAGGTGTTGAACGGATTGATGTCAAGTGCCTTCTTGGCTGAGGCTACAGCATCAGCGTACTGATCCTTGCCGTAGAAGTCCCAAGCGTCGTCGGCCAAGCTCTGTTCGCTACCTTCCGAAAGGAACGACTGCCCATAGACAGCCAGCTGCCTCTCTTCTATGGTGAGCGTTTTGTCGAGTTGGGGTGCAGTGAGACGAGCCGTGAGCGACTTCACAGAGTCGGGCATGGTTGTAACCATTTTTTCAATCTTCTGCCAGTCGATGGGCATGAAGGTTCGCTCCTGTGCAAAAGCAGACATGGAACAAACGGCCAGCAAGGCCGCAATGATAATCTTCTTCATAATGCATCGCCCTGTGTTCGTGTCGGGCATAACTGTTGATTTCCGGCGCAAAGTTACAACTGTTATTTTAGTTGAGCAAGTTTTTCTGCGTCTTTTTTCGGTTTTTGTCAGCAATGCGAAAAATGCGGTGCTTTCTTATGAGTACGCACGACGGAGAGAAAGGTTCAGTTTTTCTACGCTTTTTTTTCGCGTCACAAGGAAAGAGATACCTGCCTTTGGCATAGTGAACACAAAAGAAAAGCGCCACCGCAACGAGGAGAGGGTTGCGGTGGCGCTTGTTATAATAAAATATTATAGGAAGATGGCAGATTAGATGCCGTACTTCTTGCGGAGGTCAGCAGGAACGGCGTTCTTGTTGATCACGATGTTCATGGTCTTGTAAGCTACGTAGGGCTTGCTGACATACCAGAAACCTTCGTAGGGACCGTAGTTACCCCAAGAGTTCTTCATCATGAAGTACTCCTTGCCGTTCTGGTCCTGAGCGATACCATAGATCTGCATACCGTGGTCGTCGGTGGTCTCCCAGTTGTCGTAGCCGAGCTGACGCATTTCGGGAGTGATGACCTTTTCGCCGGCGTTGTCGCTAACGGTAACGTTTGCACCAGCCTTCTCGCCGGTCCAGCGGCTCTGGTCGGAGCCTACGCCAGCGCTGCTCTTGGTGTCGGGCACGGTGGCTACGCACTTGTTCTTGCCGGTGCGGCGAGAGAAACCATCCTCGCTGACGTCGGCACCCCAAGCAAAGGTCCAACCAGCGCGGACACCTTCTTCCATCACGCGCATGAAGTCGTCGAGTTCCATGTTGAGGGTGCTGCCCCAACGCCAGTTGTCCTGGATCTCGAGGATGAAGTATTCGCCGTAGGGCTGGTGGGTGTAGCTGGTGAGGCTGATGTAGTCGTTGGGATCAAGGTGGAGGTAGTCAGATACGAAGCTCTTCGGGGTGTAGTGTTTGCCCTTGTAGTCGAACTCAGTGGGAGTCTGGCCGAAGTAGTCGTCGATCATGCCCTGAACGCTCTTCTTCCATGCGGGATTGATCTTCTTAGCGTCGCTGGTAGCGATGGCCTTGAGGTAAGCCTCCATGGGGGGGAAGAAGCTGCTGAAGTTGAAGAGGCTGTCGCCGTAGCAAGTGGTGGGGTAGGGCATTACACCTTCGGGAGCGAGACCGTAGTGCTTCATGCAGTAGATGGCGTCGTAGAAGGAGCCACCCTGGCTGAAGCTGGCGTCGCCGTGGGTGCGGACGTGGCGGTCGGCACGGTCGGTGTAGGTCTTGCTCACGAGGAAGCTCTCGCAGAGGTCGAGTTCGTCGGCGCTGATGCCGGGGTTCTTCTTGAGCACTTCGCTCTCGAGGAATGCGAGGCTGGAGTATGCCCAGCAGGTACCGGAGTTGTTCTGGTTCTTGATGCTGGTCACGGGGTTAGCGATGACGGTGGTGAACACGAGGGTGTCCTTGGGGAGTTCAGGAGCTGCAGCCTTCTTCTTGGGCTTTGCAGCCATGGCGCTGCCAGCGAAGAGGGTAGCGGCAGCGAGGAGGAGAATTTTGTTCATAAAGCCCCCTCCGACTCCCCCGACTGGGGGAGGGCTCGTTGCTGCTGAGGGGTTAGCAGGGAAAAAGGCGAGCCCACCATTATTTATATTATATTTTGTTGTGTATTCAGCGAAAAGCGGTCTTCGACCGCAAAGGTACATAAAAAAAATGAAATACAAGTATAAATGCAGAGAAATAGTGCATTATCCACTTTTTTTACACTTTCTTTCGATATTTGGGCGTAACGAAAACGCCCCGCAGCACGTCGGTCGTTGTGACGTCGCTGCGGGGGGCTAATTGTGTATATGGTGGGGCAGAACATTCCGGGGAGAACGAAACTATTGCTCAGACTCAGCAACTTGCGGACAATCCCAATATACGCTGTCTTCTGTTGCAGTACGCTGGCAGTGGCCTGCTTCGGCAAACATGCCTTCGAAGCTCAGGTCCTCGTCCACCTGCGGCCAATGGATGCCGCCATACGTCAGATAGAAGTCGGCACGCTGCTCTGCGGTCGCCGCCGCCAGACGGGGCCAGCGATCAAAGCGATACCCTGCCTGCACTCCGTCTTCCGTAACGGCATAGACGCCCTCGGCATCCACCCACACGCGGTCGATTCTGCGTTTCTTGCTTTCGTACTGCATATATTAGTGCTCAAAATAATTATTCCAACGGTCGATGATGACCTCAACATTCTCCTCAATAACGGCCTCTATCATCTTGATTTCACTCTTCTTGAAACCATGATTGTAAACCTGCGTCACCTCTGGGACTACATTATATTTGGCTTCGTGCCCGTCCTTGACGATATGGACATGGACTGGCTCATGGTCATCTGAATAAAACTTAAAGATGAACCCAAAGAGAATGAAATAGTTGCATATTGTTTGTTTCCTAATTTTCCGCAAAAATACGTATTTCTCCCGAAACCACCAAATTTTCAGGCGGAAAATGCAGAAGCGCCCCGCTGCACGTCGGTCGTTGTGACGCTGCTGCGGGGTGCAAGATGTGGTTTATTGCTGAGTATCGCTAATATATTTATCCCTTCACAAACTCCTCGACCTCGTCGGCGCGGTAAGGGATGCGCTTGTCGCCGAGGAAGCGGCAGCCGTCGGGGGTGATGAGGACGTCGTCCTCGATGCGGATGCCGCCGAAGTCGCGGTACTCGTTGATTTTGTCGAAGTTGAGGAACTCGGCGTTCGTGCCTTCCTTCTGCCAGAGGTCGATGAGATCGGGGATGAAGTAGATGCCGGGCTCGTCGGTCACAACGTGGCCCACCTCAAGACGGCGGCCGAAGCGCAGAGCATTGGTGCCGAACTGGTCGAGACGAGGACGCGTCTCTTCGTCGAAGCCCACATAGATCTGGCCAAGGCCCTCCATATCGTGAACATCCATACCCATCATGTGGCCGAGGCCGTGGGGGAGGAAGAGGGCGTGGGCACCCGCCTGAACAGCCTCTTCGGTGTCGCCCTTCATGAGACCGAGAGCCTTGAGACGCTCCGTCATGAGGCGGCAGACGTCAAGATGAACGTCGAAGTACTTCACGCCGGGCTTGGCGTGGGTGAGGGCGAGGTCGTGGCAGTCAACGACAATGTCGTAAATGTCGCGCTGCTTCTGGGTGAAGCGGCCGCTGATGGGTGTGGTGCGGGTGTGGTCGGAGCAATAGTGCTCGCGGGTCTCGGCGCCGCAGTCGACGAGGAGGAGACGGCCGGGCTCAAGAGCGCGGGGTGAGGGATAGCCATGGAGAATCTCGCCGTGCATAGAGACGATGCTCTGGAAGCTGACGATGGAGCCGCGGCTGGCGGCGATGCCGTCGAGGATGCCGCCGATGTAGGCTTCGCTCATGCCGGGCTGAACGGCCAGACGCATAGCGGTGGTGTGCATATCGTAACCAATCTCGGAGGCGCGCTCGAGTTCGGCGATTTCCTCAGCGCTTTTGATGCTGCGCTGCTTCACGATGGCGTGGATAAGCTTCAGCGAAGCGGCAGCCTTCTGCTCGGCGGGGTGAATGCCGAGGAGGTCCATGAGCTGAATCTTGTGGTCGTCGCGGTAAGGGGGCAGGAAGTGTACGGTGCGGCCCTGAGCCTTGGCAGCGGCGCACACCTCAGCGAGGTAAGCCATGGGGCGAACTTCACGGATGCCGGTCTCTTCGGCCATCTCGGCCACGGAGGTCACGCTGCCGTACCACACGATGTCGTCAATGTCGATCTCGTCACCGACGAATACCTCCTGGCCGCTCTCGCAGTCGAGCACGAGGGCAAGACCGTCGCGGTGCTGGCCGGTGAAGTAGAGGAACGAACTGTCCTGACGGAACTTGTAGGCGTTGGCGGGATAGTTCATCGCGCTGTCGTTGTTACCGAGAAGGATGATGACGCCTTCTGCGACGTCGGTGCGCAGCTGCTTGCGGCGCTCAATATAGGTCTGTTGTGAGAAAAGCATAGTAAAAAGCGTGTTTTTTAGATATTTTACCGCGCAAAGATACGAATAAATTGCGGAAAAGTTGTAATTTTGCACAGAAAATCTATCGGTTTTCCATTTTATTTACTTTTCACTCTTCACTTTCCACTTATTACTCTTCACTCTTCACTCAAAAATGACAGGACTCGTACTTGAAGGCGGCGGCATGCGCGGTGTGTTTACCGCAGGCGTGCTCGACTATCTCCTCGACGCAGGGATCACCTTTCCCTACGCCGTGGCGGTCAGTGCTGGGGCCGGACATGGCCTCTCCTACAAAAGCAAGCAGCGCGGGCGGGCAAAAAAGACCTGCATCGACATGCTCAAGAGATACAACTACGTCGGGGTGAAGCAACTGTGGAACACTCGTAGCATCTTCAATCAGAAGATCATCTACGACCTCATTCCCAACGAGATACTGCCCTTCGACTTTGAGATGTGCTTTGCCGATTTCATGCGCTACGAGATGGTGACGACCAACTGCCTGACGGGTCTTGCGGAGTACCATAGCGAGCGCTACGATGCTGCCCGCCTGCTCCAGGTGGCCAAGGCTTCGGGCTCGTTGCCTTTCGGCTGTCCCATCTGTATGCTCGACGGTGTGCCGATGCTCGATGGCGGCATCACCGACCCCATTCCTGTGGATCACGCGCTGGAGATGGGGTGCGACCGATTGGTGGTGGTGCTGACGCGCAACAAGGGCTATCGCGACACGATGCCGCGCTTGAAGAATCTGACGCTGATGTACTCCGAATATCCTCGCCTGCGAGTGGCCCTGAGCCACATTGCCGACGTGTACAATGCGCAGCTTGACCGCGTCGAAGAGCTTGAGCGTGAGGGGCGTGCCCTCGTGTTGCGTCCTGAGGCGCCGCTGCAGATTGATCGCCTCTCCACCAATCTCGTCAACCTCTATGCCCTCTACGATGAGGCTTACGATATCGCCATCCGCGAACTCAGCAAATGGAAAAATTCAACGCCGGAATGGTAGTCCACATCTACAACCCTAGCCACGACGAAGCCTTGGCCATCAACAAGGCACAGTATTGCCCCTCGTCTGCCGCGCGGCAGACGGGGGAAATGTTTTGGGATGTGGCGAAATGGTGGATGTCGCCCGACGACTTCATCCTCCATCTTCCCGCCGACGGTTCGCTGCGTGGTGTCGCTGTGCCCGACTGGACTATGGTGCAGCGCATTGAGCCCTGGGGATGGGACCGCCACATCGTGGGCGTGCTGCGTCGGCTCGGCGCTCCTGACCGCCTTCTTCCCACCGACGTACAACTCGACACGATACGCCAGCTCAGTAGTCGCCAGACGGCGGTGCGTGTGCTCGAGGCGTTGCGCCTGCGTCTGCCCTTGAGCGAGACCATTCCCGCATCTGCTGTGTTGCAGGCCGAGAGCCGCTGGTGTACCCTAGAATCCGAGGTAACGGAAGCCGTCGAAACCTTTGGCGGCGAAGCCATGCTCAAGCAGCCGTGGAGCTGCAGCGGTCGTGGGGTGTGGCGCACAACGGCGGCAGACTTATCTGGCGAACACTCCTCTTCTATATTACGCGTGCGTAAGACGCTCCGCGAGCAGGGTGCCGTGGAGGTAGAACCGCTCTACGAGTGCGTGGCCGATTTCGCTATGGAGTTCTGTGCCGAAGCCGACGGCAGCGTGCGCTACGAGGGTCTCTCCGTCTTTGCCACCCACGCAGGCGGTGGCTATGCGGGCAACGTCATTGCTCCGCAACCCGAACTCCAGCGCCGCTTGGAGGAGAAAGCCGGAGGTGTGCTGCCGCTGCAAGCGTTAGCGGAGGTGCTTTGCAGCGTGTTGGGTGAGGTGCTTGCCGGCCAATACGCAGGCCCGCTGGGCGTCGATATGATGCACACGCCCGAGGGCATACATCCTTGCATTGAGGTCAACCTGCGCAACACGATGGGCCGCGTGGCCATCTTCCAGCAGCAGTTTTCTCCGACAGGAAACAGAAATTGACCAGTATAGTTCATGCACATAACAAAAACATCCCCCGAAATACCGAGAAGGCGTTTTGGGGGATGACTTTTATATTATGTGGAGCAGCGTGCTACAGGAAGAAGATGAGCACGAGTTGAGCCATGAGGATACGGAGGAACATGGAGAGGGGATAAACCGTGCTGTAACCAACGGCGGGGGCATTGTTGCCAGCGGTAGCGTTGGCGAAAGCGAGTGCGGGAGGATCGGTGTTAGAACCTGCGATGAGGCCCATGAGCGTGAAGTAGTTCAGCTTCATGAACTTGCGGCCTACGACGCCCATGATGAGGAGGGGCACTACGGTGATGAGGAAGCCCATCCAGATGTAGTGTACGCCGTCGCCGGCCGTTACGGTGTCAACGAACTTGGCACCAGCCTGGATGCCGACGCTGGAGAGGAAGAGGATGAGGCCCACTTCGCGGAGCAGCATGTTGGCAGAGGAAGAGGTGTAGGTGTTGATCTTGAAGCGGTAACCGAAGGCGCCGATGAGGATGGCGACAACGAGAGGACCGCCGGCGAGACCGAGCTTTACGGGAATTTCAACGCCAGGGATGGGGATGGGGAGCTGACCAACGAGCACACCGACGAGGATACCGAAGAAGATGGCGCCTACGTTGGGGTGGTCAAGGTGCTTCACATTGGCACCGATGAGGTCGCGAACACGGTCAACGTTTTCTTTGCGACCATTGATGAGCAGTCGGTCGCCCACCATGAGGCGGAGGTCACGGGCGGCAAAGAGCTCCATACCGTTACGTGTCACGCGGGTAACATTGACGTTGTAGTAGGTAGAGATGTGCAGGTCGGCAAAGGTCTTGCCGTTGATCTCGGGCTTGGTGATGACGAGACGCTGGCTGACATAGTCCGTGGTGTCGGTGTTCTCTTCAGCTTCGGTCCACTGTCCGCGGGGAATGATTTCACCGATGAGAGCGGAGATGGCTTCAGCCTCATCCTCAGCGCAGGTGATGTGCACCTCCATGCCAAGCTGCAGTTCGGTTTCACCGTTAGCGATGATGACTTCACCGTTTTCGAGGAAACAGCGTGTTACGACGAACTGACGGTTGAGGAAGTCGTGGAGCTGGTGGAGTTTGCGACCTACAACGGGAGCATTGGTCACACGTACAGCCATGTGGAAAGCTTTAGCGCCGGCGCTCTTGCTTTCGCCCTCCTTGAGTTCGTCGTGAGCTTCCTGGAGGCTGGTGCCAGTGAGGAAACGGATAGCGATGGTGGCAAGGATGATGCCGACCACGCCGAGGGGATAGGCGCAAGCATAGCCGTTGGCGATGGCGGGAGCCACGTCGCCGAAGAGTTCTGCGAGCACACCGTTGGCAGCACCGAGACCGGGGGTGTTGGTCACTGCACCGTACATCACGCCGACCATCATGGGCAGATTGCCGTCGTGGGCAGAACCGTTGACATCGGTGATGGGAGCAGCGGTCAGCACGCCCATGCTTTTGCCGAGCTGCCAAAGGCAGAGCATGATGATGACGTTGAGCAAGACGATACCTACAGCGAGGAGGTTCATCTTGACACCGCCACCGCCGCCTTTGAATACCTCGAAGAACGAGGGACCCACCTGCAGACCAATGCAGTAAACGAAGAGGATAAGACCGAGCTCCTTCACCAAGTCGATGATGGGCTTCTGGTCGGCTACGGCCTGTGCGGGGTCAGCATAGAGACCATGGGTGCAGATGTGGCCGACGATGATGCCGACGAAGAGTACCCAGGTGACGCCGAAGGCAATGCCGTTCTTCTTGCCACCAATCTTCCAGCGTCCGAGTTTGACGCCGAGGCTGATGACGAGGGCATACAGAATCATGATGTGAGCGATGCTCATGGGATTCTGCATAAGTTTAATCAACCATTCCATAGTGCGTTGTTAAGATTTTGTTGTTGATGTATTAAGTGATTTTTATTAGATTTCAAGCGGAGTGGGCTTTTCTTCGTGCAAAATTACCACTTATTAAAATAATGTGCAAGAGGAAACGTGAAAAAAACAAAAATTGCAGGGATTTTGTGCGTTATGGGGCCATGCGATAGCAGATATTTACACAATTCATAGACTTCTGGCCCTCGGCATCGGCCTTTGCCGTAACTTTGCAGTACGAAAACCAATACTATTCATTTTAATTATGCAAGCAACACTCAGCACAGCTCTCGTTATCGCCGCTCTCGGCCTGGGACTCATCTTTATTGTTCGTGCCTGTCTCAAGGTGCACGGCATCTCGCACAACCACTACCGCATCACGGGCGACGAGGTGCGAAACACGAACAACGACAAAGACCGCATACTTTAACCACTGATCGCATCCCTATGAAATCACTGAATCTGCGTAAGAGCGTGCAGTCGCTCTATCGCTATCTCCATCACGAAGAACCCGTTTTGAGTGAGCTCACCGTCAAGGTGGAGCAGAACTGGGCGGAAGGCAAGACTCCGAGCCTCATCGAGTCCTTTCTCGGTGGAAGTGTCAGCATCAGCCAAGTCATTCGCCCCGCCAGCAGCGAGGTGTTCCCTCGCAATCTCGATAGCGTCCTTCGCCGCGACGATGTGCTCCTGATGCGTGCCGACCAGGCCGCTCAGAGCCGTGTCGAAGCCTTCATTGGCCGCAGCCTTGATTCAAGAGTCTGCCGACGTTGAGAATGAAAGTCTGACGTAATCTACTATAAGTCCATCAGTGCCATACCGAATGCCTTGTTGCGGCAGAGCAATTTGAGGAATTCGCGTGTGGCATTGTTGCGATAGGAGTCTTTGCGGGTGTGGAAGCAACCCTTCATCGTGCAGTTGGCATTGCGGATGGGAATGCCAACGAGACCCGACTGCCGATGGACCGTGGCGTCGCTGAGGAAGGTGACAAAGCGGCTGGCGCGCACCACGTCCATAAGAATGCTGATCTGGTTGATTTCGAGGCCGATGTTCAGGTCGAGGTCCATGCCTTCCGTCATGTTGTCGAAGGTTTCGCGGGCCTGCATGCCCTTGCTGGGCAGCGCCAGACGGAACTTTTCGACGTCGCGCAGGCGGAGCGACTTGCTGTGGGCCAACGGGTGGGTGTCGCTCACCACGACGCAGAGGTTGCCCGTAAAGAGCGGGTGCGACTCGATGTGCTCATTCTCGTTGAGCGACGAGAACGACAACGCCACATCGATCTCCTCCTTCTCGAGCTGCAGCATCAGTTCCTCCATGCTCTTACACACGATGTTGAGCTTCACACCGGGATAGAGGCGGGCAAACTCCAGCACGGTCTCCTTGAGGAGTGGCAGGAAGGTGAGCGTAGTGCCGATGTTGAGTTCGCCGGTGCCGAGATTCTGCACATCGCGAATCATATCGAGACACGTGTTGGCTTCGTGGATGACGCGCTCAGCAGCCGGCAGAATGTTTTGTCCTACATCGGTGAGTTGCACGTGGTGGCTGTTGCGTACGAAGAGCTGCACGCCGAGTTCGTCCTCGAGTTTGCGTATCTGCTGCGACAGTGTGCTCTGCGTGATGCACAGCACCTTAGCCGTCTGAGAGTAGTTGAGGTGTTCGGCCAGTTGTACGAAATAGTTGAGTTGTCGGAGTTCCATTTGTTAAGGTAGGAGGCTGTTTGAGGTAAGAGGTAAGAGGTGAAGGGTAGTAGGGTGCCTCTTTTTCGAGTGCAAAATTACGATAATTATATGAGATACTATCGACAGTTCTATTTGTTTTTTCGTTTGCGCTATCGATAACGGCGATAGTTGCGCAGTGCACGATGCGAAAAAAGCACGTATTTACTTGTGGGAGAAAGATATTTGCCGTAACTTTGCTGCTGAAACAAAAAAAGAAAAAGATTATGGACATTTTCAACCGTGCCCGCCTCTTGATGGGCGACGATGTGCTCACCGCCGTGCAGCAGCAGCGCGCCATTGTCTTTGGCACCGGCGGCGTAGGCAGTTGGTGTATCGAGGGCCTCGTGCGTTCCGGCATCAGCCGCATCACCATCGTCGACAGCGACTGCGTGGCGCCGAGCAACATCAACCGCCAGCTCATGGCCACCACCAAGACCGTGGGGCGCCCCAAGGTCGAGGTGCTGCGCGAGCGCCTGCTCGAGATCAATCCCGATGCCGAGGTCACCGCCATCGTGGGCGTATATAATAAGGAGAACGCTGCCGACTACCATCTTGAGGAATACGACATCATCGTCGACGCCATCGACTCGCTCCAACCGAAGGCCGACCTCATTCGCCACGCGACGAGCCTTGGTAAGAGGGAAGAGAAACGAGCCCTCCCCCTAATGAGGGGAGATGGAGGGGGGCCGGGAGAGGGAGCCTACCCCATCTTCGTCAGCGCTATGGGTGCTGCGCTGAAGATGGACCCCACGAAGCTGCAGGTCGCCGAGTTCTGGAAGGTGAAGGGTTGTCCGCTGGCCCGTGCGCTGCGCGAGAAGTTCAAGCGCCAGAAGTCCATGCCGCGCCGCAAGTTCAAGTGCGTCTACAGCGAAGAGGTGCTTCCCAACCGCGGCGCCGCGAACTACGTGGCGAGCGACCGCGACACCTGGGCCGCTACGAAGGCCGCCACGAACGGTTCGATGGTCCATATCACCGCCACCGCGGGCTTCATGCTCGCCGGCATTGTGATAAACGAAATCTACACCCGCATTGTCAAGCACTAAGCCTTGCTCATACGACAAAAAACGATACTCGCAACACACTTTTTTCGGTGTGTTGCGAGTATCGTTTTATTTTTTTTCTTAGTTTTTTTTCTGGCGCTTAACACGCGCAACTCTCTCTGTAAGGCAGAGTTTACGCGTGTTAAGGGTGTGCTTTTTTGGGAGAGTAGGCCTATTCGCCGAAGACGGCGTTGAAGATTTGGTCGGCAGCACCGGCGTGGTCGGCAATGTACTCGCGGCTGGCGGTGCCAGCCTCGTCGATGAGGTCGGGATGCGCCAGGAAGTCGTCCATAAGGTGGGCGAAGTTCTTTGCCTTGCGAATCTCCTTGCAGCCGCCGTTGGCCAGAAGGTCCTGTGCTTCGCGGAAGCGCTTGTTGTTGGGGCCGATGATGACGGGAACGCCGTAGACAGCAGCCTCGGGCACATTGTGGATGCCGACGCCGAAGCCGCCGCCTACATAAGCCACCGTAGCGTAGCGGTAGATGCTCGAAAGCAGACCGTAGCAGTCGATGATGAGGCAATGGGCGTCCTCGGGTTTCACCTCGCCGCTCAGCAGCTGGCTGTAGCGGGCATAGGGACGGTGGATCTTCTGCTGAATCTCGTCGAGATGCTGGGCGCTGACCACATGGGGCGCCAGGACAAGACGCAGTTCGGGATGCTTGTTGAAGTAGGGGATGATGATGTCTTCGTCAGGGCCCCACGAGCTGCCTGCCACGATGGTGAAGTGCGGCGCATAGACCTGCTGCTCGCCCTCGGGGGCAAGGCCGGCAAAGCGCTCGACGAGAGGCAGAGGTTTGGCGGCGTCCTTGATGTCGATGACGCGGTCAAAGCGTGTGTCACCCACGATGGTGGCTTCGCTGATGTCCAGACGCTGCAGGAGTTCGATGCTCTCCTCGTTCTGCACGAAGAAGTGACGGATGAGGCGGAGGCTCTTGGCGCTGCCGCTGCCGTACCACTTGAAGAAGAACTGCGAAGGGCGGAAGATGGAGGATACGCTATAGAGCGGCACCTCGCACTTGTGAAGACGCTCGATGTAGTTGCGCCAAAACTCGTACTTGATGAAGAAGGCCAGTTCGGGACGGGCGTGCTTCACGAAGCGGCGGGCGTTGAGGGGAGTGTCGATGGGCAGATAGCAGATGACGTCGGCCCCGGTGTAGTTCTGCCGCACCTCGTAGCCCGAAGGCGAGAAGAAGGTGAGCAGAATCTTGTACTCGGGATGCTCGCGGCGCAGACGTTCCATGAGCGGACGTCCCTGCTCGAACTCGCCGAGGCTGGCGGCATGGAACCACGCCACCTTATCGCCGTCGCCGATGCCCTCGCGGAGCTTTCGCCACGTCTGTTTGTGGCCGCGCACCATGAGCTTCGCCTTCTTATGGCCGAAGAGCGAGGTCAGGCGTACGCCAATCCAGTAGAAAAAGATGAATAGGTTGTACATAGAGACGACCGACCCCCCCAACCCCCCGAACGGGGGGAGCAGATACTGCTTTGTCTAAGGGGTATAGATATCTTGACGAACCAAGGTAACCTCCTCCCCCCGCTCGGGGGGATTGAGGGGGGTCGTGTGTTAGAGGTTATTGATTGCAAACTCCATGCGGCGGAGGGTTTCCTCCTTGCCGAGGAAGGCAGCGAGCTCGTGCATGTCGGGACCCTTGCCCTGACCTACGAGGCAGACGCGCCAGGTGTTCCAGGGCTTCTTGCCCGTCTCAGCCACCCAAGCGTCGACGGCAGCCTTCTGGCTTTCTACGCTGAAGTCGTCGAGGCCAGCGAGGATGTCGTGGAGCTCCTGCATATCGGCTGCAGCACCCTCTTTCCAGTTCTTCTTCACGAACTTGTCCTCGCGATCGAAGGCGGTGGGAGCCTGGAAGAAGAAGTCGCAGAGAGGCCAGAAGTCGGCGATGAAGCTTACGTTGCGCTTCTTTGTCTGTCCGCTCTGTCCGTCGATGTATTCGATGTTCTTCGTCTTCATCATTTCGAACACGGCAGCAGCCTGTTCTTCGGTAGCCGTCACACCGTTCTCAGCGAGCAGCTTGACGAAGGCGGGAGCAAATTCTGCGGCGGGGCGTGCCAGCATATATTCGCGGTTGAACCACCAACCCTTGACGTAGTCGAACTTCGCACCGGCCTTCGAGCACTTCGAGAGGTCGAACTTGCGGATCATGTCGTCCATCGTCATGAGTTCCTGGTCGTCGCCGGGGTTCCAGCCGAGGAGGGCAAGGAAGTTCACGACGGCCTCGGGCAGATAGCCGTCTTCGCGGTAACCGTGGCTGATGGCGCCCGTAGCGGGATCGGTCCAGAGGAGGGGGAACACGGGGAAGCCGAGCTTGTCGCCGTCGCGCTTCGAGAGCTTACCGTTGCCGGTGGGCTTCAGGAGCAGAGGCAGGTGAGCGAAGCGGGGCATGGTGTCCTCCCAACCGAAGGCGCGATAAAGCAGCACGTGGAGGGGAGCCGAGGGCAGCCACTCCTCGCCGCGGATCACGTGGCTGATCTCCATGAGGTGGTCGTCCACGATGTTGGCCAGATGGTAGGTGGGGAGTTCGTCGGCACTCTTGTAGAGCACCTTGTCGTCGAGGATGGAAGAGTTGATGACCACATCGCCACGGATGATATCGTCTACATGAACGTCCTCGCCGGGTTCAATCTTGAAGCGCACGGTGTAGACAGCGCCTTCAGCGATGAGGCGTTCCACCTCTTCGGCGGGCATGGTGAGCGAGTTGCGCATTTCGAGACGGGTGGAAGCGTCATACTGGAAGTTGGCCACCTGCTCGCGCTTGGCGTTGAGTTCCTCGGGAGTATCGAAAGCGATGTAAGCCTTGCCGGCGTCGAGGAGCTGCTTCACGTACTTCTTGTAAATGTCGCGGCGCTCGCTCTGGCGATAGGGACCCTTGTCGCCACCGAAGCTGACGCCCTCGTCGAACTCGATGCCGAGCCACTTGAAGGCCTCGATGATGTAAGTCTCGGCGCCGGGCACGAAGCGGTTGGAGTCGGTGTCTTCGATGCGGAAGACCATGTCGCCGCCGTGCTGACGGGCGAAGAGGTAGTTATAGAGGGCGGTACGCACGCCACCGATGTGGAGCGGGCCGGTAGGAGAGGGTGCAAAACGCACGCGGACTTTTCTTTCCATTTTTTCTGTATAGGGTTTTTGTTTGTATTTCTTTGTGTATGATTGATTTTCAGCGCGCAAATTTACGACTTTGTGGGCGAAGGACAAAGAAATTTAATTAAAAATTAAAAATTAGGAATTAAAAATCTTGATAGGGGCTGGTTTCTGAAGCAATTCTTAATCCTTAAATTTTAATTATTAATTATTAATTTTTAATTGCTCACGCCTACGCAAACCAGCACATCACGATGATTTGCGCAATGATGACGCGCAGGAAAATGCCGAGCGGGTAGACCGTGACGTAGGCCACGCTCGCCTTGTCGCTGCGCAAGAGGTCGTTGGCGTAGGAGAGGGCGATGGGGTTGGCCATCGCGCCGCAGATCATGCCGATGGTGGATTCGGCCGACTTGTGGTAACGCACAACTGAGACAATCGCCACGATGATCATCGGCACAAAGGCGATGACCACGGCGAGGCCCATCCACAGGAATGCGGCGGGCTGCATGACGGTGCTCAGGAAGTCGCCGCCGGCGTCGAGGCCAAGGCAGGCCAGATAGGTCGAAAGACCGAGGGCGCGCAACATGAGATTAGCGCTCGTCGTGGTGTAGCTCACCATGTGGAAACGCGGGCCGTAGGCACCCATGATGAGGCCCATGACCACGCTGCCGCCGGCAAGACCGAGGCGCACGGGATAGCTGAGGCCCAGCTCGATGGGCACGCTGCCGAGGATGAGGCCCAGCACGATGCCCACAAAGATAGCCACGAGGTTGGGGTCGTCGAGGTTTTTCACCACGTTGCCCACTTCCTTCTCGACGCGCTCAATATTCTCCTTTGTGCCCACAACCGTCAGGCGGTCGCCCATGCGGAGCACCACGTCGGAGGTGGCCACGAAATTCATGCCGCTACGGCGCACTCGCGACACGGTGACGCCGAAACGCTCGCGGAAGTGGAGGCTCGAGAGGCGGCGACCGTTCAGATTGGGACGTGTGACGATAATGCGCTGGCTGACAAGATCTTTGTCGAGCGAATTCCAATCGATATTGTGGGTGTTCCAGTCGGTATCGTCCTGCTTGCCGAAGAAGATGGTGAGGGCTGTGACGTGCTGCTGACGGGTGATGATGAGCACGCGGTCGCCGTCCTCAAAAGTGGTTTTGGCGTCGGGGATGAAGGCCTTGCCCTTGCGCCAGATGCGGGTGACGACACACTTGGCATCGTGCAGAATGGAGAGTTCGGCGAGCGTCTTGCCGCAGACGGCGGGATTGCACACGTGGAACGATGCAATGAAGGCTTCGTCCTTCGGTGTGACGGGTACGCTCTTGTCGTGATTCTTGAGCCACTTCTGCATAATGACGATGAAGAGAATGCCGAGCACGGTGCCGATGGGGTAGGTCACAGCACAGCTGAGGGCGGCTGCCGACGCGGGTTGGCCGAGGTCGGAGAGCGTCTGCTGGGCGGCACCGAGAGCGGGGGTGTTGGTCGTGGCGCCGCAGAGCACACCCATCAGGGCATCGATGGGCAGCAGGCCGCAGCAGAGAGCCACGACGGCGATGAGAGTGCCGAGCAGGATGACGCTGGTGGAGAGGAGGTTGAGGGTAGTTCCGCCCGTGAGAAACGAGCTGACGAAACCCGGTCCTACCTGCATGCCGAGGGTGTAGATGAAGAGGACGAGGCCGAACGATTCGGCGTATTTGAGCATGAGGGGGTCGACGTTGAGGCCGATGGCGCCAGCGGCGATGCCGGCAAAGAAGATGAAGGTGCTGCCGAGGCTCACGCCGCGAAACTTCACCTTGGCCAGCGCGAGGCCTGTGGCGCAGATGGCGGCGATGATGGTGACGGCCTGCAGGGCCGAGGGAGTGGTGAGAAATTCAATGAGCCACATATGGAGTGTCGGTAGTGTTGTGTTTGGTTAGTCTTTGGGTCGCTGATGCCATTTTTGGCGTGTGAGAACTTAGTTGGGGAGGAGCGCTGCTTCTGCTGGCGCAACAGAATTTTCCTACGGCGAAATAGATAATTATCTCGGAGATTTATGTCGTGCCACGGCTGTGGGTCGTTCGTGTCACAATTGTGCGACTATTACGCCACGGCTGTGAGTCGATCGTGTCACAGCTGTGCGACGACTTGTTTCGCCGAGATATTTGAGTATTTCTCCGCAGAAGAAAACCGTATCTTCAAGGCGCATGGACGTCTCTCCGCATCAGTCTTTGCGAAATGGGGGAGGGAAGCCCCTCTGCCTATGGCAGGAGTAGCAATTTGAAACCGACTTTTGCAGATTGTAGCGCCAGCGAATAGTGCATTTTGTAAACTAAGCGGCCGCAAAGTTAACGCTTTTTCGATGATTACGCTGTACAAAAGTAAAAAAAAACGCTCAAAACTTTCGTTTATGCAATAAAATCGTTAACTTTGCGCCACTAAATACGAAAAGCTAAGCAAAAACACTAACCAAGGTAATGAAAAAAGCAGATCTTCTCGATAGAAAAATTCTCAAAGTCATCTCCGTCGACGCACGCCGCAGCTTCAAGGAAATTGCGGCCCACTGCGGTGTGTCGCGCGCTGCCATCCACCAACGCGTGGTGCGAATGTTCGAGCGTGGCATCATCACCGGCAGCGGCTACCAGGTAAATCCCAAATATCTCGGTTTCGGCACCTGCTCGTTCATCGGCATCAAGCTCGAACGCGGCAATATGTACAACTCCGTGGTGCAGGAGCTCAACAAGATTCCCGAGGTTGTGGAGTGTCACTTCACCACCGGTTCCTACGGTATGATCATCAAACTCTACTCGCAGGACAACGAGCACCTCAAGGACCTCTTGAACAACCGCATCCAGGAGATTCCCGGCGTCAACGGCACCGACACGATGATCAGTCTCGAGCAGAGCATCTCTCGCAACATTCCTATCACCCTCGGCGACGACGACGAGCCCTTCGAGGCTGCGACCGAAGTCTCCTTCAACGACGAAACAGACGACTAATGACTCTCTACTTCGAAGGCTTGCTGCTGGGCATCTGCGCTTTCTTGAGCATCGGCCTCTTCCATCCCATCGTCATCAAGGGCGAGTACTATTTTGGCGTCCGCATCTGGTGGGCATTTCTGGTTGTCGGCATCGGCTGCGCCGTGAGCGCGCTGTTTGTCGAGAACCTCTTCTTCAGCGCCATGCTCAGCATTGTCGGATTCTCCAGCCTTTGGGGCATCGGCGAGGTGTTCCACCAGCGCAAACGTGTGCAGAAGGGATGGTTCCCCATGAATCCCAAGCGCGCCCATGAATACGAAGAGGAGCTCAATTTCCGCTTCCACAGCAAGAAGTTCCACGAACGTGTGCGTCAGGCCGAAACCGCCGCGCTCGAAAAGGCTCTTAAGGACAAAGAAAAGAACAACAAATGACAACCCCCATTATAGGCATCACCACAAATCTTGGCGACGCTGGCGCCCAGTTGGCCCGCGGCTATTGGCAGAGCGTGCGTCAGGCAGGCGGTGTGCCCGTACTCATTCCTCCCACCGACAATGCCGACGAACAGGAAGCCCTGCTCGAACAGCTCGACGGCCTTGTCATCTCGGGTGGTGCCGACCTCAACCCGCTCCTTGTGGGCGAGGATCCGATTCCCGAGCTCCACGGCATCTGTCCCGAGCGCGACGCTTTTGAGCTGCGTCTCTGCCGCCGTGCCCACGACCGCCAGATTCCCATCTTCGGCATCTGCCGCGGCATCCAGGTCATGGCTGCTGCTCTCGGCGGAAAGGTCTGTCAGGACATTGGTCGCTGGCAGCGTCAGAACGGCCGCGAACTCAGCATCAAGCACAGTCAGGATGCGCCTCGCGACTGCCTCACACACCGCGTTCGCTGCGTGCGCCGCGACGAGGATGCAACTGTCAGCATCTCTGCTGACGCCGCTTGCGCCGCTACAGGTTCCGCTTTCGTCAGCCCTTGGCTTGCTGAAACCTTCGGCGAGGTCTTTCCCGTCAACTCTTTCCACCATCAGGCCGCCACGGCACCCGGTCCCCACATGGAGGTGACCGCTGTGAGCGCCGACGGCGTCATCGAAGCCATGCAGCAGCGCGAGGGCGAGAGTTTCCTCCTCGGCGTGCAGTGGCATCCCGAATGTCTGCCGCAGACGATGGGCCCTCTCTTCCGTCATTTCGTCGAGGCAGCTCTCAGCTACGGCCGCACCCTCGAGGCCCACAACCGTATCTGCACCCTCGACAGCCATTGCGACACGCCGATGTTCTTCGACGCGCTCCTCGGACAGAAGGCTGCAGAGAAAGGCGTCAGCATCGCCGATCTCACCCCCGAGGACGAGGCCGAAGCCCTCTGTCTGCAGCATCGCAACGCCACCGTGCTCGTCGATGCTGAAAAGATGAACGATGGTCATCTCGACGAGACTTACATGGTCTCCTACATTCCCCAAGGTCCTCGCACCCCTGAGGGTTTCGACGCCGCTCGCCGCCAGGTCGAAGAGACCTACCGTCGCCTCGACGTGATGATTGCCGCTACCGAAGACTTCGAGGACGCCAACAATCCGGCAAGTGCTGGCATCGCCATCCACCGCGGCATCGAGAATGGCTATGCCATCGGCCGCGACCTCACGCTCCTCAAGCACTATCAGGACCTCGGCTGCGAGTACGTCACCCTTTGCCACAACGGCCACAATGATATTTGCGACAGCGCGCGTCCGCTCAAGGCTGGCAGCCGATGCGACGGTACCTATCCCGCCACCGACGAACCCGCCACGGAACACGGCGGCCTTTCGGCCTTCGGTCGCGAGGTGGTGAAGGAAATGAACCGCATCGGTCTTCTCATCGACCTCAGCCACGCCGCCGAAACGACCTTCTACGACGTTCTCGACCTCAGCATGAAGCCTGTGGCTGTGACCCACGCCTGCAGCCGCGCCATCTGCGACCATCCCCGCAACCTCACCGACGATCAGCTTCGCGCCATCGCCGCGAAGGGTGGAGTGGTGCAGTGTACCATGTATCCCGGCTTCCTTGCTCCCGACGGCGAGAATCCTACGCTCCACACATTCATGCGCCACCTCGAACACATGATTGAGGTTTGCGGCATCGACCACGTGGGCATCGGCAGCGACTTCGACGGCGACGGCGGTGTGCCCGGGCTCGACCATGCCGGCTGCATGGTCAACATCACCCGCTGCCTCCTTGAGCGTGGTTACTCCGAAGACGATATCTGCAAAATCTGGGGCGACAACTTCCGTCGCGTCCTGGCTGCGCAATAAATCCTTAAAGTCTCTAAAGTCCCTAAAGTCCTTAAAGACCATAAAGTCCCCCAAAACAACCATATGAGCAAAGCACTCAACATCCTCTCCTTCATCTGGAACCGCCGCAGCCTTTGGACCACGGTATTCTTCGTTGTCATCGTCGGATTCATCGACGAGAACAGCGTGGTCAACCTCATCGCCCAATGGCACAGCAACGCAGAACTGCGCAGCGAAATCAAGCAGTACGAAGAGCAGTATGCCGAATCCTCAAAGCGCCTCAAGCAACTCGCCAGTTCGCAGGAGGCCGTCGAAGAGGTGGCACGCGTCAATCTGCTCATGAAGTCCAACGACGAAGACGTGTACATCATCGAAGAAAAGAAATGAAACAACTCAATCGCTTCCAGAACCTCCTATTCCAAGTAGGCGGCCTGCTCCTCGTGGCCGGCGCCATCATGCCCATGATTCCTGCCGTCAACACCCACGCCGCTACGGTCTTCACCATCGGCGCTCTGCTCTTCGGCAGCATGCAGCTCCTGCAGCGCTATGACGGCCCCAACGTCGTCATCCGCCGTCTGCGTCGCCAGCAGATCCTCGGCGCATTCTTCCTCATGTTTGCTGCCGCCCTGCTCGTCATGAAGCAGTACCACGTAGGCCCCATCCCCATCCGCGGCGACGAGTGGAAGATAGCCCTCATCGTGGCCGCCGTCCTCGAACTCTATACCGCCTTCCGCATCCCCTCCGAACTGGAGAAGGAGAACAAGTAAAAGTAACAACTCCCTCCGAACTTCAGCATTCACAAACTGACAGTTCACACACCAATTATAGCATTTGCCCGCTCTGTATGCAATGGAATGCACCCCAAAAGGTGCCTCGCCACTGCGCAGAGCGGGCAAAACTATTTTTGACCAAAAACAAACCACAAATCGCAGAACGATTTTTGCATATATGCGCCACAGACTGCATAAATGCGCATTTTTGCGAAATTTTCTCACAATATACATTGTTTATACAAAAATACATTGTACCTTTGCACCAACTAAACGACTAAACACTAAACGATCTTTTACATACAATGGAATTTCAAGTAATCGTGGCCAACGAAAGCCACGCTTGCTATGCCCAGCAGATCTGCGACGAAATGTATATTTCTGCGCAGGAACGCGGAACGGGCATCGCAAAACGTACCCCCGAATACATTATTGAGAAGATGCAGGCCGGAAAGGCTGTCATTGCACTCAGCGAAGAAGGCGAATTTGCCGGATTCAGCTACATCGAGACTTGGGGCCACCGCCAATTTGTGGCCAATTCCGGTCTCATCATCAACCACAAGTTCCGTGGTTGCGGCCTTGCCAAGCGTGTGAAGCATCGCGTCTTCCACCTCAGCCGCGAGCTCTATCCCGAAGCCAAAATCTTCAGTATCACCACCGGTCCCGCAGTCATGAAGATGAACTACGAGCTCGGTTTCCGTCCCGTGCCGTTTGCCGAACTCACCGACGACCCCGAATTTTGGAAGGGTTGTCAGGGTTGCACCAACTTCGACATCCTGCAGGCCAAGGGCTACAAGATGTGCATCTGCACCGGCCTCCTCTACGATCCAAGCGAGCACGTGGCCATGAAGAAGCTCATCGAGAAGCACAACCTCATCAATGAGGAGTGATTTAGCAAACAGTGGTTTGGTGGTTTAGTAATTAGTGGTTTAGTGCGTACAATCCAAACGACTAAACGACTAAACACCAACACTATGGAACAGAAGAAGACAGTAGTCGTCGCCTTCAGCGGAGGCCTCGACACCAGCTATACCGTCATGTACCTCGCCAAGGAGATGGGCTACGAAGTCCACGCTGCCTGCGCCAATACCGGAGGCTTCAGCCCCGAACAGCTCAAGACCAACGAAGAGAACGCCTACAGACTCGGCGCCACAAAGTACGTCACCCTCGACGTCACGCAGGAGTACTACGACAAGTCGCTCAAATACATGGTCTTCGGCAATGTGCTCCGCAACAACTGCTATCCCATCAGCGTCAGCTCGGAGCGCATTTTCCAGGCCCTCGCCATCGCGCGCTATGCCAAGGAAATCGGTGCCAGCGCCATTGCCCACGGCTCTACCGGTGCCGGCAACGACCAGATTCGCTTCGATATGACCTTCCTCGTCATGTGCCCCGGTGTCGAAATCATCACCCTCACCCGCGACGGCAACCTCAGCCGCAAGGACGAGGTGGACTACCTCAACGCCCACGGCTTCAACGCCGACTTTGCCCGCCTGAAGTACAGCTACAACGTGGGTATCTGGGGCACCAGCATCTGCGGCGGCGAACTCCTCGACAGCAACCAGGGTCTGCCCGAAGATGCCTACCTCAAGCATCCCACCAAGGAGGGTCCCGAACTGCTCAAACTGGGATTCTGCAAGGGCGAACTTTGCAGCGTCAACGGCGTGGAGTACACCGACAAGATTGCCGCCATTCAGGCTGTCGAAGAAATCGGCGCGCAGTACGCCATCGGCCGCGACTGCCACGTGGGCGACACCATCATCGGCATCAAGGGCCGCGTAGGTTTTGAGGCCGCCGCACCCATGCTCATCATCGGCGCCCACCGCTTCCTTGAGAAGTACACCCTCTCCAAGTGGCAGCAGTATTGGAAGGATCAGGTCGCGAATTGGTACGGCATGTTCCTCCACGAAAGTCAGTACCTCGAACCCGTCATGCCCGACATCGAGGCCATGCTCGCCTCCAGCCAGCGCAACGTCAACGGCGTCGTCACCCTCGAACTGCGTCCCCTCGGTTTCCAGACCGTGGGCGTCGATACTCCCGACGACCTCGTGAAGAACAAGCTCGGTGAATACGGCGAAGGCGCCAAGGGATGGACCAGCGAGGACGCCAAGGGATTCATCAAGGTTTCATCCACCGCACTCCGTGCCTACTATCTTGCCCACCCCGATGAACAGCGCTAACTTTACCACTATGCCTTCCACCTCTTCCCTCTTACCTCCTACCTCTTCCCTCAGAGTCGGCATCCTCGGCGCTGCGGGCTACACGGGCGGCGAACTCATCCGTCTGCTCATCAACCATCCCGTGGCCGAAATCGTCTTTGCCAATAGCGAGTCGAACGCCGGCAACCTCGTGAGCGATGTGCACGAAGGTCTCGTGGGCGACACCGACCTGCGCTTCACCTCTGAGATGCCCTTCGACGAGGTTGATGTTGTGTTCTTCTGCTTCGGCCATGGCAAGAGCGAGGCATTCCTCCGTGAGCACACCATCCCCGCCCACGTCCGTATTATCGACCTCGCCCAGGACTTCCGCATCCGTGGCGACCACGACTACGTCTACGGTCTGCCTGAGACACATCTTAATATTATACGCGCGAGCCAGCACGTAGCCAATCCCGGCTGCTTCGCCACCGCCATTCAGCTCGCCCTCCTCCCTGCCCTCGCCACCCACATCATCGACGGCGACATCCACGTCACTGGCATTACGGGCAGCACCGGCGCCGGCCAAAAGCCAGGAGCCACCACCCACTACAGCTGGCGCAACGACAACATCTCCGTCTACAAGACTTTCACGCATCAGCATCTCCACGAGATTCGCCAGACCATCGAGGAGCTCCATCCCGGCTACGATGGTCGCGTGCTCTTCATTCCCCAGCGCGGCTGCTTCGCCCGTGGCATTTTCGTCACCGCCGTAGCCCACTGCACGCGTCCCATCGAGGAGGTACAGGCCATCTACGAAACCTACTACGCCGACGCTGCCTTCACCCATTTCGTCACGAAGAGCCCCGACCTCAAGCAGGTGGTAGGCACCAACAAAGCCGTTGTCTACGTCGAGCGCTACGAGGACCAGCTTCTCATGATTTCGTGCATTGACAATCTCCTCAAAGGCGCCGTCGGCCAAGCTGTGCAGAACATGAACCTCATGTTCGGCCTGCCCGAAACTACCGGTCTCCAGCTCAAAGCGCAGGCGTTCTAAAAGCCTCTCCCCCCGCCCTCTCCGACTGGAGAGGGAGCCTCGCAGCCATAAAACATACATTGTTACACCTTACCTTAAATTCCCCCAACAACTCCGAGCACTCCCCCCAATCGGGGATTTCTGCCCCTCGATAACGAGGGGACCGAGGGGAGTGATGGAGGGGGGCTCCTATCATGAACCTCTACGACGTATATCCCCTCTTCGACGTCACCATCGAGCGCGGCCAAGGCTGCCACGTATGGGACGACAAGGGACAAGAATATCTCGACCTCTATGGCGGCCATGCCGTCATCAGCATCGGCCATTGCCATCCCCACTATGTGCAGAAGATGACCGAGCAACTCGGCCGCCTCAGCTTCTACAGCAACTCCGTGAAGAATCCTCTGCAGCAGCAGCTTGCCGAACGTCTGGGCCGTGCTTGCGGCTACGAAGACTATCAGCTCTTCCTCGTCAACAGCGGCGCCGAGGCCAACGAAAATGCCCTCAAGCTGGCCTCATTCCACAACGGACGCACGCGCATCCTCAGCGCAGAGAAGGCCTTCCACGGACGCACCTCGCTCGCCGTCGAAGCTACCGCGAATCCCAAGATTATCGCTCCCGTCAACGCCAACGGCCATGTGACCTATCTGCCCCTCAACGACATCGCGGCTTGGGCCGACGAGATTGAGAAAGACGATGTCTGCGCCGTCATCATCGAATGCATCCAAGGCGTCGGCGGCATCCGCATGGCCACTCCTGCCTTCCTCCAGGCGCTCCGCATCCTCTGCGATGCCCACAACACCGTGCTCATCTGCGACGAAATCCAGTGTGGCTACGGCCGCAGCGGAAAGTTCTTCGCGCATCAGCACCTTGGCGTACAGCCCGATATGATCACCGTGGCCAAGGGCATCGCCAACGGCTTCCCCTGCGGCGGTGTACTCATCTCGCCCAAGTTCAAACCCGTCTACGGCCAACTCGGCACCACCTTCGGCGGCAACCATCAGGCTTGTGCCGCTGCCCTCGCCGTGCTCGACGTCATGGAGACGGAGCATCTCGTGGACAACGCCGCCAACGTGGGTGCTTACCTCATCGCCGAACTGCAAAAGATGCAGCAGACGCAAGCAGCCGACGCTCCCGTCAAGATTGTCGACGTCCGCGGCCGTGGCCTCATGATCGGCATCGAACTCGACGCTCCCTACAAGGAGGTGCGCTCGCGTCTGCTCTTCGACCACCACATCTTCACCGGCTGCAGCGGCACCAACGTGCTACGCCTCCTTCCTCCTCTTTGTCTCACTCAGGCCGAGGCCAACCGCTTCCTCGACGCCTTCAAACGCACTCTCACATCATGAAATCTTTCCTCTACGCCCGCGACCTCGGCGACCTCAAACAGGCGCTCGCGGAAGCACAAGAAATAAAAGCCGACCGCTACAAATATGCTGAGCTCGGCCGCAACAAAACCGCTCTCCTCGTCTTCTTCAACAACAGCCTCCGCACCCGTCTTTCCACACAGAAGGCAGCGCAAAATCTCGGCATGAACGTCATCGTGCTCGACGTCAACGCCGGCGCCTGGAAGCTCGAGACGGAGCGTGGCGTCATCATGGACGGCGACAAGTCGGAGCATCTCCTCGAGGCCATCCCCGTCATGGCCAGCTATTGCGACGTCATCGGCATTCGTTCCTTCGCAGGTCTCAAGGACCGCGACTACGACTATGCCGAGACGGTCTACAATCAGTTCGTCAAGCACAGCGGCAAACCCGTCTTCGCCATGGAGACGGCCACCGTGCACCCGCTTCAGGCTTTTGCCGACCTCATCACCATCGAGGAACACAAGACCGTGAAGCGTCCCAAGGTTGTGCTGACGTGGGCGCCCCATTGCCGTTGTCTGCCGCAGGCCGTGCCCGACAGCTTTGCCGAGTGGATGCTCGCTGCGCCCGATGTGGATCTCGTCATCACGCATCCCGAGGGCTACGAACTCGACCCGAAGTTTACCGAAGGCGCCACCATCGAATACGACCAACGCAAAGCCTTCGAGGGCGCCGATTTCATCTACGCCAAGAACTGGAGTTGCCCCGGTGTGACGCTGCCCGAGCACTACGGCGAGATGCTCCACGACTATCACGACATGATGCACTGGACGGTCGACGCCGACCACATGGCGCTCACCAACGACGGCAAATTCATGCACTGCCTCCCCGTGCGCCGCGGCCTCATCGTCACCGACGACGTCATCGAGGGCCCCAACAGCCTCGTCATCCCCGAAGCTGCCAACCGCGAAATCAGCGCAACTGTTGTCCTCAAACGCATCCTTGAAAGTCTCTAAAGCCTCATTTCTATCATGATCAACGTCATCAAGATTGGCGGCAACGTCGTCGACAATCCGGCGCTTCTTAAGCAGTTCGTCAGCGACTTCGCTGCGCTCGACGGGCCCTGCGTGCTCGTTCACGGCGGCGGCGTCATGGCCTCGCAGATGCAGCGCCAGATGGGCATGACGCCCCTCATGGTCGAAGGTCGCCGCGTGACGGACGAAGAGACGCTTCGCATCGTCACCATGGTCTACGCCGGCTGGTGCGGCAAACACATCGCTGCGCTGCTTCAGGCCGCTGGACGCAACGCCATCAGTCTCTCCGGCTGCGACGCCAACGTCATCCGCGCCGACCGCCGTCCGCCACGCATGGTGAATGGCGAGCCCGTCGACTACGGTTTCGTGGGCGACGTCCATGCCGAAGGCGTCAACGCACAGTTCATTCTCCAGCTCCTCGACGCCGGCGTCACTCCCGTCTTCAACGCCATCAACCACAATGGTCACGGCGACCTCCTCAACACCAATGCCGACACCATCGCTTCGTGCGTGGCACAGGCTTTGGCACAACACACCGCCACGCGTCTCATCTATTGTTTTGAGAAGCCCGGCGTACTGCTCGACAAGGACGACGACACCTCTGTTATCGACTCCATTACCCCGGCCTACTACGCCGAACTCAAAGCTGAGGGCCGCGTGGCCGACGGTATGCTCCCCAAGCTCGACAACGCCTTTGCAGCCATTGCCGCAGGTGTCGACAGCGTAGTCATCAAGCACGCCATGAATCTCGGCCGCAACATCGGCACCACTCTCCACGCATGAACACACTCATCAACGACTCAATAGCCCTCCTTCGCCAGATGGTTGCCACTCCTTCTGTCACATTTGAAGAAGAGGCGGTGGGTAACCTCGTGGGCCAACATCTGCAGCAATGGGGCATCGACTGCTGTTACGAGCGCAACAACATCCTGGCCCTCAACCGCTACGCCTCGGCCGATCGCCCCACGCTCATGCTCTGTGCCCACCTCGACACCGTGCCGCCCAACGCTGGCTACACGCGTGATCCCTACAGCGCAGGCAACGACGAAGACTGCATCTGGGGACTCGGCAGCAACGACGACGGCGGCAGCGTGGTGAGCATGATTGCAGCCTTCCGCCACTTCTACGAATCCACTACCCTGCCCTTCAACCTGCTCCTCGCGCTCTCTTGCGAGGAAGAACGCAGCGGCCCCAACGGCACGGCTCACCTGTGGACGGACGGCGTCATCAGCCACGCTCTCAACGCCGCCGGCCATCCGGGCGACTGGACGCCGCAATACGCCATCATCGGCGAACCCACCGGCGGACGCGCTGCCACCTCGGAGCGTGGTCTGCTCGTCATCGACGGCGAGGCACACGGCGTCAGCGGACACGCTGCCCGCAACGAAGGCGTCAACGCTCTCTACATCGCGCTCGACGACATCCAGCGACTCCGCACTTACAACTTCGACCGCGTCTCACCCACCATGGGCAGCGTCAAGCTGAGCGTCACACAGATGGAATGCGGCACGGCGCACAACGTCATTCCCGACACTTGCCGTTTCGTGGTCGACATCCGTCCCACAGAGCAGTACACCAACGTCGAAATCCTCGAAGCGCTGCAGGGCATCTGCCAAAGCACGCTCACGGCTCGCAACCTCCGCAATCGCAGCAGCGCCACCCGCGACGACAGTCCTCTCGTCCGTGCCCTCAATGCCGTGGGCATCGACACGTTCTCGTCGCCCACCACCTCCGATTGGGTGCGCACGCCCTGCGACGCCATCAAGTTCGGTCCCGGTGAGAGCAGCCGCAGCCATCGCCCCGACGAATTCATCCTCGTCAGCGAAATCCGTCAAGCCATAGAAGACTACATCAACCTCATTGAAAACGTACTCCTATAGGTTCCTATAAACCCACAAACCCAAAACCATTCCCACGTGTCAACATTATGGAATAAAGGCACCAGTGCCACAGAATACGTCGACGAGTTCACCGTAGCAGGTGACCGCGTGCTCGACAACCGCCTCGCCAAATACGATGTCCTTGGCTCCATGGCCCACACCAAGATGCTCTGCAGCATCGGCCTCCTCACCGACGACGAACTCTCACAGATCACCGCCGCTCTCGAAGACATTTTAGCCGACATCGAGCAGGGCAACTTCTGCGTAGAACCCGACGTCGAAGACATCCACTCCGAGGTGGAGCTCCTGCTGACGCGCCGCCTCGGCGAGGTGGGCAAGAAAATCCACTCCGGACGCTCGCGCAACGACCAAGTGCTCGTCGACGTCAAACTCTTCCTCCGCGACGAACTCCTCCAAGTGCGCCAGGAAGTGCTCGACCTCTTCGCCATACTCCAGCAACTCTCGGAACAGCACAAAGACGTGCTTCTGCCCGGCTACACCCATATGCAGGTCGCCATGCCGTCGAATTTCGGCCTATGGTTCGGCGCCTATGCCGAGGCCCTCGTCGACGATATGCACATGCTCTCAGCGGCATACCGCGTAGTCAATCAAAATCCGCTCGGTTCGGCAGCTGGCTACGGCAACTCCTTCCCCCTCGACCGCCAGATGACCACCGACCTCCTCGGCTTCGAGACGCTCAACTACAACAGTGTGGCGGCCCAACTCAGCCGCGGCAAGAGCGAACGCGCAGTGGCCAGCGCCATAGGTAGTGTGGCCCTCACGCTCAACAAGTTTGCGTCCGATTGCTGCATGTACATGTGCCCCAACTTCGGCTTTATCCACTTCCCCGACAATCTCACCACGGGCTCGAGCATCATGCCTCACAAGAAGAACCCCGACGTGTGGGAAATCATGCGCGGCCAGTGCAACCGCATCCTTTCGGTCGAGAACCAGATTGCACTCCTCTGCAGCAATCTGCCCCACGGCTACCACCGCTGTTCGCAGCTCCTGAAGGACATCCTCTTCCCCGCCCTCGAACTCATCCACCAGTGCCTCTTCATGGCGCGCTACATGCTGGAGCACATCGAGGTCAACGACCACATCTTGGACGATGACGATAACGATGCGCTGCGCTACGATGACAAAACCTCGAAGTCTCAAGGCATCTACGACTATCTCTTCACGGTCGAGGAGGTGAACCGCCGCGCGCTGAACGGCATGCCTTTCCGCGACGCTTACAAGACGGTGGGCATCGAGGTCAACGAGGGGCGTTTCCACTACGACCATGCCGACCTGCACCACACTCACCTCGGCAGCATCCACAATCTCTGCAACGACAAGATTGCCGAGAAGATGCAGCGCGCCGCCGACTTTTAGTGCAGAAAAATCTATATTCCTTTTGCCGTTTGTGAAAAAAAACGTACATTTGCATCGTTTTATCACAAACGGCATTTCATTTTCACTACTTTCCATGAAAATCATCGCCCACATACGCACCGACTTCACCACGAAGTTTGGCGTGCCTCGCCAGGCAGGACTCATCGACGCCCTCGAGGGACGCATCGTCTTTGAGCCCGAGTACCGTGTAGCCGAAGCGCTGCGCGGTCTTGACGGCTTTAGCCACCTCTGGCTCATCTGGGACTTCTCCGAAGCTCACCGCGACGAATGGTCGCCCACGGTACGTCCGCCACGCCTCGGTGGCAACCAGCGCATGGGCGTCTTTGCCACGCGTTCTCCTTTCCGTCCTAACCCCATAGGCCTGTCCAGCGTGGAAATCAGTCGCATCGACCTCCACACTCCCGAAGGCCCCGTTATTTATATTAAAGGAGCGGACCTCATGGACAGCACGCCCATCTACGATATCAAGCCCTATCTGGCTTTCACCGATTCGCATCCCGATGCTCGCGGAGGCTTCACCGACGTGACGCGCCAGCAGACGGAACTCAACGTCGTCATCCCCGACAGCGTAGCGTCCCGTTTCAGCGACGAGAAACTCACCGCCCTTCGCGCCGTGCTGTCCCACGATCCGCGTCCGCACTATCACGACGACCCGGAACGCGTCTATGGTTTCGATTTCGCTGGCTGCGAGATTCATTTCCGCGTCGACAACGACACGCTGACCGTGATAGATTGAAAACATAACTTCCC
>JAUNIC010000008.1:0-7281 GCA_030523615.1 Bacteroidales bacterium
CTGATTCCCCTGATACGCCCGATGAGCCCGATACACCCGCCGCACAGATCTTTGGCACCGTGAAGATTACCGCCGATGGCCATTTGCTCGTCAACGACAGTTTCTATCTCTCCACCACCGAATTCTTTAATGTTGTGCCTGCCTCCGCCACTCCTTCCGGCGATGCCGCAAGCTACGCCGCTTCGTACAAAGAAGGCGACTTGACCGATTGGCACATCCCGACGATGGACGAAGCCAAGGCACTCCGCGAAGCGCTGGCTTGCACCTCGCCTTACTACACAGATGAAGGCACAGAGGTACTGCCAAAACTCAACAAGGCTCTCACCGAGCTTGACCTTGACGGCCTTTACCGTGAGTGGTACCTATGCGATGATGCCAATTACGTATTCGACTTCATCACTGGCGACGAAATAAAAAAAGCCTCGAAGAGCAAGAAGTACCGCCTGCGACTGACTCGTTCAAAATAGCAAGCTGCCAACTACTTTTGACCCTCCTCGAATGACCAGTGCAAAGTTAACAGTACTTAAAAAACACGGAATTAGGGCAAATCTCAGATTTTTTTTGTATCTTTGCACCCAAATACCCTTTCGATAAACAATAAAAACAGAATACACCATGAAAAAGACAATCATGATGGCACTTGCTGCCCTTGCTGTGGCAAGCAGTGCGCAAGCACGTGGCAACGACGGTTTTACCTTTGGTCCCGAGGATAGAGGCTTTTCTGTCATCGGCCAGTTTGGTATGAACATCAGCAACTTCCGCATGAACGAAATTCCCTGGGGAGATATGGACGCCAAGGCAGGCTTCAATGCCGGTATCCACGCCGAATACGCGCTCCCCGAGTGCTACGGCATCTACCTCAATGCCGGTGTTGACTACAGCATGAAGGGTGCAAAGGATCGCATTGAGACAATGATTGGTGACCAGCTGGGGCTCGGCGCCACCTATATCACGCGTCCCATGTACCTCAGCGTGCCTATCCATGTGGGTTATCGATACGACGTGATGGACGACCTCGGCATCTATGCTGACTTTGGTCCTTACTTCGCTTTCGGTACCAACGGCAAGAGCATCCTCAAGATGGACGATTTCAGTGAGGACGTTCGCACTGGCTTCTTCATGAACGACAAGGACGACAACCAGTTCTACAAGGTGCAGCGTACCGAATTCGGTCTCGGTTTCCGCATCGGTGCCGAGTACGCCCGCCACTACAATTTCCTTTTCAGCTGCGATTGGGGCATCACCGATATGCTCACGCAGAGCCAGAAGCACACCCTCGTGCTCTATCCTGGTATCAAGAATCCCTACATCAAGAACTTTGCCGCTGGCCTTACGTTCGGCTATCGATTCTAAAAGACCCCATAATACCCCCCGAAGGGGGGCTCATGCAATTACTACAGACTAAATAAGCATGTTGCAAGTCTATGGTATCTGCGTGAGCCCCCCTTCGGGGGGTATAGGGGGTCCTACTTCATCTTCGCATTGAAGAAGTTCACCATACGGGTGAGGAGATGATAGCGGGTGTTGCCGCCGTAGATGCTATGGTTGCGGTTCGTGTAAACCTGCATCTCGAACTGCTTGTCGGCCTGGACGTAAGCCTCGGAGACTTCTGTGCAGTTGCGGAAGTGGACGTTATCGTCCGCCGTACCGTGGATGAGGAGCAAATCGCCGCTGAGCTGCGAAGCGCGACCGATGGGAGAAATGGCGTTGTAGTTCTCATTCTCCTGCGGCGTACGCATGTAGCGCTCGGTGTACACGGTATCGTAATAGCGCCAATTACTCGGAGCGGCCACAGCCACACCGCAACAGAAGACGGGACGACCTTCGCTCATGGACATCAGCGTGTTGAAGCCGCCGAAGCTCCATCCCCAGATGGCGATACGATTCTTGTCAATGTAGCTCTGATTGCCGAGCCAGATGGCAGCCTCAACCTGGTCGTGGCTTTCGAGATCGCCGAGGCGGAGATAGGTGCACTTCTCAAACTCTGCACCACGGGCACCCGTACCGCGACCATCCACGCAAGCGCAGATGTAGCCCTGCTGCGCCATATAGCTTTCGAAGGCAAAGCCGCCGTAGAAGCCGTTGCCCCATCCGTCCTGCACCTCCTGCGAGCCAGGACCGCTGTACTGGTACATGATGACGGGATACTGCTTCGAGGGATCAAAATCGCGAGGCTTGAGCATCCAACCATTGAGCTGAACGCCGTCCTGCGTGGTAAACGTGAAAAGTTCACGCTGACCTACGACCTTGTCCATCTTCTCCTTCAGCGCAGCATTATCGACGAGCGTAGCCAGCTTTTTGCCGGTGTTGTCGCACAGCGTCGTGACGGGAGGCGTGGTGAGATTGCTCCAGCGGTTCATGAAGTACTTGCAACCCACGGAGAACGTGGCGCTGTTCTGTCCGCTTTCTGCAGAGAGGCGAGTTACCTTGTTGTTCTTGTCCACGCAGTAGACAGCGGTCTTCAGCGGGCTCTCCTCGTGGCTGGCGTAGTAGAACTTCTGCGTAGCGGCATCGTAGCCGTAGAAGTTGCTCACCTCAAAGTTGCCCTGCGTCACGGTGCGCAGGAGTTGGCCGTTGAGGTTGTACCAATAGAGGTGCTGATAGCCGGTACGCTCTGAGAGCATGGCGAAACCGTCGGGGTAGAAGGTGAGATCGGTATATGCACTCTCGCGCAGGTACTTGTCGTTCTTCTCCTGCAGCGCCAGTTTGGCCACACCGCTGAGGGGATTGACCATGTAGAGATTCATGCAATCCTGGTGGCGGTTAAGGGTGACGACAGCCAGTTTCGTGGGATCGCTCGTCGAGACGATGCGGGGAATGTAGCCGTCGGCATCGAGGGGCACGTCGAGCTGACGCTGTACACGGCTCTTGATCTCGAAGCTCTGCACGGTAACGGTGCTGTTCTGTTCGCCGGCGATGGGATACTTATAAGTATAGTCGTGGGGATACTGGTCGTTTTCGTCGTGACGGGGCTTGTCGCCCTTCCACATCTGCATCTCGTAGACGGGCACCTTCGACTCGTCGTAGCGAATCCAGCAGAGCACCTTCGAGTCGGCCGAGAATTCAAACGAACGGTTGGTGGAGAATTCCTCCTCGTTGACCCAGTCGGGAATGCCATTGATGATCTCGTTGCGCTTGCCGTCGGTTGTCACCTGCGTCTCGGCGTTGTCGTAGAGGAGCTTGACGAGGAAGAGGTTGTTGTCGCGGGCAAAGGCGATGACGTTGCCGTCGGGCGAGAAGATGGGCGACGTCTGGGGACCACCTTCGGAGAGGGGCTCCATCGTGTTGTTCTCGACGTTGTAAATGTAGTATACGGCGGTGTCGGTGCGACGGTAGATCTTCTTCGTCTGCGTTTTGATGAGGATGCGCTTCTCATTGGGGCTCATGATGTAGCCGTCGATGCTCTTGAGCTTCACGCTGGAGCGCACGGTGGCCACGTCGAAGATGACGCCCGTCTGTTTGCCGGTCTTGAACGATGAACGCACAATCTGTTTGCCGTCGGCCGAAAGCTGGCTGTAACTTTCGCCGTCCAGGAGGGGATTGACGCCGTAGATGTATTCGGGGGAGTATTTGCCGTCGGCGATGGCACGGATGGTCATCTGGGGGGTGACGTCATCAGTGGCTTCGACTCCTGCCATGGCGGGCACGTCGGCGTCGGCGATGACGTCGGTAATGGTGGCTTTAGCGCCAAGGCTGAGGCAGAAGGCGAAGGCGCTAAGGATAATGGTCTTCTTCATAAGAATCGGTTGTATGGTTTTGCGTGCAAATTTACGACATAAAACTGGAATAACGAAATGTTTCTGTGATTTTTTGGGTTGCGTGCGGCCAAACGCTTCCAAGCAACAATAGTTCTGCCTGCGGGCACAGCATGTTTTTTCAGCGCTCCAGAACCAATGCTCTCAAATATTTAGATTTTTCTCTCAAAGAAACATGTCGTGTCACAGATGTGAAACAATCGTGCTACTGATGTAGCACTATCGTCGCACTAGCGTGATACGATAGTCGCACAAATGTGGCACGACTTATTTCCTTGAGAGCGGAAAATACTTCTTTGCACCGCGTAATTATCTCCTTACGGCACGCGACTTCTTTGCCGAGCAAAAAATTCCCCCGAGGCACAAATAGCGCGCCTCGAGGGAGGGGTGGAAATCTACATAACGGCCAGTTAGTGTCAGATTATTGAATTTTTGTCCAGTACATTGTTTCGCCAAGGGCTTCAACACCGATGTAGCCACGGAGTTTCAGCGTCTTGGCGTCCTTGAAGGTGATGGTCAGCTTGTAGCTCTTGCCGGAGGTAGGATCGTAGATGCGGCCGCCAGTCCATTCACCATTCTTGTACGTCATGCCATCAATGTGCACGTCGCGATTGCAAAGCGGTGACTTAACGTATGGTCTTGCGACCGTCGCGGATGCTGATGCCGCGTTGGCCATATTCGGCAGCGGGTCGGCCCTGGAGGTCGTAGGTGCGATGCGAGGCGGGAGAAGGAGTGAGAACGGTATCGATGCCCTCCTGCTGTCCTGCTCTGCGCTCGAGTTCGGCCAGGTCGGTGATGTGGCCCATGAAGAGGATGCTGTTGTCGTCGCGACTTTCGATGGAGAAATAGAACGGGCGATCAAGACGGATTTCTACGCGAGGCGGACGCTGCGGTTCTTCGCCGGGGCCGTCCAAGGCATCAACACTAAGGATGTATGTAATGGCCGCGGCAGCTGTACCCTCCTCGTCAACCTCTATGCGGGCTTTCTGGTTGACTTCGGATACACAAAGCGGATTGGGCGAGATGCCTGAGAAGTTGGCAGCATAGAAATCGAAAGCGTCGACAATGCCCATTCCCTGCAGGATGTCGCCCATATTAAGGTTGTCCTCGATGCTGAATTTCGGCATATAGAAGTAGACTTCTGCCTCCTCGCGAGAATTGCGCAGCTGCTGCCACTCGTCAGCGGTGAGGCGCGCGCCGTCGTGCTGCGGCAGGTAGACATTCATGTAGAAGCGGCAGTCGTCGCCATAGTAGAGGCGATACATCACGAAATTGTCGGTGTGATAGTAATCGTCGCAGCCATAACGGTGCATAAGCTCCGTCTTGATGGTGCTGCCGTCGGCATTGGTGAAGCGAGCCTTCTTTGTGTTATACGTCTGGAAAGGCCAGCTCCACGGGCCTTCGAAGTAGAGCGCATTGGCAATCACCATGGCGCGATTAGGGTCGTTGGGATTGAGGCCGAAAGAGGGGATGAGGCCGTGGGTATGGTCATAGGCCCACTGGTCGAGGCAGGCATAAGTCTCAGGGGCAGCAAAATCGACTGCTTGCGCCGAGGCATTGTAATAGGTGGCGTTGGTAGCGAAGAAATCAGGGTAGACGGGAAAATCGTTGCGCACCCAGATGCCATTGGCAATTTCGACGCTGCTGTAGTTGTCGCGCGGATTCTTACCTTCGGCTTCCATTTCCTCACGATAGGCATCATCAATCTCAGGCTCCTTCTGCAGGCTGTTGATCAGTGCGCGATTGTAGCGATTGATGTCAGAGGGAGCAAAGCCCGCGGTGTGGAGCGTCTGCTGGATCTCGGTGAGCGTGCGGCCGGCAGCACCGTTCTGCAGCATGCTGAGGGCGAACTGTGCGGAGAGGGGCGAGAGGATGAGGTTTTCGTCGATGTGCTCGCTTTCGATGCGCTGGAAGAAGTCGAAGGCGAAGTCATTGTAAGAAGACGCGAGTGTGGGGGCGTCTATGCTCTGTGCGGCGCAGGAGAGCGCTGCAAGGCAGAGGGTGGAGAGGATTGTTCGTTTCATGATGTCTGTGTGTTTTGAGGTTCGTGATTTCGACGGCAAAGGTACGGCGAAGTCACGAGATGCGCAAGGGCTGTCGGGTGTGTGTATATCGGAGCCTCAGAAGTGCCGCGGCTTATGCTTTATTCTGAACGAGTTACACGGCGGGTGCGTATATCGGTTGTTGCATGCGCTACTTGATGTGCTTGCGTCCTTTATATATATAAAAGGAGTGGGGAGCGCTGTTGTGGGCGTCCTTCGACTGTCGCTCAGGATAAACTCTTCCGCTGAGGTCAAAGCAGACCGAGGAATCATCAGTGAACTCGACGACGCGGATGCCGTCGGGCGTGGGGACGATCACGCAGCCGCCTCCGCCCTTGCGCTTGAAGAGCGTATGGCTGACATTGGACGATTTCGGTTTGTCGCTCTCGCCATCGGTGGGCTCGGGTTTTTCATCAGGATCTAATCCGCCCATTACTTCGGAGAAGAAAAGCCCCAGCGGCCCATCGAGCGCCCCAATCTTGTAGATGAGCGAGCCCCAGGCGGGCAGGCAGTCGCCCTCTTCGATGACGTCGTAATAGTAGTCGAGCGTGCCGTACTGGCGGTCCACCTTAGTCGTTTGCGGCCCCAACTCCGTGCCGTAGGTGATGACGTCGCCGTATTCGAAGCGCTTGGTGAAGTCGTAGAGGAGCATCTCGTCGCCTGCCCCGAACGAATTAGCGCGATTGCCCGCAGCCACACCCTTTGCCAGACGGACGTAGACGAGCGAGTCGCCGCGCTCAGCGCGGATGTAGGCGACGGTGTAGGCGGAGTCGAGCCCACTTTCGAATTTCGTCAGCGGGAAGTAGGGAGTGCCTTCGATGTCGACAGCTTCTTCGAGCGTATAGACAAAGGTGCGCAAGGTGGTCTTTATCTCGCCGCTTGAAGAGATGTAGGGTTCTTCGCGATTTACCTCCCACACCGTGCCCGCCGTCCACACTTGCTGGGCGCGGAGAGATAAGAGGGAGGCGGGAAGAGGTAAGAGGAAGAGGGTGAGGAGGGTGAGTATTCTGCGCATCATAGGCCGAACTGGTTGAGGTAGTTTTCGAGCGTCTGCTCTTGGACGAAGTCGTCAAATTTCTTCTTCATGCGCTGCTTACGCATAGCGATGGAGGACGAGGAGATGCCGTAGACGTCAGCAAGTATGGCGTTGGGCACACGCATCATGATGAGGCAGCAGAAGCGAACGTCTTCCTGCGAAAGCGAAGGGGAGTTCTGCCGCAGCTTGGCGGTAAAGCCTGGCATGACGCGGTCGGTGTGGCGCTCGATGAGGGCCCAGGACTTCTCTTCGAGGTCGATGTGGCCGGTCTTGCCGCGGCGGGCGTCGAGGATGGGGCGGATGATGGCGTAGAGGTTTTCGTAGTAGAGGGCCTGCATCTACACGTGCTCCTCACGCAGTTGCGCCTCTTCGGCTTGGGCGGCCTCGGCGAGTTGGAGCGCTTCGAGTTCGCGGGCGTGGGCTATACCGAGGAGCGGGCGAAGGAGCT
>JAUNIC010000008.1:7291-36120 GCA_030523615.1 Bacteroidales bacterium
GAAGAACGAGGGCAACGATGCAAGCCGCCAGCAAGAGGGTGAACACGATGATGATAACGACGAGAAACGTAGTGCGCTGAGCCTGCTGCTCCTGCTGCATCTGGGCGACACGGCGTTCGTGCTGGAGCTTGTGGATACGGGCCGTCGACGCAGAGGTTTCCTCGGCTGAGATGGAGTCGTTGAGCGAGAGGAGTTGCTCCCCGGCGGCGGTCGCCTCACGCCATTGTCCTGCCTTCTTGTGCAGCGAGGCCTTGAGGCGGAGGAGTTCAGCTGCGGTGTAGAGGTCGCTCTGCTTTGCGTAGTCTTCGATGAGCCGCATAGCCTCTTCTCGCTTTCCTTCACCGCTCACCACGTAAGCATGGGAGAGGCGGTAGAGGTCGGTGCCCGTGACCTTCGGATAGATGCGCTCGGCCTCGTGGAGGAAATGCGCCGCGGAATCCGTGCGCTCCTCTTGCAGGTAAATCTGCGAAAGGAGGAGGAGTGTCTCGGCACGGTAGTCGATGGTGTCGGGAGCGGCCAGCTCGTAGGCACGCTTGGCCTCGGTGGCGGCTTCGTCAAGTTGGCCCATGACCATGCTCGTCGTAGCGATGCGCCAATGTGCTTCTGACTGCTTGCGCTCAGCTTCCCCCCTTTCTCCAGAAAGAGGGATAGCCTCGGCCTCGCTGAGCATCATGCGCTGGAATCGCTGCTGATGTTCGCTGAGATTCTTGCGTTCGTACTGCGCCGCGACGAGACCATAGAGGTCGTAGCGCACGGCGTGGTCGGTGCAGCCGCAGCTGTAGTCGACGGCGTCGAGCAGGACGCTGAGGGCGGAGTCAGTCTCGTCGGCACGCAACAACTCGCTACCGTCGTCGAGCAGACGAAGGGTAACTTCGGTAGAGTCGCCGCGGAGTTGATTTGCTGTGCCGAGACGTCCACAAGCAGTTGTACAGAGCAGGAGTAAAAGTGCTGCAACTGGAATGCGGAAACAATGTTTGAATCTTTCGTAGAGCATAGTTGTGTTTATTTTGGCGCAAAGTTACGAAAAAAAACGTATTCATGTGAGTATGCAGGCGCCAATGTATATCAAAAAGAACGCGCCCGACTCGCAAATTACAGAGAGTCAGGCACATTCTTAATCGTGGTGTATATGGATTCAAAAGCGGTTACGCCTCGCCAAGCATCTGCTGGAGCATCTTTACGCCTTGCAGAACGGTGGTGATGCCGGTGAAACGGAGGAGGGGCTTGCCGTTCTTGTTGTCGAAGGAGCAATGGCGGAAGTGGGCGGGCGAAGCGACAAATTCGACAATGCGGCCGAAGGTGGCAGTCTTAAAGAAGGGGCTCGTAGAGTTCTGGATGAAGTAGAGCGTCATGTTGCCGTTCTTCATCACAATGCGTTCGGCACCAGCGCGGCGTCCTATACGACGAAGGGGCGAGACGCGCAGAAGTTCTTCGGCCTCGATGGGAAGATTACCCTTGCTGTCAGCACCGAAACGGTCGATGAGTCGCTGGCGGAAGGCGGCGATCTGGTCGTCGTCGAGCAAGCCATCGAGTTCGCGGTACAGTAGCATGCGTTCGCTGGCGCCAGGCACGTAGGTTTCGGGCAGATAAGCGCGGAGGTCGCACTCGACGTTGCACTCGGCGACGAAAAAGCCCCCCTCCATCTCCCCCCGATAGGGGGAGGGCTCGGAGCCTCGTTCGGCGCCATAGCTCCTTGCGCTTTCGGATTTGCATCCCTCCGAAGCTTTGGACTCTCCCCCTAACGGGGGGAGTTGGAGGGGGGCTTCATTCCTCAGTTCCGTCACAGCCTCGTTGAGAATCTTCTGGTAGGTCTCGTAGCCAAGGTCGGCAATGAAGCCGCTCTGTTCGGCACCGAGGAGATTGCCGGCACCACGAATGTCGAGGTCCTGCATAGCGATGTGGATGCCGGAGCCGAGGTCGGAGAAGTTCTCGATAGCCTGCAGACGGCGGCGGCTATCGTCGGGCAGCACGCTGAGAGGCGGCGCAAGGAGGTAGCAGAAGGCCTTGCGGTCGGAACGGCCCACGCGGCCACGCATCTGGTGAAGGTCGGAGAGGCCGAAGTGGTGGGCGTTGTCGATGATGATGGTGTTGGCGTTGGCGATGTCGATGCCGTTCTCCACGATGGTGGTGGAGAGGAGGACGTCGTACTCATGGTTCATGAAGTCCTCGACAATCTGCTCGAGCTTCGTGGGCGGCATCTGTCCGTGGCCAATAACGACGCGGGCATCGGGCACATACTTGCGAATGACGGAAGCAATCTCGTCGAGGCGATTGATGCGGTGAGTCACGATGTACACCTGTCCGTTACGGGAGAGTTCGAAGTTGATGGCGTCGGACAGTATCTCGTGGCCGAAGGTGTGGATCTCGGTCTGAATGGGACGGCGGTTGGGCGGCGGCGTGCTGATGACGCTGAGGTCGCGAGCGCCCATAAGGGAGAACTGCAGGGTGCGGGGAATGGGCGTGGCCGACATGGTGAGGGTATCAACACTCGCCTTCATCTGGCGCAGGCGCTCCTTGACGCTCACGCCGAACTTCTGCTCTTCGTCGATGATGAGGAGGCCGAGGTCCTTGAACTGCACGGTCTTGCCGATGAGTTTGTGGGTGCCGACGATGATGTCGATCTTGCCCTCTTTGAGGTCGGCAAGAATCTTCTTTGTCTGCTGTGCAGAACGGGCGCGAGAAAGATATTCGACACGCACGGGGAACTGTTTCAAGCGCTTACAGAACGTGTTGTAATGCTGATAGGCCAACACGGTAGTGGGCACGAGCACAGCCACCTGCTTGTTGTCGCAAGCGGCCTTGAAGGCGGCGCGCACAGCAATCTCGGTTTTGCCAAAGCCGACGTCGCCGCAGACGAGACGGTCCATAGGCTGCTGGCGCTCCATATCGGCCTTGATCTGCTGCGTCACCTTGAGCTGGTCGGGGGTGTCTTCGTAGGCAAAGGAGGCTTCGAGCTCTTGCTGCATGAAGTTATCGGGCGAATAAGCAAAGCCATGCTCCTGGGCGCGGCGGCTGTAGAGGAGGATGAGGTCGCGAGCAATGTCCTTGAGCTTCGACTTCGTCTTCTCCTTGATGCGCTCCCACGCTCCGGTGCCAAGGGCGGAGAGACGAGGGGGCTCGCCATCGCGGCCTTTGTACTTCGAAAGCTTGTGGAGGGAGTGGATGCTGACGAGAATGGAGCCGTTGTTCTTGTAGTTGAGTTTGATGACCTCGCGCATCTGACCGTCGGGCATCATCTCGCGGGCGAGGCCTGCAAACTGGCCGATACCGTGGTCCACATGTACGATGTAGTCGCCCGGCTGGAACTGCATGAGTTCCTTGAGCGTGAGCGCCATCTTGGAGTTACGGGCGTGGTCGCTCTTGAGGTTGTACTTGTGGAAGCGATCGAAGATCTGGTGGTCGGTGAAGAGCGCCACGCGGGCGTCGGCATCGATAAAGCCTTCGTGGAGAGTGTGATGGATGGGGGTGAAGACTGGATTGTCTCCGCTTGCCTCATCGGCACTCTCGGCCATAGAGGCAAGGATGTCGGCAAGACGCTCGGTTTGCTTTTCGCTGTCGGCAAGGACGTAGGTACGGATACCATCGGCAACCTGCTGGGCGAAACAGTCGCTAAGACGCTCGAAGTCTTTGTGGAAAAGGGGCTGAATGGAAGTATTGAACTTGATGACGCTGACCTTACCTCTGCCTTTCTTTGCGGTTGCGGGAAGCGTGGGCTCAGCCGTTTCGTCCTGATGGCTGATGATGAAATGCTGAAGCGATTGGAGACCTTTGGCGATGGTAGTGCCGCTCGCCAGAAGGAATTCAGACGTGAAACGCTCGTGGAGGGCAGCGGCTTCCATCTCGCTGGTGACGTGAGCCTCTGCTTCGCGCTCAGCAATGGCCTGCTGCGCAAAGCCTTCGTCGTAGATGGTCTGGATGCGGTCGATAATGAACTGCAGATCGCGGGTGACAAGAACAGTGTCGGCGGGTAGTACATCGGTTACGGGGACGAGGGGCGTATGGGTGTCAGCGCCGGCTTCAACAGCTGGGACGATGGTGATCTCTTGCAACACCTCGCGCGAAAGCTGGGTCTGCACTTCAAAGGTGCGGATGCTATCGATCTCGTCGCCAAAGAAGTCGACACGGAAAGGATATTCGGAGGAATAGCTGAAGACGTCGAGGATGGAACCGCGGAGCGCAAACTCGCCAGGCTCGTAGACGTAGTCGCGGCGTCGGAAACCGATTTCCTCAAGACGATGACAAAGGTGAATGAGATCATGCTCCTGTCCTGTGGCCACGCGGACGGTCACCTCATCCATCTCGCTCTGTGATGCGATGCGCTCGGCAAGGGCTGCGGGATAGCTGACGATAAAGAGCGCTGCAGTAGAATTCTTCGCGGAATCGCTCTCTACTTTCTCAGCGTCTTCAGCATCAACATCGGCAGGCATCGCGGCACCCATCTGCGACAGACGGGTAAGGACGTCAGTGCGCAGAATCTCATTGGCGGCGTCGCGCTGGGCATACTTCACGGCTCGGCGATAGGAGGTGGGAAAGAAAAGGGCGCGCTTGTCACCTACGAGCTGCACGAGGTCGTGATAGAAGTATCCGGCCTCTTCCTCGTCGTTGAGAACGATGAGAAACGGACGCTTCACGGGCGTCTTGCCCTCAGTGCACGCAGCAAGCATGACGGAGGGTGCGGAACCACGGAGTCCGGTGAGCACGACAGGGGTGAGGCCTCGCTTGAGGCCCTGGCGCATGGCCTTGACGCTGGGGTGCAGCGCAAAAAGCGGAAGGAGTTCGGATACGTTCATATAATAATATTATAGGAGTCAGGAGCGTGGACTCCTGACTCCTTATTTTTAGGGATTATCTAGACGCCCTATCATCAGTAGAAAATCTAGAATATCGCGATTCGTTCGATTTGGGATTAGAACTTGTAGCGGTTGTCGATGACCTTGGCCTTCTTGTAAAGGAAGTTGAAAGCACCCTGAGCCCACTGAGCATACATGCGGGCATCGTTCTGTACGCCAGTCTTCTCGTCGAACTTAGCACCTTCTACGGTACCCTCTTCCTCAACGCGGAAGATGTAAGCACCGGCGCTACCGATGATGAGGGGAGAAACAGCACCCTTCTTGGTGACTGCGAGAGCGGCAGCAACCTTGGGTTCGCTGGCCTTGGTGGCAGAGATGGCGAGGGGCTGGAGGAAGCTTGCGTTCTTGATGGTGTCGGTCACGGCACCCTGAGCAGCAGCAGCCTCGAGAGTCTTGATACCAGCGTACTTCTTGGCAGCTGCTTCAGCCTGCTTCTTGGAAGTAACGATAGCGGTGAGGAACTTCTTCACGTCGGCATTGTCCCAGGGGAGATAGCCCTTCTCGTGAACGGCAGCGAGACCAACAAGGAGGAGGTGGTCGTTAGCTTCGCCACACTCGTACATCTTGGAAATCTGGCCAACCTTTGCATCGTCGAACACCCACTTCACAGCGTCCTTGGTGCCGGGGATGCCAGGCATACGGCCCTGAGCACCGATGTTGTGAGAAGCAGCCATGAAGCTGGGGCTGTCGGTGAGCTGATAGCCTTCCTTGGCAGCAGCCTTCTCAACAGCAGCGAGGTCGCTGTTCTTCGACATGAACATGTTCATCTTGTTCTTGGCAGCATTATAGGTCTCCTTAGAGAATGCGATGTCGCACTTGGCAACAGCAGCAACATACTTTGCAGAAGTACCCTTGGTCTCCTCGATCTTAAGGATGATCTTGATACCGTTGATTTCGACGGTCTGAGTGCCACCAGCGTAGAGAGCCTGAGCAAACTTCACGTTGTCGGGCTGGCTTGAACCAGCGTCGAGCATTGCAGAGGTAACCCAAGTAGAATCGCCGGGCTGGCCGAGGTTCTTGGCAACAGCCTTGAAGTCAGCGCCACCATTGAGGGCGTTCATTACAGAGTCATAGCGAGCGGTCATCTTAGCCTCGTCCTCTGCCTGAACAGCAATGCTGCGATAGAGGATAGAGTCAGCAGTAGCGGTCTTGCTGATGAGCTTGATGACGTTCATGGTGTTGTCCTGAGAGTTGGTATACTGCTTCACCTGACCAACAGCCATTGAGTCGAGATGCTGAGCAACGTCGCCGGGGAAAGCCTTTGCAGAGAGGGGCATATTGGCAAAGCGAACGAGGCTCTTGCTGCCACCGATGACGGTTGCTGCGTCTTCGCCATTGCTGAGCTTGGTGTAGATTTCCTGCATCTCAGCCTCGAGCGCCTTCTTATCGGCAGCGCTGGCGGTAACAGCTACGTCGATGTACTTGATGTCGCGGGTCTCGAAGGGCATGAAGAAGTTCTCCTTGTACTGCTCGTAAGCAGCCTTGAGCTCCTCGTCAGTCACGTTCACCTTGTCCTTCATAGCTGCGAAGGGAAGAGCAGCAACGGTAGCGGTCTTGAACTGAGTAGCGTCAGCGAAGTTGCGCTTTGCATTGACGGGGTTAGAGAGGAGAGTGGTAGCGAAGAGCGACTGATACTTGTTCATCAGGAGCTCGCGACGGAGCTTGGACTCTGCATACTCCCAGAGGCGGTGTGCGAGTTCGTACTGCTCCATCTGCTCACCCTGCATGCTGGCCTTGTTCTTCTTGTAACCCTCGAGGAACTGCTTGAGGGCAACGTAGTCGAAGCGGCCACCCTGAGCAAACATTGGGAGGGTGTTGATGAGTGACTGTGCGGTACCCTCCTTGAGAGCTTCCTGCACTTCAGCGTCGGTAACGATGAGACCGAGACCGTCAGCCTCATGCTTGATGAGCTGGTAGTTTACGTATTCACCCCAGACCTGGTCGCGAAGCTGATCCATCATAGCGTCGGAGAGGTTCTGACCACCCATACGCATCTTGGCGATTTCGGTTTCGTTGTTGACCATTTCCTGGAATTCCTGATAGTTGAGGGCCTGTCCGAAGACCTCACCAATCTGCTGCTTGCTAGCGTTGGAAGTGGTCTCCATTGAGCGAACAGCTTCCTCCGCGATGAAAGCGAAAAGTGCAGCACCGATAATGCAGATCAGGAGTGCACCATGTTTTCTAATTTTTTGAATTGCGGGCATTGTTGTTGTTGTTATTTTGTTGTTATTATTGTTTTAAAAACTGGTGAAGGCTCACCTTTTTCAAAGGCGCACGAACGCTCATACACACGTACGCGCGCAGGTGTTTCCGCGAAAAAGGGCTTTCAGCACGCAAAGATACGCATTTTTCTTGAAACGCGACGCATAGCGTGCGAAATATTTTCACTTTTCCACAAAAAAAGAGTCCAACCGCGAAGTTAGACTTTCGTTTTGACTTGTTTGAGCGGCACAGTTGCCAATTTCGTTATTTCTTCGTTGCGGCGGTACGATCAGCCGTGCTATCCTTGCCGGCGGTGTTGCCGTTGGCGGGACCGCCAGCCGGACCGTTGTCCTTCTTCGGCATGGGCACACTGCCCTTGTCGTCGTAGACCTCGTACTTGGTCATCTGCTCGTTGGCACGGAAGCGCGAACCTTCGACCTCGCGTTCGGGAGTCACAACTTTCATCCACACGTTGGAGTAGAACTCGTGGGTCTGCATGTCCCAGAAGAGCTGCTCGCTGCGGAAGGTCGTTTTGGAAGCCTCGTTGTCGAGACGCACACGGCCTCGGAGTTCCCAAAGATTCTGATTGTACCAATAGGCGGTGTCGGCCGAAATCTGCATGTCAATGTTCATCTTCTCGTCGAAGCGCAGGATGAGCACGCCCTTTCGGAATTCCTGACGAGGCGGGTCGGTCTGGTCATAGACAGCCCACTCTTCGGTAATGATCTTGTAGCGGTTGATGCCTGAGTCGCTGACCATCTTGCTCACGCCGCGACTGACCATGACGGGAATCTGCTCACGGTTCCTCACGGCTTCGCCTTCGGGCGGCGCGTCGTGGCTACAACCGACAACGGCGAGCGCCATGCCCGCCATCATCGTGCTCATTGCTATGTAAAGGAGCTTTCGCATTGTGTCACCACTACTCTACCTTCCACTTCATGAACCAACGTTCGTTGAAAGTGATGCCAAGGCAAATACGGAAATAGTTTTCGGTGATCTGTCCGGGCATTTCGGGCTTCACGCGCTCATACTGTCCCGACAGATTGAGGAAGGTTCGATTGCCGAATCGGTTGATGATGGGGAATGCTGCACCGATTGTGGCCAGATAATTCTTGGGCGACTTCTTTCCCTCGACGAGGGTGTAGGTGTTGCCGTAGCTGAAGCCGGCACGATAGCGGATGCGGCTGGCCCAGGTGAGGCCGTTGGGATTGGGCACGTATTCAGCACCGATGGTCAGACGCGTCACGTCGGTATAGCCGTCGCTGCCACCGTAATACTGCTCTCCCAAAGGACGTGAGCCATCATAGATGGGCTGCTTGGCCTTGCTCCACTGCTGCAGGTTGTAGTCGACACCGATGCGCAGACTCTTGCCGTGTTCCCACGTCAGACCTGCTCCGAAGCAGTGAGGCAGACTCCAAGCCTTTTCGGCTACAAGGGTATCGGCAGCGAGCACAGCGCTGCCAGAGATGCGCTGATTGTAGAAGTAGCTCTTGCCGGGGATGTCGTGGCCGAGGTTATAGGTAAGACCGAGGGTGAAGCTGTTCTTCTTATTGATGCGCTGGTGCCACTGGATGCCGGCGTCGAGGTCGAAGTTGCGGATGTCGGTGGTATAGGCGCGGTTGATGCTCTGCACGTTGTTGTCGGTGTAGGAGTTGGTAGCTACGTGCGACATAACGCCCCACATATACCCAAAGTTGACACCAATGGAGATGGGCTTGACGGGAGCGTAACCCACACCGGCATAGATCTCACGAAGACCACCGGCACCGTTGTAGCTGATGGTGGGGGTAATGTCGCCGGTGATGCCGCCGTCGAAAGAGTTACCCGTTGAGCTGATCTTGTAACCGATGTTGCTGATGGGCATCATGCCGACGCTCATTCCGAAGCCGCGGTTGATTCGGAAACCCATTGAGACGTAGTCAAGCGAGACGTTACGTGCATTGACCGAAGCCTTGCCCGTGTCGAAGTTGCCGTTCTGGAGCGACACACCCATGTCGAAAAGGAAGGTGAGCGAGTCGATGGCGCTGTACGAAGCAGGGTTCTTGTAGTTGAGTTCGCGGCCGTCGCGCATACCGTAAGCCAGACCTGCCATGCCCTTGTTGAAACCTTGTGATTGGTCGGACAGGAGACCGATGCCGTAGCGCGAGAAGGGAGAGTTCACACCATTCTCCTGCGCTTGTGCCGTGGTGCAAAAGCAAAGGAGAAGAGCTGTGGTTATGAGAGAAAAGATACGTTTCATCTAAAAAATTACAAATTTGGCGGCAAAGATACGCAAATTATTTGGGGCGACGAAATTTTCAGCCTTAAAATAGATAAAAAAGGAAGAAAATGCAGGAATGGATGAATGTGAAAATGTGATTTTCGTCGTTTGCGCCAAACAGAGTTGCTACTTCACCACGACTTCGTCGGCAAAAAGCCAACCGCCGAAAGCAGAGGCTGTGGCCTGCACACGGATGTAGCGGGCTTTCGCCTTCTTGCTCACGCTGAAAGTCATGACGTCGGGATTGACGGTTTTCTCGCTATCGCGGTGCATGCGGCCGAGTTCGCGGAAGTTCTCGCCATCATCGGAAATGCTCACAACGTAGTCGGCGGGGTAGAAGATTTCGGGGCCACACATCTGCATAAAATCAGTAGCTACGCTGGAGAAGCTCGTCTTACGGCCGAGGTCGAGGGTGACGTCAAAACGGTAATCCTTGCCACCGATGAAGCCCTGCCAACGGTGATCGCCGTAGCTCCAACTGCCGCGGAGACCGTCGGTGAGCGAAGCGTCGCCAGCAGCAGCGTAAGCGGTTGTGTTATAGGGCGCTTCGGGAGCGTAGGTCACCTTTGCGCCGCTGGCTTTGTGGCGAATGGGCGTGGTAAATTCTTTGCGATCGCCGATTTCGTGGGCGAGGTCGAAGGCCATGACGCCACGGGCACGCAACGCCTCAACTTCAGCGAGAGCACGCTTGCGGAAGGCGGGATAATCCTTCGTAGCGGTACCGTTCCAACCGATTTCGGCGAGAGCCAGCATGCGGGGATAGAACATATGTTCCACCTGCGCTTCGGTGGGCACGTATTCCGTCCAGAGATTACCCTGAACGCCCTTCACGTGCTTGGCGCGCTGCTCGGGAGTGAGCGCTTCGCCGGGTACAAATCCATAGACCTTTTCGAGGGGTGTGAATCCGCCCATGGCTTCGGGTTCAAGGTTGGGAGCATCCTGATAACCATCGAGATAGCAGTGGCTGCCGGGCGAGAGAATCACATCATAACCATTGCGCACAGCATCAGCGGCAAAGTCAGCGTTGCGCCACACCATGACGGTGGTGTTCTTCGAAAGATTTTCGTCGATGACCTCGTCCCAACCGATGAGCTTGCGGCCGTGGCTCTGGAGGAAATCACCCATGTGGGCTATGAGGTGGGCCTGAAGTTTGTGGAGCTGTTCGCCGTTGGCCAGAGTGCCTTCAGCATTGGGATGCCAGATGCCGAGTTCATGCATCTTCTGCTGACAACGCGGGCAAGCTGCCCAGCTGGCCTTCGCAGCTTCGTCGCCGCCGACGTGGATGTAGACGCTGGGGAAAACGTCCATTACCTCTTCGAGCACATGTTCGAGGAAGTCGTACGTCGCCACGTTACCGGGGCAGAAGTCAGCCTGTTTGTAGGGCTCGTGGGTGCAGGAGAGTTCGGGATATGCTGTAAGGGTCTCCTCGCTGTGGGCGGGCATTTCGATCTCGGGCACAATGGTGATGCCGCGCTGGGCAGCGTACTGCACGAGTTCGCGAAGCTGCTGTTGGGTATAGTAGCCGCCGTGGGCATCGGCACTACCCTCCTCTACATATTTGCGACGCAGGGGATCGTTGACGCCACCAAATTCCTTGCGGCCGTCCCACCAGGTCTTCCACGAATCGAAGGTGCGGAAGGCGCCAAGGCCCGTCAGACGGGGATAGCGCTTAATTTCCATACGCCAACCAGCGGCATCAGTGAGATGGAGGTGGAGGCGATTGATTTTGTACTGCGCAAGGACGTCAATCTGCTTCTTCACAAAGTCGAGGGAAAAGAAATGACGGCTCACATCGAGCATGGCTCCACGCCAATAGTAGGCAGGGCTGTCCTCAATGGTGCAGAGCGGCAAGTTGCCTTTGTCGTCGCGCAGTTGGGCGAGCGTCTGCTGCATGCGGAACTCTCCGAGCGGGTTGTCCCACTTGCCGTTGATGCCGTCCGGCGTGATGGTCAGCGAGTAGGCTTCAGACGCTTGGGTGTAGCGACCTTGAGCTACACTTTGGAGGGTGGTCTGATCGGTGATGAGAGGCTTCGTTTCAGGTGCCTTCACCGTTGCTGCGCCCTTGGCCTTTTCAAACCTTTGGGGCAGGGGCAACAGATTTTGTGCCGTGGCGTGTGTAGCGGAGAAAGCGGCACAAAGGAGTGCCGAAAGGAGTATGTTTTTCATATTTCGGTGTGTTTTTGCTGCAAAGTTACGATTTAGCGTGAAAAAATCCAAATTTTATTTTGCATTTTCGCCCTTAAACACTAACTTTGCGCTATAAAACGCCAAAAACTTACGCGATGAACGTATCAGCCAAAACACTAAAACAGCTGGAAGATGCCCTCAACCGCATCATCAGCCAGTGCCCTTCCAAGAAGCAGGCGCCTGTCTTGTCGGACCTTTATCTGATGGTCAATACCGAAACGGGCGAGCTCTGTGCCTACGACGATGACGACCGCGAACTCTGCCGCAATGTCATCACGGGATGGAAGCGCACAGAAGACATCACGGACGAGGTGCAAGCGACGTTGCAGGAGTTCCTCAGTAACAAGCGCGAACGCATCGAAGCCATCAATCTTCTGCGTCCCTTCAGTTTTGTGCTCGTCGACGAGGACCACGAAGTCGTTGCCGAACTTTATCTTGTCGACGACGACACGGTGCTCATTCCCGGCGACCTCATGGAGGGTCTCAAGGAAGACCTCGACGCCTTCCTCAAACAGCTGATGGAGGAATAGCACAAGAAGTTTACCCCTCTCTTAAGCCTCCCAAATACTGACAAAAATCCCACAGAAAAGAATAGAAGGAGAAGTAATCACCCAGCGCCCCGAAACACTCGAATGCGACGTGTGGCGCTTTCAGAATAAGAAGGAAAAGTGGGTAGCGTTTGTCGGCCTTCTCGACGGGCGCCCCTATGAGATTTTCACCGGCCTGCAGGACGACGAAGAGGGCATCCTGCTGCCCAAGTCGTGCAGTTCGGGTGTCATCATCAAGCGACAGCTGGCCGACGGCACAAAGCGCTACGATTTCCAGTTCAAGAACCGCCGCGGCTACAAGACCACGGTGGAAGGACTGAGCGAAAAGTTCAATCCGGAGTATTGGAACTACGCCAAGCTCATCTCCGGTGTGCTCCGCTACCGCATGCCGCTGGAGAATGTCATCAAGCTCATCGACTCGCTCGAGATGGGCGATACCATCAACACCTGGAAAAGCGGTGTCGTGCGCGCCTTGAAGAAGTACACCTCAGACACCGATAACGACGGAAGCGTCGACACGGAGGTGGCAGAATAAGGACGTAGCCAGAGCCATGACAATAGCGAAGCAAGGACGAATGACCATCACCAACTGCGAAATAGAGCTTAAAGGCCTCCGCTTCTACGCTTTCCACGGCGTGCTGGAGCAGGAGCACAAAGTCGGCGGCGACTACACCGTCGACCTGCAGCTGCGTCTCTCCGATGCCGACGCTGCCATCTTCGATGACAAACTCGATGGCACGGTGAACTATGCCGAGGTCTACGACCTTGTGCACCACGAAATGGCTGTGCCCTCTGCACTCTTGGAGCACGTGGCCGGCCGCATCCTCGCCGCTATCTTCGACCGCTTCCCAAAAGTCGCAGCCGCCACCATCCATCTCCGCAAGGTCAATCCTCCGATGGGCGCCGCCTGCGACGGTTGCGCCGTTGTCCTCACGGCTGAGCGATAGCACAAAACGCAGTAAAACTCGCGCGCTAAAAATAACAAGAACCCGAAGTGGCACACTGGCCGCTCCGGGTTCTTTCCCTGTTGTTTCACACTGTTTATTTCTTTTTGCGTTTTTTGGCGCCTTTGCCCTTGCGCGCCTCGCGCTCCTTCTGGAGTTGCGCCGGCGTCATACCCATCATAATCAGGTAATTGCCGATGAAAGGATTGGCGAGGAAGGCGTCAGGGGCGTCGAGGAGAATATCGAGGATGTCGTCGTTGGCCACAGGCATGCCCATGTTGGTACACATACGCATGAAATAGCCCGTGCCGAGCACGTTGTCGTAGTTGTCTTTGACAAACTTCACCTCGAGATCTTTCATCTGGCCGAGCAGCGTGCTCTTCATGGGGTCGATGACGGCCACAATCTGTTCCAGGCTCTTGCCCTCATATAACATATTACGCGCGCGACGGCTGAGGTCCCACAGTTCGCGCTCGCAGCGTCCGTGCTTCACGAGGAACTGGTTGAGGCGATCGTTGAGGGGACCGCCGCTGATGCTCTGCATCATGTTGTCCATCTGCACAAACATTCTGCCATTCTCAATCACGACGGGCATCATCACCTCGTCGCCCATGTAGAGGTCGGCCATGAGCACACTGTCCACCACGCCTCCAAAGGTAAAGCATCCATGCACCACCTCGCAGGAGTCGAGAGCCACATCGGCCTGGGTGCCATCGGGACGGGTGGCACGCAGATACATCTTCTGTCCATCGAGGCCGGCAATGGTACTGTTGCCGTCGATGTTGTACTGAGGCGAACAGCTGCAAGTGCCAGCCAGCCCAAGTACACAGAAAAGAATGTGGGTCAGACGCATGTTTTGTAGTGAGAAGATTATTTGATTAGATTGCGGGATGACGATGTATTTGTTTTTCCGTGTGCAAAAGTACAAAACGAAATGCAAATCGCCAAACAAGTTAAGCACAAGTTTGGCGATTTTGACTTTTTTTATAATATCAGTTGCTGATTGCTTGGCCATTTGCCACTTTTTCAGCGTCTTTGGCCTGCTTCATCTGCTGTTCTTTCTGCTGCTGCTCCCACTTTTCGCGGGCCATGTCCTGCATGTCGACAGCTTCATCGTTTTCGTCGACGATCTCGACGCCGAGCATCGTCTCGATGACGTCTTCCATGGTCACAATACCGCGCAGCGAACCATACTCGTCGACAATGACGGAGATGTGCTCCTTCGTGGCAAGCATACGTTCCCAGATGTTGCTCACGGCCTCTGATTCGGGGAAGGTCAGGATGGGGCGCACGAGACGGCTGAGGCGCTTTGAGAACTTGTCGTCGGTCAGGTCGTCAAGCACATCGGAGCGCAGCACGTAGCCCTTGATGTATTCCTCGTCTTCATCGTAAACGGGGATACGGCTGTGGGTGTGAAACTCCTCTTCATCGCGCTCGTCGAACTCGCCAAGGGTCATCGTCTCAATGGCTGTGGACACCACTGTGGCGGGAGTCATGATTTCTTCAGCCTTCACGTCCTCCAGCTTGAGGAGCGATTGGATGAGCTTATTCTCCTTAGCCTCGAACACACCTTCTTCCACGCCGACGTTGACCATGGCGCTCACCTCCTCACGGCTGACGGCAAGAGGAGCCTTGCCCGGAGCGATGATGGAAGTCAGGCGTTCGAAAATCCACACGAGGGGATAGGTCACGAAGACCAGCACACGGATGATGCGGGTGCAGCCGAGAGCCAAACTGCGCCAATAGGTGGAGCCGATGGTCTTGGGGATGATTTCGCTGAATACAAGGATGGCGATGGTAAGACCCGCGCTGACGTAGCCCACAACGGAACTGCCGAAAACCTCGGCGGCCTGCGCACCCACCGCAGCAGCGCCCATGGTATTGGCGATGGTGTTGAGGGTGAGGATGGCGGAGATGGGGCGGTCGATGTCGGCCTTATAGCGCTTGAGGACGGAGGCGATGGCAGAACCTTCCTCCTCCTTTTGAGCGGCAAAAGACACGGTGGTGCTCAGCAGCACAGCTTCAAGGATGCTGCACATGCACGAGATGGAGAGGGAGAGAACAATGAATAGGATTAATAGACCCATGTGGTTTTAGTGACGTTCGACATAGAAATGGCTACGGCCAAAGGCAGGTGTGGGTGAGACAGATAAAAATGCACTTGGCAAATCGCACACATTTCGGCGACAAAATTACAAAATTATTCCTAAATACGCGGCCTTATCGCTCAAAAATCGTAACTTTGTCAACGTTTTCTAACATAATTTATCAACAAATGTATCATTTTTCATCTCCAAAGGGATGCAAGCCTCTCACATTCCGTCATTTCGGCCGCAAGGGCTACTCGCTCTTTGCTGCTCTCGGACGCGAGGTGAAGGTCGGCGTGCTCTCGGTGGCCACACTCTCCACGGCGGCCTCCGCATTGGCGGCAGGCAACGGCGAGACGATGGTGACGAAGGCTGAGGCCAACGACTCCACCGCGACCACTGCGGCCACAAGCATCGAGCTCGAAGCGGCAAATGTCTCCGCTTCACGCATCCCCATGGCAGCCAACGTGGCTGCACGAACGGTGATGACCTTCAGTCGTGACGACATCGCGGCTGCGGGTGTCACGAGTATTAACGACATTGTCAAGCTTTGCGCCGGGGTCGACGTCCGGCAGCGCGGAGCTTTTGGTGTACAGACGGACGTCAGCGTCAACGGCGGCACGTTTGACCAGATCACGATTCTGCTCAACGGCGTCAACATTTCCTCTCCACATACGGGGCATCTCTCGGCAGACTTTCCGGTGACGGCCCAGGACATCGAGCGCATCGAAGTGCTCGAGGGAGCTGCTGCGCGCGTTTACGGCACCTCGGCCTTCACGGGCGCCATCAACATTGTGACGCGCAAAGAACAGCGTTCGGTGGCAGTTCACGGCTACGGCGGCATGTACGGCTATGGCGGCGGTGAGGCGCGTCTGAGTTTGCCTTACAAGCACTGGCACAACCACTTCAGCGGTGGCTATACCCGCACCGACGGCGCCACCGACAACAGTCAGTTCTCCGCCTCGCGTGCCTTTTGGCAGGGGCAGTACTTCGCTCCCAACGTACAGTTGGACTACCAGTTGGGCTACAGCTACAAGCCTTACGGCGCCAACACCTTCTACGGCATTGCCAGCACCGACCAATGGGAAAGCAACGAGCGATGGATGGGTGCTGTCAAAGCCCGCACAGAGGTGGGTCGACTGCACATGGAGCCTTCGGTATCGTGGAACCGCTGGTACGACCATTACCAGTGGCACAAGGACAGTCCTGCGGGCGAGAATTTCCATCAGGTCGACGTCTATAGCCTTGGCCTCAACAACTGGATAGATTGGAACACGTTCAGCACGCGCTCTGGGGCCGAAGTGGACCAGAAGACAAGTTTCGGCATCGAAATACGCAACGAAGGCATCCACTCCACGAAACTCGGCGAACCGCTCGAAGAGAGCCAGTGGCACGTGGCACATCTCGGTCCTGCCGACCACTTCTCGGCACCTGCCTCATTGGACGTAGGTGCTCCCGCTCCCGACGTCTACTACAAATTCGCAGCCAACCGCACCAACATCTCGGGCTTTTTGGAGCACAACGTCATCCTCTGCCATTGGACCGTCTCCGCAGGCGTTTTGGCTAACATGAACACGGCGCTTGACACCCGGTGGCGCTTTTATCCCGGCGTCGACGTGGCCTATCGCCCAACAAAGCGCTGGAGCCTTTTTGCCTCGTGGAATATGGCGCTGCGCATGCCTACGTTCACCGACCTTTACTATAGCGGCACGGGCATCGAAGGCACGCGAAACCTGCGTCCCGAAAAGACCAACGACCTCACGCTGAAAGCGGCCTATGCCCTACCCTGCTTCCAGGCGGATGCGAGCCTTTTCTACAGCCACAAGACCGACATGATCGATTGGGTGGTGCTGGCGGACAATCCCACTGCCAATCCTAACGATGCAACTATCGACGCTGCCGACCCGAAGAACTGGGTGTACCGCTCGGGCAACTACGAACTGGACAACCTCGGAGTGCGCATCAATGCGGCGTGGCTGCCGCGCCAACTTTGGGGCGAAGCCTTCCCACTGCGCAAGGTCGGCGTGCAGTACTGCTACATCAACGAAGACCTCAGCTACCCCGTACCCGTGCTCGCGAGCAAATATGCTATGGAGTACGTGCGTAACAAGCTGGTGGCCAGCGCCGACGTGAGCCTTTTCCGCGTGAAGAACCGTCTGCCGAAGAACCACGTTCCTGTGAGTCGTCCGTTGGGTCATTCGGCGCTCAACCTGAGCCTCTCTTACCGCTATTGTGAACGCGTGGCGAGCGAGAGTTACGGCATCGTCGACGCCCGTCTGTCGTGGGACGCTCCGCACTACAGCCTCTACGTCGACGCCCACAACCTCCTCGACACCGAGTATTACGACTTCTCCTACATTCGCCAACCCGGCATCTGGATTGTCGGTGGCGCGAAGATCACGTTTTAATCCATAAACCCCTTTTTTACAATCAGGCAGTCACGCATGGAGCGAGGCTGCCTGATTGCTCTTTTACGAAGCATATTTACAAATTTGTGCAGTAATTTTTGTCCTGTTTGAGGCAAAGGCTGAGCACAGTTGGAGAACGAGCAAACGCGCCTTGCGAGAATTTCAACGTTCTTCGCGAGAGTTCTGACTACTTCAAAGATATTTTTTTCTACTTCAAAGATATTTTGAAATATCTCCGTGATAGCTTGAACTGCCTCAAAGACATTTTGTCCTCGACAACAAGGAAATATTCCTCAATTTCGTTTTCGAAAATCAACTTTTTACATTAGGAAACGGATTAATCGTGTCGTTTTGCAATCTCATCTTAGCAAACTTACATCTTCAGGAATCGCCCAAATGCGTACAGGCGAGCGAAAATTCGTTTTAAGGCCATTCTCAGAGGGGGTACTTGGCGAAAAAACTTTACAAGCACAAAAAAAAACGTCTTTGACGACTCTGCGTTAAAATACCCTTTTTCGTCGATATTATTTGGCCACCTCAAATTATTTGCGTAATTTCGCGGCCACATATAATATTATAACGTAAAACGACATGAAAACTCGCAATCTCATTCTCGCAGCTGCAGCGCTTATGGCTTCAACACAGGCCATGGCAGAGCAGCGCACAGAGACACAAGCGCGACAGCTTGCTACGCAGTACGTCATGGCACAGAGTCCTGCCTTCAAGGGCGAACTCCGTCTCGTGTCGCAAACCGTAGTCAGCCGTATGGCCACTCCCGCCAAGGCTCCTGCGGCAACGTCTGCACTGGCTACGCCTTACTACATCTACAACCTCCCCGAAGGAGGCTACATCGTAGTCAGCGGTACTACGGCGCTGGATCCCGTCATCGCCTTTAGCGAAACGGGTTCTCTCGACCCCGATGCCGCCAATCTGCCCGATGGTCTCCGCTATTGGCTGGGCTATGCTGCCGAAGCTGCTGCCTACGCCGAAGTACATCCTGAAGCCGTGGCTCCCCATCCCGCCAAGGCACAGCGCCGCGGCATGACGCCTGGCCACACTCTCGCCAAGGTGGACTATTACAAGGACATCGCCCCTCTGCTCGAAAGCAGCCCCATCGGCAACATCCAGTGGGGTCAGGACGCGCCTTACTACGACCAGTGCCCCATGAAGGGCGGCCGTCATTGCTACACCGGCTGTATGGCTACGGCCATGGCGCAGGTGCTGGCTTACCATCAGTATCCCAAGAGCTACGACTGGAGTGAGATCCTCGCCAGCTACAAGGGCGGAAAGGGCACTTCGGCACAGCGTTCCGAGGTGGCACGTCTGAACCACGATGTGGGCGTCGCGCTCAACATGGAGTACGGCACAGACCAGTCAGGCTCTGTCAGCACGCAGTACTCTAAGGCTCTGCGCGACAAGTTCGGCATCAACGAAAACGTGGCTCTCGTCAATCGCGACAACTTCACCTACGGCGAATGGATGGACATCCTCCTCAACGAGTTTATGGAAGGTCGTCCGGTCATCTACGACGGTGTGTCGAACGATGGCGGCCATGCCTTCGTCATCGACGGCTATCGTGCCAAGGACGGTTTCGTACACGTCAACTGGGGTTGGGAAGGTCTTTCCGACGGCTACTACAACATCATCTTCCTTGACCCGAAGGAAACGGGCATCGGTGCTGTTCTCTCAAGCGGCTTCACCAGCTACCAGGACGCTGTCGTAGGTATCGAACCCGACCGTTCGAAGGACATCAACTACTACCTTCCCATCCAGGGTTACGCCATGCAGGGTGAACTCGTTGTGGGCACGGGCTATGCCGAGCTCGCCAAGGGCGACCGCAAGGGCTACATCTCGTTCACAAACATCCCCAACATGAAGAGCGAAGCCTTCAACGGTACTTTCGGCGCGCTCTTCGTTGACAAGGATGGCGAAATCGTGGGTCGTGCCAAGGCAGGTACCGTCACCGCTACGGCGTCGACGATGAACAGCAATCCTCACGCCACTCCCTCGGGCGGCTACTTCGAAATTCCCGAACTGGCCGACGGCGTCTATCGCGTATACTGCTACGTTGAGGACAACAATAGCGGCAATTGGACTGTGCTCCGCACCGCCATCGACAAGCCTAACTTCATGACCATGACGCAGGCTAACGGCCGCGCCTTCTTCGAGATTGCGCAGCATCACCCCACCAATCTCAAAGCCTCTGACTGGAGCTTCGAGACCAAGGACATCGAATTTGGTTCTACAGGTCTCAAGGTGACGCTCACCAACACCGGCGACGAGGTGGAATACGGTACTTACGCTTTCAGCATTGACGTGCCCAACCAGCTCTCGCGCAACTTCTACGATGAGTTCCACCGCATTCTTCCCGGAAAGAGCGAAACCATCACCATTCCTGTCGTCTTCGATGAGTACGGCGAATACTCCGTTCGCGCCTTCCAGCTTTATCGTCTCAACGGTGGCGGTTCGGCCGACATCATAGAGCCCTTCAGCGTGAAGTTCCGCGTTGATCGTTCTCTCGCCGAGCTTCTCCAGCTTCTCCACAGCCGTCGCCTTGAGGTGCAGGCCATTCTCGACAAGGCACGCCTTTCGGGCAACTATAGCGAGGAGGCATGCGATGCTCTTCAGAAGGTGCTCGATGATATCAAGAGTTTCCCCCAGACCTCGCTCGACGTAGCAGGCGTCAACGCTCTGCTGCAGAAGCTCGAAGACGCTCTTGCCGCCTTCTACGCCAGCGCTCAGAGCCAGACGAAGAGCTACTGGGGCTACGTGGACGGTAAGGAAAGCCAGATTACTACGAGCTGGTGTCCCGGCAACACGAAGCCCGGCTACTTCGGCATCTCCATCCCCGAGAGCGACCTTTCGGCTTACGTAGGCGGACAGATCGTCGGCCTCCGCTGCCTCTTCGGCCAGAACCGTTGGTACAACTTCACGGGCGACGACATCATCGCCAAGGTATTCCTTCTTGACTACGACGGCGGCTACCCTGGCAACCACATTCTGGCTACGTCAAAGGCCTTCTCGCCCACGCACTACGCTGTCTATGACGAGTACCTCTTCGACACTCCCTACACCATCGGCGCCGGCGGCGTGCTCTGCTGCGCAGAAGTCACCACTCCCCATCAGGCTGGTATGTACGGCGCAATGGGCGCCAGCCGAGAAGTTTATGGTCCTGGCGCTTGCTGGATGAACAACGGCAGCGGTTGGGAGGATATGTACGGCACCTACGGCAATGAGGCTTGCGGCATTGCTATCCAGGCCATCATCGTGGGCGGCGGTAGCGTCACCGACGGCAAACTCACGAACGTCAGCGCAAAGAGCGTGGCAGTCGGCGCAGACATCACCATCACCGGCAGCTTCCAGAACCTCTCTTCCGACGCTATCAGCAGCTACGACCTCGCATGGGCACACGATGACGACGGCCAGAGCGGCTCGCAGACCATCAAGCGCAACGTCGCTCCCGGCGAAACCGTAGACTTCAGCCTCAGCATTCCCGGTTTCACCACCACCAAGCTCCACACCGTACGCGTCAGCGTCAAGAGCCTCGGCGGAAAGGACGACATGATTGCCGACAACTCTACCGTTGACATCAAGGTGCCAGTCACCGCTCATAGTTACGTGCGCAACGTCGTGTGCGAAGAGCACACCGGCACTTGGTGCGGATGGTGCCCTCGCGGCATCGTGGCCTTCGACTATATGAAGGAGAAGTACGGCGACCGCTTCATCGGCGTCAGCCTCCACAGCAACGACCAGATGGAGTATAATGGCTCGAACTACACGCCGCTCCGCTCCGTTTACCTCAACAGCGCGCCTTCGGGCATCATCGACCGCAAACCTGCTTGCTACACGCAGATGAACAAGGCCGAAGTCGAGCAGCTCTTCCTCAGCGAGAGCGCCCAGTGCATTGCTCAGGTAGAGGCTCAGGCCTACTACGACGAAGAGACGGGCAAGGTTCTCGTCAACACTAATACGGAATTCGGCTACGACTTCACCGGCGGTGACTATCGCCTCTCATACCTCGTCATCGAGGACCAGCTCGGCAAATACATGCAGGCCAACTACTACGCCGGCGGCAACAACGGCGCCATGAGCGGTTGGGAAACCAAGGGTAGCACCGTAGCTTGGATGTACGACGACGTTCTCCGCGAGCAGTTCCCCAGCTTCGACGGCAAGGTGGGCAGCATTCCTTCAAGCGTTGTCGGCGGCAAGAAGTACAAGTACACCTACACCTTCAACCTGCCCAGCAATGTGAAGAATCCTGCCAACGTTCGCATCGCAGTGCTCATCCTCGACCCCAATACGGTTCCCGCAGAAATCGTCAACGCCGTGCAGACGAAACTTCAGATCGGTATTCCCGGCGGCATCGACGACATCACCACCGACGCAACCTTCGCTCCCATCTACGACCTCAGCGGTCGCCGCGTGAACAGCACCAACGGCGTCACCATCCAGGGTGGCCGCAAGCAGGTGCGATAAGCGCTGAGCAGAGATAATTCCACATACGTCAATCCCCCGCTTCATCATCGTGGTGAGGCGGGGGATTGTGTATGTCAAGACGAATGCAAACCCTACTTGCTTGGAGTAGAATCGACTGCGTAGTCCTTCATGAGTTGCTCAAAACGAGGATTGCCGTGAAGCGAACGTAGGTCCTCATCGTAGCTGGCGTGGGTAACGTTGCGATAGCCTGCCTTGAAAGCCTTCTCCAAAAGGTCGAGCGCCGTTTCGGCATCGCCGAGGATGTTATAGATGCAAGCTGTGTTGTAGAAATTCTCCTTGGTCTCTTCGCTATAGAGCTTTTCGCAAAGCGCAAGGGCCTCGGTGCGCTGGCCACGAATGGCGTAAGCAAAGGCCTTGGCATCTTCCGAACCATCCACGACTGCATCGTCGAGTGCGAGGATAGCGTCGAGGTCCTTCGCAGCATCGTTCGCACGCTCCAAAGCGTAATAACAACGAGCACGACTCTGAAGTCCGGCAGCAGAAGTTTCGTCGACGGCGAGCGCGGTGTCGAGGTCCTCAATGGCCTTGACGTAATCGCCCTTAGCCATATAATAATGGGCACGCTGGATGTAGGTCATACTGAACCAGGGCAATTCCTCAATGAGATAGTCGGCATCGACAATAGCGCCATCGAGGTCGTTGAGTGAATAGCAGAGGTCCATGCGCTGCAGACGTGCTATGAAGTTGCTATCGTCGTTAGCAAGAACTTTGCTAATGTCGTCGTAAGCCTCGTGGAAACGTCCGAGTTGCTGATAGCACGCCGATCGCATCGTGAAGACATCGGCAGTGCTTACGCCGGCTTCTTCATCGTCGTCGCTGGCGAGAGGTAGGCACTTGGCAAAGTAGTCGAGAGTGGCATCGTAACGCTCGGCGTCAGTGCTGAGGTTGGCCATATGGTAGTACCACAGCGGATTCTCCGCATCGCTGTCGGCCTGGCTCTGTAGGGCGGCAATCATTGCGTCATAAGCTTTTTTACCCATCTCGCCCATCTCGCCAATTGCCTTTGCATCGTTGTCGATGGCGACTGCCTTTACAATGTCTTCGGCTGCCTCGCTCCATTCTTCCATCTCCATGAGAGTTTCTGCACGGAAGGAGAACGGAGTGCTGTACTCCTCGGACGAAAGGCTGATGGAGCGGGTGTAGGCCAGGAGCGCCTTCTGATTGTCCTTGGTGTTGCGGTAGTAGCGGCCAACATAGACGCAAGCCACGGGATTGTCCGCAAAGTTCTTTTCCAGAATCTTGATGTCGGGGAGCTGCTCGGAGTAGCGTTCCAGATCCTCGAGGATGTCGATGTGGGCATAGACAAAGTCTTCGTCGGTCTTGTCGAGCTTCATCGCAGATTCATATGCATTCAGCGCCTTATCGGTCTGCTCAAGTTCGGTGTAGATTTCACCCAACATGCTGTAAAGGAAGGCTGCGAGAGGTTTGTCGTTCTTCTTTGCAACCTTGATGCCCTTCTCGAGCATCTTCACCGCCTCGTCGTTTATACCATCATTTGCATAAAGAGTGGCCATGCCGAGGTAGCCGATGCCGTTCTTGGGATTTTCTTCGATTTCCTTCGTGAAGTAGGACTTCGCCTTGGCGGTGTCGTCCTGCCCCATAGCTTCCATAGCCTGCTGGACATTATAAGTGTCCATGCCTTTGAATTCTGACTGCGCAAAGGATGCGCCAAAGCCTGTGAGTGCGGCAAAGATTACCGCAATGATGCGTTTTTTCATTGTTCGATTTCTGCTGATTTGTTGATGATGCGTACGATGGTTTTACGCACCTCCATGGGATTTTCGATGCTGTGGATGCGATGGCAAGTGCCGCCGCTGCCGACGAGTTCGATGCAGCCTGTGCCGAGAATGCGCTGGAACAAGGACTGGTAGAAGTTGACGGTCTCGACCTTGAAGAGGGGAATCTCCGTCATGGCGATGCTGAAGATGCCGTCCTTCTGGATGAAGCGGCTTGTGGTCACAGCAAATTCGCTGCGGGTGCGGATGACGCCGCCGATGACGTAGATGAGGAATGCCACGACGAGCAGCGCACCACCGATCCAAAGGAGATCGGTGCGGTTCTCCATCCAGATCCATATCATGGCTGCAACGGCAGCAATAGCAAGGATCCAAGCGGAAATGAGATAACCTGCGATGGCTGTCCAGTGCAGACGGCCGTTGAGCACGATGGTTTCGCCTTCTTCGAGGCTGTTGGTGATGTACTTTGCCATAGGAATAGTAGTGAAGGAATGGAGAAAGGTGCGGGATTTAAACGTTACCTCCCGCACCTTGATGGTTTGTGTCGTTGATTAGCGTACAACTTTCTTGCCGTTGACGATGGTCACGCCCTGTGCTGCAGCATTCACGCGGCGGCCGGCGAGGTCGTAAACCACGGTGGTGGGAGCTGCGACGGTATTGCTTTCGATGCCTTCCTTCGAGCCGCTGAGGGTCACATAGATCTTGGAAACACGAGCGCCGGTCACGGTAGTAGTGTAGCCAGAGACGTACTCGTTGCCGTCCTCGTCCTCATCGTAAATTTCATAGGAAATCTCCTTGGTCTTGAAGGTCACGCTCTCGGCATTACCCGTCCACACGCCTTCGTAGTAGCCGGTGGCTTCGATGTTGTCGAGGTCGTACATCGTGCTCTGGGGAGCGCCGTCTACGAAGACGATCTTCTCCATCTTTGTGCCGTAAGGAGCAGAGATGGTGAACTGGCAGTCCTTGAACTGCACGAAACCGCCATTGCTCTTGTAGCAAGTGGTGTAAATATCGTAGTCAACGCCTACGCGACCAAACTTAAGCATTATGCCAGCGCCGTTGCTTTCGAGGATGTCACCCTCGTGGAAGTAGAGGCTTGTGTCGCTCTTGTGGTCGTCGAGAGTAAAGATGACGTCACCTTCTTCGGGAGAAGGATCAACCTCGCCAGTGCCGGGATTGTCGGGGTCCGTGCCGGTATTGAGGTTGAGCGTTACGTCGAAGGCGTCGCTAGTGACGGTGTTCATCCAACTGAGGCAGAAACCCTGGGCAGGAACCTTGATGGTGTAGGTGCCGGCTGCGGCGTTCTCTGCGCCGGCTACGGTGAGGGAAACGGTGTATTCGTCCTTCATCTCGGGCATGACAAAAGCGTAGGGAACCTTTGCGCCGGTGGCGTCGACGAGCTGATAGTCGGTCAGATTGACGAGCTCAACGAACATGCCGTCGCTCTTGCAACCTTCGAAGACGATGTCATAAGTGCCGTTGAGGTCGGTGACGTTGAACGTGGTAGGAGCAGGTTCGAAATCGGCAGCCTTTGCCACAGATGCCACGACAAAGAGGAGCAGCGTGAGGCAGAAATTAAGACAAGAATGCTTGAGAGTATAATTCTTCATAAAAAATAATGTATGTTTAGGTGTTGGTTTAATTACTTTCCTATGCGAGCATTTTGGTGAGAATACGCAAAAATAACGAAAAAGCGGGAAAGGAAAGGTATAAGCCTGAAAATCATAGACGAAAAAAATAAAGCAACGCCCCATTTTGCAATATCTATTTGCCTTTTGCGCGCATATAAATAGATGTGTAATAAATGCGCGCTGCAACAAAACCAAAATACGCCCTGACCGAAGATGATCAGGGCGTAAATTATGATGTACGAGATTGCTTTGTTGTAAAAGGTTGCTTTATTGTGCCTCAAGCAGAAGCACACGGCTGGCCCAATCGGTCTGTCCGCTGTAGGAGGTGTTGTGACCGGAGGGCATCTCGAGACCGACGGTCATCAGATAGTGGCCGCTGAAGCTCTGGCCCTCAAAAGGCAGGGCAACGTTGTCGATGCGGTTGAGCTCGCTGATGCGATACTGACGGTTGGGGTCGAGACCCTGCATCTTCACGCGAGGCAGATGCTGATTAACGAAAGTCTCAAGCTTCCACCAATAGAAGACGGCGCGATCCTTCTGCTCAGCCACGTACATAAGCGAAGCAAGGTTGTCGCCTTCGTAGGGAGAGTGGAGACGATACTGGTCGCCGAACTGAACGATGGGACGAATGCGCTTGTAGTCGTTGATGGCCTGACGGCAGATGTTCTTCTCCTCGTCGGTCATATTCTTGGGCTGAATCTCCATACCAAGGCGTCCGCTCATGGCGACATCGGCGCGGAACTTGATGCTCACAACGCGGCCCGTCTGGTGGTTGGGAGCGGCAGAGATGTGGCTGGCCTGGGCAATGGCAGGATAGAAGTAGCTGGTGCCCCACTGCATGTAGATGCGCTGGAGAGCATCGGTGTCGTCGCTCACCCAGAACTCATCGAAGTAGGGAAGCAAGCCGTAGTTAACGCGACCGCCACCGCTGGCGCAGTCTTGGACGATGACATCGGGATACTTGGCACGGATACGCTTCAGCACGCTGAGCAGACCGTCGTGGAGGGCAATGAAGAGATGGCTCTGGTTGTCCATCGTGAGATACTGCGAACCGTGGTTCATGATGGGAGCGTTGCAGTCCCACTTGATGTAGGCGATTTCGGGATACTTCGTGAGCAGATTGTCGAAGACGCTGAAGACGAAGTCCTGGACCTGAGGATTGCTGAGGTCGAGCACAACCTGCGTGCCGCCACGACCGAGGACGGGTTCGCGGCCGGGAGCCTTAACGATCCAATCGGGGTGGGCCTCGTAGAGTACGGAGGTGGTGTTGGCCATTTCGGGCTCAATCCAGATGCCGAACTTCACGCCGTTCTTCTTGGCGTCGCTGATGAGGCCTTCGATGCCGTTGGGGAGCTTGTTGCGGTCAACGAACCAGTCGCCGAGGGAGGAGTTGTCGGTCTTGCGGGGATATTTGTCGCCGAACCAGCCGTCGTCCATGACGAAGAGTTCGCCGCCCATAGAGGCGATGTCGTGCATCATCTGGTCCATGCCCTGCTGATTGATGTCGAAGTAGACGCCTTCCCAAGAGTTGAGAAGGATGTCGCGCTCCTTGTCACCGTGGCGGAGCTGATATTTGCGGGCCCAACGGTGGAAGTTGCGGCTCGCGCCCGAGGTGCCTTCATTGCTGAATGTATAAGCCACACGCGGCGTAGTGAAGGTCTGGCCTTTGCCGAGATGGTACTCGCTGTTGTCGGGATTGATGCCGGAGAAGAAGTAGTGGTACTCGGAAGCATCGGTCTCAACAGTGGTGCGATAGTTTCCGCTGTAAAGCAGAGAGGTACCGATGACGTCGCCGCTCGTCTCTGAGGGATAACCGTCGAGCGAGAACATGATTTCGTTGCGCTCGGTGTGGGCATTACGCATACCGTCCTTGTTCTTCAGCACGAGGGTTCCGCCCTGAAGTTTGTCGACGACCATCTGCGCCTCAGCGGCCCAAGTGCCGGTGAAATGGGTGGCGTGGACATTGCCGCGACGGATGGGCATGCAGGTGCTGTAGAACTGCGTGAGAGTGACGGTGCCCTTCTCGTTGTTGGTGAAGTCGGTCCAGCACTCAATCATATCGACATCGTCGTAGCTCTGATAATAGAGGTGAGCCACATCGGGATAGAGGGGATCCTGCAGGGTAATGACGATGCGGTTGCCGTGGCGGGTAGCGCCGTTGGGAGCCAGGTCGGTGATGTTCTCGTACTTATAGTCGGTGACGAGGAGTTGGGTGGAGAGGTTGCCATCGTAATGGCGCATGGCAAAGGCCGTCTCGCTTTCGCAATGCGTTGCACCGTAAGCAGGATAAAGCTGGAGGTGGCTCCAGTTGGCATTGGTTGCGGCGGGCATGGCTTTTATCTCGTCCATCGAGAGCTTGGCGCCATAGTATACGAATGTGGGTTCGCCGCCCTTCCAGACGTCGATGACGAGGGTGTTATTGGGAGTGCTGAGGGCAATCTTTTCGGCGTGCGAGCCTAAGGTTGCAGCGGCTAAACAAGCGAGGAGAAAGTATTTTTTCATGGTCAGATGTATTTAAGGATGTTGGAGCATAAGCCCATTAAAAGCGCTCCATGATTTCGAGGCACATGCGGCTGTTGTGATAGGGGCACTTCCAGAAACCGGCCTTATCGTCGGTGCGGTTGATGGCGGCGGTGCCGGCAGCGAGGGTGCAATTGGTCGTATTGGCGAGCCCTCCCCCTAATGGGGGGAGCTGGAGGGGGACCACGCTCCACCACCACTCTCCCCCATCGCGGTCGATGAGGTTGTGCTTGATGTAGTCCCAGCATCGGGAAGCCTTTTCGAGAGCGCTTTGATCGCCGAAATGCTGGTAGATGTTGGCGAAACCGACAACGGCTTCGGCCTGCACCCACCAGTGGCGGTCAGCATCGACGTAGCCCGTGTCGAGATTGGCCTCGTGGGTCATGGAGCCGTCGGCGTTGAGGCCTTTCTCGCTGGCCTTTGCCACCTTGGGGACAATGGATTCAACGAGCGCAAGACTCTTTTTCTCGCCGAGAACCAGCGCTGCCTCGTGCATGAGCCAGGAGCACTCGATGTCGTGGCCGTAGCTCTCGAGAGCACCGGCGCCGCGCGTCCAGTCGTTTTCAAAGAAGAGGTCGAGATGATGGGTCTCGGGGTTGAGGATGCGGTCGGTAAAGATGCGGATGAGACGGCGCAGAGACTTGGCGAGACCTTTATCGGGCCAGATGCGATAGAGATTCGTGTAAGGTTCGATGATGTGGAGATGGGTATTCTGGCTCTTGGGATAGTTGGCGTCCTTGTCGGAGAGGCGCATGTCGGCGATGGGACTCCAGTCGCGGTTGCAGGCTTCGATGTAGCCGCCGTACTCGGGCTCCCAACTGTGCTCCTCTATAATATTATAAAGTGCGATGCAGGCAGGAAGTGCACCGATATCGCCAGTGGCGCGGACGTACTCGCTCAAACCGTAAAGCATGAAACCGAGTGCGTAGAACTGCTTCTTGGTGTCGAGGGGTGTGCCG
>JAUNIC010000009.1 GCA_030523615.1 Bacteroidales bacterium
ATATATTAGATATTTTATTAAATAAACCGCTTACCCCCCACTATACCCCCTAAGCGACAAAACGACATAACGACAAAATGACAAAGTGACAAAAATGCACGTTATGGCTTGGTGCATTCGAAATAAATGCGTACCTTTGCGGAGGCACAGGCTGTTTACAACAGAATTAGCAAGAAGAGAATCATGGATCGTAACGAAGCTTTGAGCAAAGGCGTGGAGGTGTGCGCAACGACCCCCTCCATGAAACGCCGCTCTCGTTGGCACGATTCCAAATCGCGCCAAATAAATAGGTGGGAATATCAAAATCAGTGCACAGACCGACTTCTTTTTCCTTTTTACGAGCGCGAGGTTGGTCATGTCGGAAAAAATGCGTAAATTAGCGCCCGAAAAATTAAAGACTAAACGCACACATACAGCCTCCACCGAACGAGGCTGACAACACATCTCTCATCATGAGCAAGAAATTTACAGAGCGCAAGGCGCTCAACCTCTCCGAAGTCAACAAGGAAGTCCTCTGCGACTGGGACAACCTTGACCTCTTTCATCGCAGTATGAGCGAACGCGAGGGTTGCCCCTCATTCGTATTCTTCGAAGGTCCCCCTTCAGCCAACGGCCACCCCGGCATCCACCACGTCATGGCACGCACCATCAAGGACGTCTTCTGCCGCTACAAGACCATGCAAGGTTTTCAGGTAAAGCGTAAGGCTGGTTGGGACACCCACGGCCTGCCCGTAGAACTCGGCGTCGAGAAGGAACTCGGCATCACGAAGGAAGACATCGGCACAAAGGTCAGCGTGGACGACTACAACCTCAAGTGCCGCCAGAACGTCATGATGTTCACCCAGGAATGGACTGACCTCAGCCACAAAATGGGCTACTGGGTCGATATGGAGCATCCTTACGTCACGTACGAAAACTCTTACATCGAAACCCTCTGGTGGCTCCTCCAGCAGCTCTACAAGAAGGGTCTGCTCTACAAGGGTTACACCATCCAGCCTTACTCTCCCGCAGCGGGTACGGGACTTTCGAGCCACGAGCTCAACCAGCCCGGCTGCTACCGCGACGTCAAGGACACGACCGTGACGGCACAGTTCCTCGTGAAGGATGTCTGCGAGGGTCTCAAGGGCAAGGGCGAAGTGCTCGGCGAAATCCCCTGCGACCTGAAGACTTACGTTCTCGCATGGACCACCACGCCCTGGACATTGCCTTCGAACACCGCACTCTGCGTGGGTCCCAAGATTGACTATGTGGCGATGAAGGGTGAGAATCCCTATACGGGCGAGAAGGCCGTCTACATCCTTGCAGAGAGCCGTCTGGCTGCCTACTTCAAGGCAGAAGAGGGCACAGAACTCGAAATCATATGGCGCGGTAAGGGCACCGACCTTGTTGGTCTCCACTATCAGCAGCTCATGCCTTGGGTGAAGCCCTGCGAACTCGTCGAAGGCGAAGTCGTGGTGAAGGAGGCAGAAGCTTTCCGCGTGATTCCCGGCGACTACGTGACGACCGAGGACGGTACGGGTATCGTGCACATCGCTCCTACTTTCGGTGCCGACGATGCCAAGGTGGCGAAGGACGCTGGCATCCCCTCGCTCTTCATCCTCGACAAGAACGGCGACACTCGTCCTATGGTCGACTTCACCGGTAAGTACTTCGTCAAGGACGATATGGACGCCCGCTTCGTGGAACTCTGCGTCAACGAGAGCTACTGGAAGCACAGCGGCGACTTCGTGAAGAACGCCTACGATCCCAAGTACAACCAGGGCGGCAAGTACGACGAGAAGGCAGCCGCCAAGGACATGGACCTCAACGTCATCCTCTGCCTCGAAATGAAGGAAGAGGGCAGTGCCTTCAAGATTGAAAAGCACGTGCACAACTATCCTCACTGCTGGCGCACGGACAAGCCCGTCCTCTACTATCCTCTCGACTCTTGGTTCATCCGCAGCGCAGCCGTCAAGGAGCGCATGATGGAGCTCAACGATACCATCCTCTGGAAGCCCGCAAGCACCGGTACCGGACGCTTCGGCAAGTGGCTCGAGAACCTCAACGACTGGAACCTCAGCCGCTCACGCTACTGGGGCACTCCGCTCCCCATCTGGCGCAACCGCGAGACGAAGGAGGAGATCTGCATCGGCTCTATCCAGCAGCTGTGGGACGAGATCGAAAAGTCGGTTGCCGCAGGCCTGATGAAGAGCAATCCCTTCAAGGATAAGGGCTTCGTGCCTGGCGACTACAGCGCAGAGAATTATCATAAGATTGACCTCCACCGTCCGTATGTGGACGATATCGTCCTCGTGGGCGAGAGTGGTCAGCCCCTGCGACGCGAGCTGGACCTCATCGACGTGTGGTTTGACTCGGGTGCCATGCCTTACGCTCAGATCCACTATCCCTTCGAGAACAAGGAGGCGCTCGACAGCCGCACTTGCTATCCCGCCAACTTCATCGCTGAAGGCGTCGACCAGACCCGCGGTTGGTTCTACACGCTCCACGCCATCGCCACGATGGTCTTCGACAGCGTAGCCTTCAAGGCTGTTATCTCGAACGGTCTCGTGCTCGACAAGAACGGCCAGAAGATGTCGAAGCGTCTCGGCAATGCCGTCGATCCCTTCGGCGCCATCGAGCAGTACGGTTCTGACCCCCTCCGTTGGTACATGATCACCAACAGCGATCCTTGGGCAAACCTCAGCTTCGACCCCGACGGCGTAAAGGAAGTGAGCGGTGCTTTCTTCGGCAAGCTCTTCCAGTGCTACTCGTTCCTCACGATGTATGCCAACCTCGACGACTGCACCTGGACTCCCGGTCAGGACGGCGAGAAGACGACGATGGACAAGTGGCTGCTCAGCGAACTCAACACGCTCGTCAAAGAGGTGAGCGCTGCCTACGAAGAGTATGAGCCTACCCGCGCTGGCCGACTCATTCAGGCGTTCGTCGTGGACAATCTCTCGAACTGGTTCGTTCGTCTGTCCAAGGCTCGTTTCTATGCCAACGACTTCGCCGCCTACGAGACGCTCTACACCTGCCTCCTCACCGTCAGCAAGCTCATGGCGCCCATCGCACCCTTCTATGCCGACCGCCTCTACAAGGACCTCTGCAGCGAGTGCGACAGCGTGCACCTCGACAAGTTCCCCGTAGCCGACGAGAGCGCCATCGACCACACGCTCGAAGAGCAGATGCAGCTCGCCATGAAGGTGACGTCCATGGTTCTCTCACTCCGCAAGAAGGAGAAGATTGGCGTGCGTCAACCCCTGCAGACCATCAGCATCCCCGTGACTGATCCTGCGCTCAAGGCTAACGTGGAAGCCATGGCCGGACTGATTCTCTCGGAGGTGAACGTCAAGGAATTCAAGTTTGTCGAAGGCCAGATGGTGCAGAAGAGCGTGAAGCCTAACTTCCGCGTCATGGGCAAGAAGTTCGGCAAGCAGATGAAGGCCGCCGCCGCTGTTGTTGCTGCGCTCAGCCAGGAACAGATTGCCGCTCTCGAAGCTGCTCCCATCACGATCGAAGTGGAAGGCGCTCAGTACGAGCTCACTCGCGAGGACGTGGACATCCTCGCAGAGGATATGCCCGGCTGGAGCGTGACGAGCGAAGGCTCACTCACCGTGGCGCTCGACATCACCATCACCGACGATCTTCGCCGCGAAGGCCAGGCACGCGACATCGTGCGCAGCATCCAGGTGCTCCGCAAGGAGAGCGGACTCGAAATCTCTGACCGCATTCACCTCACCCTCCCCGAAACCAACCGCGAAGCTGCCGAGGCATTCAGCGAGTACATCTGTGGTCAGGTGCTGGCGCTCAGCCTCGAGTTTGCAGCCATCGAAAAACCCGAAATCAAGAAAGCATAACAAAATAGTTGAGAGTTGAGGGTGGAGAGTTTGGTTAATTACCAACTAAACTCTCTCCCAAAACTCTAAACCAACGAACTGACAATCATGGAAAAGACACGCTATACAGACGAGGAACTTGCAGAATTCCGCGTCCTCATCAACGAAAAACTCGCCGTAGCCACTGAGCAGTATAACGAGATCATGGACACCATGGCCAAGCGCAACAACAACGGCATCGACGACACGCTGCCCACCTACCACACACTCGAAGAAGGTAGCTGCACGCAGACGCTCGAAGAGCAAATGGCCATGGCCCAGCGTCTTCACAAGTTCATCACGGGACTTCAAGCCGCTCTCGTCCGCATCGAAAACAAAACCTACGGCATCTGTCGTGTCACCAAGAAGCTCATTCCCAAAGAGCGCCTCCGCGCTGTGCCTCACGCTACGCTAAGCATCGAGGCAAAGCTCGCACAAGGCAAGTAACGCTGTAGGGAGAGATACGTCTCCTAAACAAATTAACGCATGAAATTACGCGCATTTCTTTCAGCAGCAATCGTCGTGTTTGTTCTCGTCGCAGATCAAGTCATCAAGATTGCCGTTAAGACAAATATGGCCCTGTACGAACGCATCGACGTGTTCGACTGGTTCAAAATATACTTCGTCGAAAACCGTGGCATGGCTTTCGGCATGGATTTCATCGGCACCGGCATCCTCACCGTCTTCCGCCTTGTGGCTGTGGGCGCTTTCACCTACGTGCTCGTGAAATGCATTCGCCAGAAGTATCCCATCGGCTTTATCGTCTGCCTCGCCCTCATCATCTCGGGCGCATTCGGCAACATCATTGACAACTGCTTCTACGGACTCATCTTCACCGAGAGCCAACCCGCCAATCCTTTCTTCTCCAACGTGGCCGAGTTTACGGCTTTTGGCGAAGGTTACGGCAGTTTCCTCAGCGGACGCGTCGTCGACATGTTCTACTTCCCCCTCTGGCAGTGGCCCGCATCGTGGCCCGTCATCGGCGGACAGACATTCTTCGGAGCAGTCTTCAACTTTGCCGATAGTGCCATCAGTGTCGGAGCTGTAGCCATGATACTCTTCTACTACAAGCGTCTGGCCGGCATCACAGACGGCGAACTCAACGGAAACGCAACGGATGAAGCCTCAGAGTAGGCGAGTGGCCGACTCACATCAATTACCTCACAACCAATTCATTTAGTGAAGCATTTCAGCTACATACTGCTTGTCATTTGGGCCTGTATCCTGACGGGATGCGAGCAGGATATGCGTGACCGAAACGGCATCTTGTCGGAGCACGCCATGATCGACGTGCTCTACGACTATCAGGTTGCCATGGCGCTCGCCACAGAAAATGTCAAGGACGGAAAACTCGCTGAATTGGAGTACGAATACACGCAGGCGGTCTTCAAGAAACACGGCATCACCGACGAGGAGTTTAGACTCTCTATGGCGCACTATGCTCGTAATCCCAAAGATATGCTCGCCATCACCGACAAAGTGAGCGAACGTCTCACGGGCGAGGAAAAGAAGGCCGATCGTACGGCTGATGGAGCCAATACATACGAGAGCACTGATACGCTGGTGCTCTGGGAAAACCGTAAAGGTCTGGCGTTGACTTCCAACAGCAATAATCGCTACGATTTCGACATTCCGCCCTCAAAACTCAAGCCTTGCGATCGCCTGATTCTCGGTTTCGACACAAAGTGGATATATCGCGAAGGCACAAAATTCGGAACTTTCATCTTCAGCGTTACCTTCGACAACGACTCAACGGCAACGTTTACGGAGTCGATCCGCGAATTTAGCAAAACGCAATCGGCCAGCGTCAATGTGCCACAAGGACGCAAAGTTACGCAGGCTCATGTCACAATCTACCAGAGTGCCTTCTGGCAGAAATATCCTCAAGTACTGGCCCTTAGTAATCTCGCATTGTGGGGCATCAAGACAACAAAAAATGAACCAAAAGAACCCGCCAAACCAGCCGACGAAGCTGAGACAAAGCCTAACTTGCCGGGAGGCGAACCTGTCAACCCCAAGCTCAAAGCAGACACTTCGGCTGCAGCAACTCATTGAGCGAGGACAACATACAATCGCTGTGAAGACGCTGTGTCTCGGCGATGGAAGCCGACTCACGAATCAGCTCCTGCAGTTCGATTCCGTGGGTCGTCTTTGCTCTTATGAACCTCTTACAGCTGAGCAGCCTTTCTGCGAGTGGTTCCGCGGAGAGTGGGTGGCAGAGTGAAATGTCGCTTTGTCACTTTGTAAAATGATAGACGATTATGCTCGAACCTTTCAACAAAGAAGATATTGGGGGCACCGCGCTCTATCTGGATCTTGTGCCGTACGACATCGGGCGCAAGACGCTGTACACTGCCGAAGACCTCTATGGCCCCGACAACTATGACGCCCGTGTCTACGAGTGTTACCTCCACAAAGGAAAGCACGCGTGCAGCACGCGCGAGCTTATGGCGCGATCGATGCACGATTATTGCATCCGTAAAGCCGTCGAAGATTTTATGCAGGATCGTGACCTGCTGAAAACTGTCAGTGTCATGGGTGGACACGGACTCTTGCGCACTGATGAGCAGTTTCGCCACATTGTCTTCATCAGCAAACGCCTCACGGAGGAAGGTTTCCTGATGATCTCCGGTGGTGGACCGGGTGCCATGGAAGCTACTCACCTTGGCGCATGGATGGCTGGACGCAACGACAACGAGGTGGAGCAAGCGCTGAAGATGTTGGCTGCCGCGCCGAGTTTTAAGGACGAGATGTGGGTGAGGACGGCGATGGAGGTGCGTCAGCGTTTCCCGCAAAACGATGGTTACGAGAGCCTCGGCGTCCCCACATGGCTTTATGGCCACGAACCGGCAACGCCTTTTGCTACACATATCGCGAAGTACTTCGACAATAGCATTCGCGAAGATTTCATACTCACCGCAGCGTATGGCGGCATCATCTTCACCCCTGGCAGCGCAGGAACTTTACAAGAGGTTTTCCAAGAGGCGGTGCAGAACCATTATCTCTCGTTCGGATTTGCAAGCCCCATGATTTTCTTCGGCAGCCAATTTTGGCAAAACGAGGTGCCCATCTATCCGCTCCTGGAGCATCTCATGGCGAACGGACGCTACAAAAATCTACTACTTTCGCTCACCGACAGCCGAGAGGAAGTAGTCAAGACGCTGCTTGATTTCAAACCCGCGGGATCTCCCCAAAAGGCGTAAACCGCTCTCTCACAATGCAGGACTAAACTTACAAGCCTTCACCAAGGCTACACAAAACACTGACAAATGGATCGTCTTTGGAACCATAACTATATTAAAGTGTGGTCGGCCAACTTCATGATTTTCTTCTCATTCATGATCGTCACACCGCTCCTGCCGCTTTACCTCAGCGAGGAGTTTAGAGCCGACAAAGACACCATCGGACTTGTGCTTTCGGGATATACTCTCGCTGCACTCATCGTCCGTCCGTTCTCGGGGTATCTGGTCGATAGTTTCCCGCGAAAGGCCGTGTTGCTCATCAGTTATTTCCTTTTCTTCGCCATGTTTGCGGGCTATATCGTGGCCGGCACACTCACTTTCTTTGCCATCATCCGCACCCTACACGGCGGACCGATGGGAGCAGTCACCGTGGCCAATTCCACATGTGCCATCGACGTTCTACCGCCGTCGCGCAGAGCAGAAGGAATCGGTTATTACGGATTGAGCAACAATCTCGCAACAAGCATCGCGCCAACCGTCGGATTGCTCATCTATGATTACTTCACCGGTGGCTACCACATCATCTTCATCGTAGCGCTGGCCGTGGCGGGCATTGGATTGTTCATCAATTCTATGGTGCATTTTCCCGAGAAGGAAATCGTCCGAAACCGCGAGCCTCTCAGTCTTGACCGTTTCTTCCTCGTCAAGGGCTGGCGAGAGAGCATCGTCGTCATTTGCTTCGCGTTCTCCTATGGCGTACTCGCCACTTATCTCGCCATTTACGGTAAGGAAGAACTCGGCATGACGGCCGGATCGGGCTTGTGGTTCCTCATTCTCAGCATCGGTCTTATACTTTCTCGCCTCATCGGTGCACGAAGCCTGCGCCAAGGCAAAGTGGCAGAAAACGCCAGCCGCGGCATCGCACTTTCTCTCTTCGGTTATCTCGCTTTTGCAGCCATCCACAATGCGTGGGGATACTATGGCGCAGCGCTTATCATCGGACTCGGCAACGGCCATCTGTGGCCGGCCATGCAGACGATGTTTGTCAATCTGGCTCACTCTAATCAACGAGGCACGGCTAACAGCACGATGCTCACTTCGTGGGATGCTGGTATGGGACTCGGCGTTATCGGCGGCGGATGCCTAGCTGAGTACATGAGTTACTCATCGGCGTTTTGGGCTGCGTGGATCGTGAATCTCTGCGCCGTGCTGCTCTTCTTCAGTTTCGTGCGCTCCCACTTCTTGAAGAACAAACTGAGGTAATGGCGTGATAAGAAGAATACGCCAAAAGTCAAAAAGTCAAAAAGTCAAAAGGTGAATTTGTGAATTGTGAATTGTGAAAAAGTGAATTCACGAACTCACGAATTTGTAAACGAAATCAACGCCCACAAAAGCAGTTTGGCTATTGCGGGCGTTGATTGTACTTTATAAAATGTGCGGACGGTTGACTTTATTCTACGTACAACACAAGTCCTTTCAGGTATTCGCCTTCAGGATGGTAGATGTTGATGGGGTGATCAGCAGGCTGATGGAGCTGATGTAGGATTCGCACATGGCGACCGCTTTGAGCCGCTGCGGTGAATACTGCAAGACGGAACTGCTCCTTGTTAACAGCTTGCGAACAGCTGAATGTGAAGACGATGCCACCGGGGCGAATCTTCTTGAATGCTATGGCATTGAGGCGCGTATAGCCTTTGAGGGCATTGCGAAGTGCATCTTTGTGCTTGGCAAAGGCTGGAGGATCAAGCACGATGAGATCGTAGTCACCGCCGGCACGCTCAAGATACTTGAAAGCGTCTTCGCAGTAGCCTTCGTGCTGAGCATCAGGAAAATTCAAGGCCACATTAGCATTGGTGAGTTCAATGGCGCGTGCGCTGGCATCAACGCTGTGGACATGATTGGCGCCGCCGCGGAGAGCATAAACGCTGAAGCCGCCGGTGTAGCAAAACATATTGAGCACATTCTTGCCATGGGCGTATTCTTCAAGCAACGCGCGATTGTCACGCTGATCTACAAAGAAGCCTGTCTTCTGACCTTCGAGCCAATCGATGTGGAACTTGATGCCATTCTCTTGCGCAACGTTGACGTCGGAATGTCCGACAAGCCATCCTTCCTTCTCGCCAGTGATGGGAGCTTTGTAGGGGAGGGTAGTCTCGCTCTTATAGTATACGTTCTTCACAAGACCTTCAGTGGCTTCACAGAGCGCATCGGCAATCTCCTGTCGGCTGACGTGCATGCCGACGCTATGGGCTTGCATGACCGCAGTGTCGCCGTAGACGTCGATGATGAGTCCGGGCAGACGGTCACCTTCACCATGCACGAGGCGGAACATCGTATTGTCTTGGCGTACAAGCCCCAAGCGCTTGCGAACAAGGAAAGCCTCACGCAGACGACGACTCCAAAAGGCGCTATTTATTTCTTCGTCTTCGAACGTGAGGACGCGGACCGCGATGCTGCCGACTTGGTAGTGGCCGATCGCGATGAACTCGTAGTGCGTGCCTTCTTCGTCTTTGACGCTGTCGACGATGCGGACGAGGTCGCCTTCTTGGAGGTCTTCTTCCTCGCAGATGATTTTGAAGACGGCTCCGCTGAAGAGCCAGGGGTGGAAGCGTCTGAGACTGTCGGCTTTGCCGCGTCGGAGGATGAGGGTGTGCATTGTTCTGAGGTGAGAGGTTTATCGTTTGAAGTTGAAAGATTTGCAGCCTCTGCGGTTTCCTTGGGAGGCGGCGGTGGCAGCAGCGTGTAGTCGCCGCTGAGATGCAGTTCCGTCATGCGGCGATAGAGGTGGATGCAAGTGTCAGCATCGGTAGCTGCATAAATGCGCTGCTTCTCGTCGAGATGATCGGCCTCCCAATTGGAAAGCTGAGCATTCTTGCTGATACGCTGACGGAAGAAATTGGCCCAAAGTTTCTGAAGGCTAAGATCTTCGATGCCCATACCTGTCGCAATGTTTTGGAGGTCAACCCATCCTGCAGGATGGAAGCCTTCGTGGCGATGAGCCAACATACGCCAATCGTCGTGGAGTGAAAGGCCTATCTTGAGGATCGTGGGATCTTCGAGAAGATCGACAAGGCATTGTGGGAATCCCATATAGTTGAGACGGAACAGGAAACAAATGCCATCGCCCGCAATCTGCAGAAGAGCTACTTGGTTTTGGACACCTCGCTTGAATGAAGGACGCGTCTCTGTGTCAATGCCGAGAATCTTGAAAGTGCGAAGATATTCGACAGCACGTTTAGCTTCGCCTTCGCTTTGGACAACGATGATGCGTCCTCCAAAGATGTAGCGCGGCAGAGTAGGGATGAGTGCTTTGTCGGTCTTGGTGAATAGTTCGGTCATATCGTGCTTGAGTTAAAGTTCGTCGACGGTGCCAGAAGCCAAAAGTTCATGGACGGCACGAAGCGCGCCGAGGAGGAGCTGTCCCCATCGTTCGGAGAAGTCCATAAGGCAATCGTAAAGAGCGACTTCCATTGCTTCGTCGTGTCCCTGACGAAAAGCCTCAACCATATTTCTGAGCGACTGATAGCAGTCGGCCAGGCTCTCGCTGACTGTGCAGAGAACAGGAGTATCTGAGTAGCGAAAATCTTCACAATAGACGTCAAGATAGTCGTCGGCATCGCGCATGATAAGCTTCATCTGATGACGCACATACTCATAATCGTCCTCGGTGACAATGTCTTCGACGAATCCTACGCCTTCTTCTACTTCTTCAACCATAGAAGCTTTTAGGTAAAGCATCGGAAGAAGTTGCTGAAGCATGCGGGCAAATTCACCGCGTTCGCTACCTTCGCACTGCTCAAGCTGTCGACAGAACTCTGTAGCGACGGTAACAAAGTCGAGTACGTCGCGGCGATAAATGTGTTTGTCGATATTGTCCATCGTATTTGTTTCGTGTGTAATACTTGTTCTTGAAGAAAAAAACTCTTTTCAGCAGCTAAAACTCTCTCAAAGATATTTTAAACTACTTCAAAGATAATTTATTCTTCTTCAAAGATAATTTTTACTATGCTCAAACAACTACATCGCGGGGAAAATTCATACCCCGCGACGCAGTTTATTATAAATAAGGAGTGTAACAGAACGCATCAAAACAGCAGCATTGACTATAGACACCAGCTAAAACCTGCTGTTGCAGATTGGTACTGATTACGCAACAAATTACTTCTTGAGCTTAGAAACGCGAGTCACAGAACCGACTTTGACTTCAGCCTTCTTCTCGGGTGCCTTTTCTGCTTGAACGGTACTGGGATTCTTGCGGAGAACGACGGCCGAACGAGCGGGAAGATAGAGTTTGAGCCAGCCCTTATTCTGGGCAGCAAGAAGGGGATCGTAATTTGTGAAGTGCTTCACGCTGTCGTCAGAGAGTCCGAAACCACCGAATACAGGATTGTCAGTATTGAGTACAACGCTGTAATCACCAGCAGGTACCATAAATCCGTAGTCGGTGAATGACTTGTTGGGGCTCCAGTTAAAGATGAAGTAGAGGTCACCACGGCGGTAAGCAAGAATTTGATCGCCGTCGTTGTGCCAGATTTCCTCAACTTCGGTCTTCTGGAACTTCTTCTCACCACGGATAAGGTGAATCATGGCTTCGTCAAAGTCACCGAGGTAGTGGTAACAAAGTTCCTTGTTGTCCACAAGATTCCACTGACGACGTGCATATTTGTGGCTCCAGCCGTTGCCCTCGCGGGGGAAGTCGATCCACTCGGGATGTCCGAACTCGTTACCCATGAAGTTAAGGTAACCGCCGTTGATAGTAGATGCTGTAGCAAGACGGATCATCTTATGGAGAGCGATACCGCGGTGAGCCATATAGTTCTCGTCGCCCTTCTTGAAGTGCCAATACATATCGGCATCGATGAGACGGAAGACAATAGTTTTGTCGCCAACAAGAGCCTGATCGTGACTCTCTGCATAAGAGATTGTACCTTCGTCGGCACGACGGTTGGTCAGTTCGTAGAAGATGCTTGACGGATGCCAATCCTCGTCCTTGCGCTCCTTGATGGTCTTGATCCAATAGTCGGGCACGTTCATAGCCATGCGATAATCGAATCCCATACCGCCGTCCTTGAGAGGCATGGCAAGACCGGGCATACCGCTGACTTCCTCAGCGATCGTGATGGCATTGGGGTTGACCTGATGGATGAGTTCATTAGCCATTGTGAGATAGCAGATGGCATCAACATCCTGTGTGCCGTTGAAATAGTCACCGTAGCCGCCGAACGCCTGGCCGAGGCCGTGGCTGTAGTAAAGCATGGAGGTAACACCGTCGAAGCGGAAACCATCAAAGTGATACTCTTCGAGCCAGAACTTACAGTTGCTGAGGAGGAAGCTGATGACAGAATTCTTACCATAGTCGAAACAGAGGCTGTCCCATGCGGGGTGGTTACGACGCTCGCCCTCGCAGAAATACTGGCAAGGATCGCCGGCAAAGTTGCCAAGACCTTCGTTCTCATTTTTCACAGCGTGACTCTGTACGAGGTCCATAATGACGGCAACGCCCTGTTCGTGGGTAGCATCGATCAGCTGCTTGAGTTCTTCGGGAGTACCGCAACGGCTGGAAGCGGCGAAGAAGTTGCTGACGTGATAACCGAAGGAACCGTAGTAGGGATGCTCCTGGATTGCCATGACCTGGATACAGTTATAGCCGTCCTTTACGATACGGGGAAGAACATTCTCGCGGAACTCATTATAAGTACCTACCTTCTCAGCATCCTGACTCATGCCGACGTGGCATTCGTAGATCAGGAGAGGATCACGCTGAGGCTTGAACTTCTTGACTTTGAATTCGTAAGGTTCAGCAGGCGCCCAAACCTGAGCGGAGAAGAGATGAGTAACTTCGTCCTGAACAACGCGGCGTGCGTAAGCGGGGATGCGAAGGCCCTGACCGCCTTTCCAATGGATGGAAAGCTTATAGAGATCGCCGTGATGCAGAGCTTTAGCGGGAAGTTTGAGTTCCCAATTTTCGCCACCGTTGACACGATGGAGCTCATACTCGGGGAGTTCCTTCCAATCATTGAACTGTCCGACGAGGAATATCTGGGTCGCATTGGGAGCCCACTCACGGATTACCCACTGACGGGGTGAGCGGTGAAGACCGAAGTAGAGGTGATTGTTGGCACAGTCAACAAGCTTGCGCTTGCCTTCGGTATACTCTTCAATCTTGCGAAGCGCATAATCATGACGACCCTGAATGGCGTCATTGTAGGGGAGGAGCCATTTGTCCTTCTTGACAATCTTGAGTTTGGGAGCAGCCTTTTGGGGAGCTACTTTTGTTTTTTTTGTAGTAGCCATAGTATTTGATTTATTTTATTGCAAACGTTTATCGTATTGTCTAATCATTTTTCTTCACGCTGTCCATTCACATACTTGCCAACAGCAATCTTGTTGCCGTTCTTATCGTATTCTGCGAAAAGGCCGTCACGTTCACCGTCGACGTAAGTACCTTCGAAACGAGTGCCATCGGCAAGAATCTCAATGCAGCGGCCATGCTTCAAGCCCTTGCGGAAACCACCCTTGTAGCGATCACCGTTGGCAGAGCGCAGGATGCCTTCGCCATCCATCAGGCCATCCGCCCATTCGCCCTTGTATTCGTCGCCTTCCTTGGTCTTGTAGATACCCTGACCGTGAGGCTTGTCATTCTTCCATTGGCCCTGGTAAGACGCCTTGCCCTTCCAATAGAACGTGCCTTGACCAGACTTCTCGCCGTTCAAGAACGAGCCGACATATTTGTTGCCATTGGCGAAAGTGAATGTACCTTCGCCAGTGCGCTGGCCGTCAACGTATGCACCTTCGTACTTGTCACCATTGTGGAACTTGTAGATACCCTTGCCGTGTTGGTTGTCGTTGCGCCATTCACCAGCATACACGTCACCATCAGCATAATAGTAGGTTCCCATGCCGCTGCGCACGTTGTTGTTCCATTGGCCTTCGTACTTCGAGCCATCCGCCCAATCGAACACACCCTTTCCGTGCTTCTTGTCATCGACCCAGCGGCCTTTGTAATAAGCACCGGAAGCATACGTATAGGTACCGTCGCCAGAACGACGATCATCTTTCCAATCGCCGGTGTACACGTCGCCGTTGTAATAGTACATCACACCCGTACCTTGCTTCTTGTCTTTGAACCAGAGGCCGTCGTATCTATTGTTATTGGCGAAGTAGAAGACACCCTTGCCATTACGCAAATCGAGCACCCAGGTACCTTCGTACTTTTCTCCATTTTCATAGGTCATTGTACCCTGACCATTACGCTTGCCCTTGGTGTAGTCACCTTCGTATATATCGCCATTGGTATACTGAGTTCGTCCGTAGCCGTTAGGTTTGCCATTCACCAGAGCTCCGGTGAACACACTGCCGTCGCGTGCAGTATAAGTGCTGACTTTAAGGGCTTGGGCATTGCCGTTGAGCGCAAAGGCAAAAGCAAATGTTGCAGTTATGAGGATCTTTTTAATCATTAGTTACGTTTTGTATTCTGTGTTAGAAGGAAATCTTGAGGATTTTAGTGTGTTAGCGCTTCAGGAATTGTTCTGCGCGCTCGAGGTCGGCAGGCGTATCAATGCCAATGGTTTCAATGTCGGTCGTTCCTACCCGGATGCAGAATCCAGCTTCCAGCCATCTCAGTTGCTCAAGGCTTTCGCTCTTTTCGAGAGTTCCTTGCGGCATTTCTGTAATCTGTCGCAACACCTCTGCACGATAAGCATAGATGCCGATGTGTTTGTAGAAAGTGTGGTGCTGCAGCCATTCCTCTTCTGGGAAATTGCGAAGGAATGGAACAACGGAACGAGAGAAATAAAGCGCCTGCATCTCGTTGCCCACTACGACCTTCGGCGAATTGGGGTTCTTAAGTGCGGCAATTCCGTCTGCGGGAGTAAAGGGCTTGACGAGTGTTGCAATCTGCGTGTCGGCAATATCAAAGCAGTGCATAAGCCCCTCGAGTTGAGATGCATGAATGAAAGGTTCGTCGCCTTGCACATTGATGACGACATCGCACTCATTATCCTCACCGTTTTCGGATCCGTTATCCGCAGAGACGCGTTCCGCCGCCTTTATCTTTTCATAAGCTTCACGGCAGCGATCAGTTCCAGAGGGATGTGTCGATGCTGTCATGATTACTCTGCCGCCAAATCCTTCTACGACGTTGCTGATTCTTTCGTCATCAGTTGCAACATACGTTTTGTCAACAATCTTACTTACACGTTCATAAACATGCTGTATGATGGGCTTCCCGGCTAAAAATGCAAGGGGCTTGGCAGGAAAGCGTGTCGAGGCATATCGAGCAGGGATTATAGCGTAGAAATTCATAGGCAGTGGAGTAGGGGATTACTATCCGTACCGTTAATGTTGGTTCTTCCGACAAATGCGTAGTTTTTAAACAGAAAACGCGCCAAATGTTTACGTGTCCTCGGAATGGGGCGGAGGAAAACGGTCGCAAGCTCCCGAAAACGCTTAACGCTGAAAACGAGAACAAGAGAAAACACGTTTCAAATAACGCGTTCAAGAAGTACGGTTTTCTTCGTTATCGTTTTCCCCGTTTGGGGTTTTCCGGCTACCCTCCTTTGGAGGGGCTGGGGGAGGTCGTTTTCCAGGGCGCCTGGCCATGCAGAATCGTAAGCCCGTTTTGGCGCCCATTTTCTGTTTACTCTTGGACAACCAGAATCGTAAAATCCTGTTGCGCTCATTTTCTGTTTTACCTATTCATTTTCCGGATGATCCTAAATGTTGTATTTGTCGTTTATATTACGTTTACATTTCGAGCGCATTATTATTCTGAATGCGTTGCAGATGCAGGAGGAGGCGAAAGACGCGTACCTACAGGCGCTTCTGACTTCGGGGCTGATTCTTCTTGGGGTTGAGCTTGCTTCTTTGCACCACCACTGCTACCGTGAGGACGCTGGTCAGAAGGGCGTTCACGTTTCTTTCGTTCTTTTTCGCCCATATCAAAAGGCTTTTCAGGATCGTATCCCAACGCCTTGTTTTCCAACACTCGTTTCATGTATTTACCCCATATGGGCAACGCTGCAACTGCACCCTGTCCAATCGAGCCGTTAAGAAGGTGAATGTCACGATCTTCGCCACCCACCCAGCACGCAGTCACGAGTTCGGGAGTGTAACCGATGAACCAGCAGTCGGAACTGCTATTTGTCGTACCAGTCTTACCGGCTACGGCGCCATGGACATAGGCTCTGGCTCGTCTACCGGTACCGTGATCGATTACACCACGCATCATATCGATCATGTCGTAGCTCGTCTCTTCAGAGAGTACGTCATTCATGCGAGGAGCAAATTCTGCCACGATGTTGCCATTGCTATCTTCGATTCTCGTTACGAGGATGGGAGCGCATCTGATGCCTTTATTCGGGAAAGCGGTGTAAGCCGATGCCATCTCGCCGACGGTGATATCGCACGTGCCCAAACAGAGTACAATGGAGGGATCGATATCAGGATTAGCAACGCCACACTCGTGGAGGAATCGTTCCAACTTCTTGCCTTTGGGGTCAATCAGCCACATCAATTCGGCCGTTGCTGCATTGTTTGACTTCGCGAGGCCCCAACGGATGGGGACGATGCCGCCATAGCTACTCTTGGGTTTCCACCCGTTATAGGACTTCGGACGGCACTCGATTCGGTCGTCGGGAGTATAACCATCTTCCATAGCGAGAGCATAGACGAAGGGTTTCATGGTCGATCCCACCTGTCGACGGCCCTGCATGGCCATATCGTACTGGAAGTGGGAGAAACTGATACCACCGACATACGCTTTCACATAGCCGTTGGTGGGGTCAATGCTCACGAGGCCTGAACGAAGGAAACTCTTGTAGTACTTGATGGAATCGATGGGCGTCATCGTCGTATCGCGGTCACCGTGATACGTAAATACAGTCATGCGCGTCGGCGTATTGAATGCACGGTCAATCTCTTCCTGGGTGCACCCTTCTGCCTTCATTGTATTATATCTTGCGCTCTGACGAATGTTGCGCTGCAGAATCCCATTCACGCGTTCGGTCGAAATACTATTGGAATACGGGAAGTTGCGGCAAGATGATCGCTGACTGTTGAATATGGGCTGCAGGGTCTTGCCGACATGTTCAAACATGCTCTGTTCGGCATATTCCTGCATACGGGTGTCGATTGTCGTGTAGATCTTGAGACCGTCCACGTAGATATCATAGTTCGAGCCGTCGCGCTTCTTGTTCTTCTTGCACCAGCCGAACAAAGGATCGTTTTCCCATGCAATGGAGTCAGAGTAGTACTGCTGACGCTGCCAATCGCGGTAATTCTCAGGTTCAGGTTTGTCTGCCATCATAATCTGACGCAGATATTCGCGCAGATAGGGTGCAGCTCCCTCTTTGTGGTCTACCTGGTGGTAGTGCAGAACGAGAGGATCATCAGATGCATTTCTGCACTCCGTTTCCGAAAGGTAACCAGCTTTCACCATCTGCTGAAGCACGACGTTGCGACGTTCTCTGCAGCGTTCGGGATAACGCACGGGATTGTAATAGGAAGGGTTCTTACACATTCCGACAAGCGTGGCGCATTCTACGAGTGTCAAATTGCGGGGTTCTTTGCTGAAGTAAACATTGGCAGCCGTCTTGATACCCACAGCATTGTGCAGGAAGTCGAAGTAGTTGAGATATAGCGTCATAATCTCAGGTTTCGTGTAGTAGCGCTCAAGCTCTACGGCGATCACCCACTCGATGGGTTTCTGAAACAAACGCTGAATGGATGTCTGCGCCGTCTCGGAATAGAGCTGCTTGGCCAGCTGCTGAGTAATGGTGGAACCGCCGCCAGCGTTCTTCTGTCCGAGGAGTCCGCGTTTTACGACGGCACGTCCTAAAGCCTTGGCATCAATTCCGGAATGCTCATAGAAACGGACGTCTTCTGTAGCCACCAGAGCTTTGAAAAGGAACGGTGAAATGCTATCATAGGGAACATAGACACGATTCTCATTTCTGGACCATGTGCCGAGCAACTTTCCATCGGCCGAAATCACCTGCGAGGCGTAGCGGCTGATGGGGCTTTGAAGGGCATCGAGTTCGGGCATATTGCCGATCCAACCCTGCTCGATAAAGATAACGGCAAGGCAAATGAAACCGAGGAATGAGAAAAAGATGGTCCAAACGACACGGACGATTTTGCGACGCATAAAGCTGTGTTTTACGGTGCTTGAGTTCTATAAAGGGGCAAAAGTGACCAAGCGGTGAAGGAAAATCACTGCCTGGCCACTGTTGTAAGAAGAGGGGGAGAAGACGTTGTGTCGACTCTTAGAGGAGATATTGATCGCTAATGCTTTCGTTGGCAAGTTCGCGACGAATGGTTTCGGCGAAGAGATCAGCGCAAGTGAGCTGCTTCACCTTGGAGCAGTGGCCACGGTAAGGGATGGAGTCGGTGAACACCATTTCCTCAAGAGCACTGTTCTCAACGCGCTCATCGGCGGGACCAGACATGATGCAGTGGGATGCAACGGCACGTACGCTGCGTGCTCCCTGGGACTTAATGAGGTCGGCGGCCTTGGTGATGGTACCGGCGGTGTCGACCATGTCGTCGACAATCACGACGTCCTTGTCTTTCACGTCACCGATCAGATACATAGAAGATATCACATTGGCACAGGCACGGGTCTTGTGACCTACGACAACGGGGCAGTCGAAATACTTTGCATAGCTGCCTGCGCGCTTTGCGCCACCCATATCGGGGCTGGCGATGACGAGATCCTTCAGCTTCAGGCTTTCGATGTAGGGAACCATGATGCTGGAGGAGAAGAGGTGGTCAACGGGAATTTCAAAGAATCCCTGCTCCTGGTCGGCATGGAGGTCCATTGTCATCACTCTGCTTGCGCCTGCAACGCTGAGAAGATTTGCCACGAGCTTGGCAGCAATACTTACACGGGGCTTGCTCTTACGGTCCTGTCGTGCCCATCCGAAATAAGGAACTACGACGTTGACGCTATGTGCAGATGCACGCTTTGCGGCGTCGACCATGAGGAGGAGTTCCATCAGGTTGTCAGAATTGGGGAATGTGCTCTGGACGAGATAGACGTCGCAGTTACGCACGGATTCCGTATAGCATACTTCAAACTCACCGTCGCTGAAGTAGGTGATTTCAAGTTTGCCGAGTTCGAGGCCAAGATTTTTACAAATCTTTTCAGCAAGATAGGTGGATTTTGTACCGGAAAATACTTTGACTGTGTTATCCATTTTTTTGTTGTGTTTATTAGAACGAGCGCAAAGATAATAAAAAAATAACAAACCAAGCCAATCGCCACATTTATTTTCTAACAAAAGCAACATCGAACAACATTATTTGTCATCTGGTGCTATCATCTGAACGTAGCAAAATTGACTTTTTATCAAAGGTCAAAGCGCCAAAAGTTCATTAAAACGACGTTCCAGCGTTTCAATCTCTGCAGCTGTAAGTTGCGGACAATTGCAGAGAACTTCGTGAAATGATTTTTGTGCACGCTGCTTCATACGGGCTTCGCCAGTTCTAAGACCGCTGGCGAATCCACCTGGAGGCAATATTTTAGTATTGAAGTTTCCGTCTGCCATGATAGATATCTCTGTTATTCTTTAGAATACTTCCGAAATAAAGTAACAAAATTATCGGAATTTGGCCACTATGCTCTCATGGGGCAGGATGGTCAAAATAAGTTTGCCATCGGGCGTGATGTTGGGATTGGAGGTCTGAAAGAGTTTCGCTGCCAAATCTCGCATTTCTTCTTGGCTGAGATGTTGTCCAACGGGAATTGCTGTTCGTCGCGCAAGCGTTAATGCTGCGCTGTGAAGCATAGGTTCGTCGGAATCGCCAAATCTGTCGGAGGCCTCATCAACGATACTTTGTAACAGCTGCACAGGATCCATGCCCTCTATACCAGAAGGAACGCCAAGGATAGAGAAAGTGCCACCTCCTAAAGGACTGATGTTAAAACCAAGGGCCTCAACGTCGCCGCTCATGGCTTCGAGAATGGCACTTTGGCGCGGTGTGAGTTCGAGGATATGAGCAAAGAGAAGTCCCTGACTTTCATGTGCGCTTTCACGTTCGCTCTTGATGTATTCTTCATATAAGACGCGAGTATGCGCACGACTGATATTTATGATGAGCAAACCATTTTCAACGGCTGTCAGCATATATTTTCCGCGATACTGCAGATATTCTGCGGCAGAGGCTTGCCACTCTTGTTTTTCATCCAAAGAGAGGGATGAGAAAAGTGTCTGTTCGTCGAGGGGCGCAGAAACGGGTTCTACAGAGCCCTCTGTGTTTGTAAAGCTGTAGGGGGGCAGATCGACTGGCATGGTACGCTTTGGAAAGCGAGAAGCCGTCTTGCCACCACCAGTAGCAGCATGAACAGGGTCTGACGTCGGAATATCGTCGAAAGAAACGCGATGATGAGGAATGCTGCGTTGTGTTGGAGGCAGAGAACTTTCACCCAGGTTCAAAGAAGGCCCGTCAAAGGGGTTAAAATCGGGATCAAACTTTATCTCGGGTTGTTGAGCCTCTGCGTCTTGTTCGAACAAAGGAATTTCAGGACGTTCTCGCGTGTCGAAATCAATGGTAGGAATGGCGTTGAACTTGCCAAGCGATTCTCGAACAGCAGCTTTGAGCACCTCGAATATCGTGTGACGGTCTTCAAATTTCACCTCCGTCTTCTCGGGATGAATGTTTACGTCGATCTTTTCGGGGTCGACAAAAAGCTGGAGGAAGAACGGTATTTTATCACCTTCGGGGATAAGACGTTCATATGCAGCCATAACGGCGGCAGCGAAGACGTAGTCCTTCATGTAACGGCCGTTGACAAAGAAGAACTGTTCTACGCATTTCTTCTTGCTGCTTTCTGGTGAACCTACGAAACCGACAACTTTGACAACGGAAGTGTCGACCTGGACATTGAGGAGTTTCTTGTCAATGTTTTTGCCAAAGATGTTGACGATGCGCTGACGGAAGGAACTTGCCGGGAGATCGAAGAGAGTAGCGTGTGGAGTGGCTAAGCTGAAACTGACTTCAGGATGGGCGAGGGCAATGCGTTCGAATTCGTCGGTAATATTCTTAAGTTCAGAGCGGTCACTTCTGAGGAAACGACGACGAGCAGGAGTGTTGAAGAAGAGATTCTTCACCATAAAATTAGCACCAACAGGACAAATGACACTTTCCTGATTTGTCACGTGCGAGCCTTCTATGTCAATCTGAATACCAAGTTCATCTTCTTCACGGCGGGTACGGAGTTCCACTTGCGCAACTGCGGCAATGGAGGCGAGGGCTTCGCCACGAAATCCCATTGTTGTAAGCGCAAAGAGATCCGAGGCGTCCTTGATTTTTGATGTAGCGTGGCGTTCAAAAGAGAGACGTGCATCAGTCTCACTCATTCCTTTGCCATTGTCGATGACCTGAACGCATGTTTTGCCCGCATCGGTCACAATGATTTGGATGCGAGTTGCTCCGGCATCTAAGCTGTTTTCGACGAGCTCTTTTATGATCGATGCGGGACACTTTATGACTTCTCCCGCTGCAATCTGGTTTGCAACGGAATCAGGAAGAAGATGTATAATGTCGTTCATGCGTCAATTATGGAATGTATTTTAAATTATTGGTGTCAGGTAAACCCCAACGGGGTGACATCCAGCCAGCGTAGGGCTTGAGCCCTACGTTTAAAAAGATGCGCGATAATAATAGGTAGCCCTGTAAGGGCGGCATTCTTACAAGGTCGAGGCTCCGGTAATTGGGGCTCACGCCCCCAGGACAGAATGTCGCCCTCTTCGGGGCTTGTACGGCCTGAACGCATTGATATTTATCCTTTTGCAACTGTTTACCGGACACCAATAATTTTATATGACAAAAACCTTTGGGAGTCAAAACTTTTTTTTCGTGTCAAAGGCCTTATGGTTCGACCGTGACCTCAAGTCCTGCGTCCTCAAGGGCGTTGTTTGCTTCTGTTTCAATAGCAGTTGCATTCTCTTCGACTTTGGTGCTGACAGTGTTGGACAGACGCTGAAGAGTCTGCATAGGAGCATTGCGTCGAGGAATGTCTTTGAGCTTGTTGGCATCTCCTTTGGAGCGCCATATAAAGATGTCGTATTTATCTTTCGGGCGCATCCATTCGAACCATGCGAAACCATTAAGTTTTGTCCGTTCAGGAGGAGCCATACCCAAGGGATAAGTTGTTGCTTTGGGCGAAGGCAGACAAAGAAGTTTCTGCAAACGCTTATCGGCCATATAAGCTCGCATTTTCGCTGCCTCAAGATAATTAAGATACAGATAGGTACTGTCCTTCTCCATAGGGTAGTTGACGAGCTGCCCATTGCCGTCTACCCAAAACTCTTTGAGTTCGCCACTGTCAAAGTAGGACCTCATAAGGTTACCAGCCACCTGATTATAGAGCGTGGTATCGTTGAGCTGTTCGATCATCATAGCCTGACGGTCTACATAGACAGAGTCGACGGTAGAATCGTTTAAGAAAACGCGAATTTCTTCACCGAGAATCTGACGATTATTGTTCCAAGCAATGGGATCCTTATAAAGGGTCAGACAGCTGTCGCGGGAGATGAAGCAAAGCGAATCGCAGACCATCTGCATATCTGTACGGTAGGCACGCACATGGTAGTATCCGCGGAGCTCACGATAGGCAGAATCAGTCTTCTGGTTGTACGTGAAAAGACGGAGCGTATCACCGTGGATGAAGAGTGTATCGTTGACATTGGAGAAATCCTTTGCCACTGCATTCTGCGTACACATTGCCTCACCGTTCTCTTCGTCGTACCAACCGTAGTCACCAAGGAGTATGCTATTGTTTTTGGGGTCGAAGAAGTAGATGTTATCGTATGCGTAGGTACGCTTGGTATTCTTGTCGTAATGAATGCTATCACCAATAAGTTGACGTCCTTTGTTAAAGAACTGAGGACGATCATACAGCATCGCTCTGCCCGTTTCTGTATTGTAATGGCCATCTTCCGTGTAGATACGGCTACCACCTGAAAGAAGGTTCGAAGGGCCTATTGCATGTGCCCATTTGGTGCCGGTATCGTAGTGCAGATTATTTGTGACAAGCGAATCCTTGCCATTGTTGACGAGAAGAACATCATTAGTAAAGTCAGCCGTCTTCTCGTCGGTGTGATATTCACCATTTTGGCTTGTAAGCACAGCTTTGCCGTCAACAATCTTTCCTCCCACATCATAGAATCCTCTATTCGACGGACGGTCGTAGTTCAGGATCTCGGTGTAGAGTGTCATTTTACCATGTTTGAAAACGACATCCTTACCAACATGAGCAAAAACCTGAGCAAACTCTGTGGCTCCAGCATAATAAAGCGAGTCGCCAGTGATGGAAATGGAATCGCCGTCGGTCATATGAACCTTGCCGTAGGCGAGGAAAGAATTAGACTCTTCGTACATCACAGCGCTGTCGCACGTGAGCGTCATGCCGTCGTGAGTGATGTGGACGTTTCCAACAAGGATATTTCCGTCGCGGCTGATTGCGATGTCATGGTAGAGCTTCTTGGAAGTAAAGTTCACTTTCTCGTTGGGTACGGTCCTTCTCTTCCTGGCAACATCGTTGATGCCTGTAAAAGCATACGTTTGGACAAGGAACAGCATGAGAAACGCCATTCCTGTCCAAACGAACTTATTTTTTAAAGCCTTCAAGGAGTATTCTTGTTGTCTATACTATTTCACCCATCCTTCGTAGCGGAACGTGTAATCGCGCCATCCCGGAGCAATGCGGGTGTAAGTGTTCTTGATCTTCTCAGCCAGCCACTTCTGGATGACTTCGTTCTTGCGTTTTTCTTCAACGATGCCCTTCAGCACCTGAAAGTCTTCGTTCATGCTGGCTCGATGTCCCTCGACGCGGCTTTTGAGTTTGATGAGGGCACAGATCTCTGAACCCGTCTTCTCGTTGATGATACGCACCGCGGGAGAAACGTCACCCACAGCCATATTGGCTACAATCTTGGCGATGTCCTGCGGAAGTTCCTGCATCTCGAAACGCGACGTCACGTCACCGGTAGCGTAATTCACGTTGGCCATAATGCCTCGGTTGAGCTTTGTGTCCTTGTCGTCAGAAAGGATGAGAGCAGCCTCTTCAAATGTGAACTTTCCGTCGTGGATGTCAGCAGCGATAGAGTCGAGACGGTGGATGCAACGCTCGTATTCGGATTCTTCGATTTCGGGTTGAAGAAGAATGTGGCGCACATTAACTTTATCACCTCGCTTCTCGATGAGCTGCATAATGTGGAAACCGAATTCGGTGCGGACGATACGCGACACTTTCTTGGGATCGGTAAGCGAGAAAGCCACGCTGGCGAATTCCGGAACCCATTCGTTACGGCCGCTGAGACCCGTCTCACCGCCGTTGCGTGCGCTACCCTTATCCTGGGAATACATACGAGCGAGGTGGGCAAAAGTTTTTTCGCCTTCGTTCACCTGACGAGCAAATTCGCGGAGCTGGCCCTCAATGCGATTCAGTTCTTCAGGACCGACCTTGGGAACGCTGGTGATAATCTGCACTTCAACTTTGGTGGGAATAAAGGGGAGAGAGTCTTGCGGCATCTTGGAGAAGTAGTCGCGCACTTCGGCAGGCGTCACACGGATATTAGACGTAAGATTGCGCTTTACGCCTTCTTCCAACTGCTGCGTGCGTCCCATCTCGATGAAGAGTTCACGCATCTGTGCGGTGGTCTTATGCGCCATGGCTTCCATATTCTCACGTGATCCGTACTGCTGGATGAAGAAGTTGAGACGCTCTTCAGCCGCTTTGACAATAGCGCTTTCGTTCACTTCGATGGAGTCAAGTTCAGCCTGATGGATGTAGAGCTTTTTGATGGCAAGTTCCTCAGGAATCGTAGCATAAGGGTTCTCGATGGCTTCGCCGTTCATCTCCATGCCGACGCGAGCCTCTTCAACGTCAGAGAGGAGAATAGCTTCGTCACCAACCACCCAAATGACCTCGTCTACGACATTCTTTCGTGCATTCTGTGCAAAAGAGAAAGTAGCGCAAGCCACGAGGGCGAGGAGGAGGAATAATCTATTTTTCATTATAGCGAGTTCGGTAATCCTGATATTTCGGAGGGAAATCCGAAGCATTTCGGATAAATTGTAAATGATCTGTTAATGGTTGTTCACAGTCTTCAGGACATCCTGGTTGACAGAGAACTTAAACTTACAGCGAAGCTCGGCAACCCAAGCATCTTCGAGCGATTTCTGGAGATCAGCCACGACTTCGTTCTTGACGTCAAGGTAGGTTTTAGGCTGCTTCTGGACCTTACCGGTTACCGTGGTGTAGATGTATCCCTTGCGGAGGGGCTTCACCTCGCGGGTCTTGATGCCGAATCCAAGGTTGTCGATCGTAGAATTTTCGCCCTTCTTGGCAAGGAAAGGACCGCTAACCATTACGACAACGCTGTCCTTGTTGACGGTCTCCTTGAGGAAAGTGCGGAGATCTACGCCCTCGGGGAGTCCCTTCTTGAGGAGCGTCTGTGCCTTACGAGCAGCCTCGGGAGTCTTTGCGCTGATAATGAAGCCAGCGAAACGAGGCTCATCCCATGCATACTTTTTCTTGTTCTTCTTGAACATCTGTGCAAGGGCGTGCGAATCTTCTGCGGCAGCATCCCAAACGCGCGACTTGGCCACTTCGTAGAGCAGAAGTCCGTCGTGGTACTCCTGAACGAGATATTCGAGATCGGGCGTCAGCACTTTCTGTTCGTCAAGCACGCCGAGAAGGATATCTTCGCGGCTCTTGCCGGTCTGCGCCATGAGTTTCGTGATCTTGGCCTGAGCAGAAGCTTCCTCGATGTTCTGACGCTTGAGGGCCGCCACGATGGTGGGGTAGAGCGTTTCGAACGATTCAAACTGCTTGCGTTCGTGCATCTTGATGATGTGGTAGCCGATGGGGCTGAGGAAAGGCTTCGAAAGCGCTCCTGCGGGGAGTGCGTAGGCTTCATTCTCAAACTCGGGGATGGTCATGCCCGGATAGATGGTAGGCAGCTTTCCGCCGTTGCGAGCGCTGCCGGTGTCTTCGGAAAGCTGGCTGGCCAGGGTGGCGAAGTCGGCACCGCCGAGCAGAGCGTTGTAGATGGAGTCGGCACGCTGTGCCACCTGATTGCGGACAGCCTCGGAATCCGTCTGGCGCACAAAGAGGAGAATGTGGCTGCAGTCGAGGAGTTCCTTGCCGGCGAGCGCCTCAACCTGTCGGTCGTAAAGCGCATGCGCTACAGAGTCGATGAACTGCTGGTCGACAAGGTGCGGAGTGAGCTGCATGTCGCGATAGGTGCGGAACTCATCCTGGAAGCTTTGCAGCGTATCGAGGTGAAGCGCCTCGGCCTCTGCCACTTTCAGTTTGTAGTTGATGAACATATCAACATATTCGGCGATGCTCTTCTGTTCGACAGCACCTTCTACGTTGTTGTTCTTGTTGTAAGCGTATTCAAATTCAGCACGTGTCACATCCTTTCCGTTGACAGTCATCAGGACGGGATTGGTCTGCGCCGTTGCAGTCATGGCTGCAAATGCCAGAGCAAGTGCTACGAGATATTTCTTCATGTTCGTATTAGGATATTTTCAAGTTTTGTGAGTGCATTTACAAAAGTCTCTTTATGTGCGCATATTGCGTTACGCACACTTGCGCGCGTAAGAAAGCATGGAAATACTCCCATCCGCGTCATTCGACGTTTTCGCAGACTCCTCTCACACAGGCACAATACGCCGTATAAGAGATTGTGAACGCTTTTGAGAAAATGCGGACACAGAGCGAAAACACGGAGGACGCGGAAGGGAGCAATCCCATTAATCGTGGCGGCTATAGTTAGGCGCCTCGCTGGTAATCGTGATATCGTGGGGATGACTCTCCATCACACCGGCGTTGGTGATGCGCACGAACTGAGCATTGTGGAGACGCTCGATGGTGGGAGCGCCGCAATAGCCCATACCGGCACGGAGACCGCCGACGAGCTGATAGATGACTTCCTGAACAGTTCCCTTGTAAGGCACACGGCCTGCGATACCTTCGGGAACGAGCTTCTTGGCTTCCTTCACGCCACCCTGGAAGTAGCGGTCAGCAGAGCCCTTCTCCATGGCTTCGAGCGAGCCCATGCCACGGTAAGTCTTGAACTTACGGCCGTTGTAGATGATGGTTTCACCGGGGCTTTCTTCGCAACCTGCTACGAGACTACCGATCATCACGCTGTAGCCACCGGCAGCAAGCGCCTTGACCACGTCGCCGGAGTAGCGGAGACCGCCGTCGGCGATGAGGGGAACTTCGGTGCCCTCGAGAGCCTTTGCCACATCGTAGATTGCGCTGAGCTGAGGCACACCCACACCGGCTACGACGCGAGTGGTGCAGATGGAGCCCGGACCAATGCCGACCTTCACGGCGTCTGCGCCAGCCTCGACAAGCGCACGAGCTGCTTCGCCGGTAGCGATGTTACCCACCACGATGTCAACGTTGGGGAAACGCTTCTTGGCTTCCTTGAGCTTCTCGATTACGCCTTTGGAATGACCATGAGCGGTATCGATGATGATGGCGTCGGCACCAGCGTTGACGAGCGCTTCCATGCGCTCCATGGTATCAGCGGTAACGCCTACACCAGCTGCTACGCGGAGACGGCCCTTTTCATCCTTGCAGGCCATGGGCTTATCCTTGGCCTTGGTAATGTCTTTATAAGTAATGAGGCCCACGAGACGACCTTCGTTGTCAACAACGGGCAGCTTCTCGATCTTGTTGCGCTGGAGGATTTCTGCAGCACCGCTAAGATCGGTCGCGGTGGTGGTGGTGACGAGATTTTCGCTGCTCATCACTTCGTCGATGAGTTTGTCGGCGTCAGCCTCGAAACGGAGGTCACGGTTGGTGACGATGCCGACGAGCTTCATGTCGTCATCAACGACGGGGATACCACCGATGTGGTACTCGGCCATCATGGCGAGCGCATCGCCCACGGTCTTGCCGCGCTGGATGGTTACAGGGTCGTAGATCATACCGTTTTCAGCACGCTTTACGATAGCAACCTGACGCGCCTGATCTTCGATAGACATATTCTTGTGGATAACACCGATACCGCCTTCGCGAGCAATGGCGATGGCCATCTGGGCTTCTGTCACGGTATCCATTGCTGCCGTTACGAAAGGAATCTTCAGGTCGATGTGACGCGAGAACTTCGTCTCGAGCGAAACGGTACGGGGAAGAACCTCAGAGTAAGCGGGAATGAGGAGGACGTCATCATAGGTGAGTCCATCGGTAACGATCTTGTCTTCGATAAAATTGGCAATCATAGATGTGGGGCTTTAAAAATTTTGTGCGCAAAGTTACGACTTTCTACTTAGTAGAGCACCATTTCATCGTGCTTTTTTGCGTTTTTTAGTAAACTTTTTGCATTTTTCGTCACTTATGCTTGACTTTTTCAATACGGCAGGCCCTCGTGAGCGAGATCAGGGTAGTCGATTTCGACCTCTCGAAGTTCGTAGGCATCGTACGAATTCATATCTTCGAGCACGTCTTCGTAGCTCATCGCCTTGTGCTGGGCGGCACTGCGTTTCGTTGCAGTCTTCGTTGTGGCGCTTCCTGTTTTTTTCTTTTTGGCGGCGTCCGATCCTAACGTGGCCAAAGCCCGTTCATGCATGTAGTTTTCGGGACTGAAGCCATTCTTCTGGACGTACTTCAGCAGCTTCAGCTTCACGGTGAGCTCATCTTTTAGGTCGGCCCGCAGCGCTTCTTCACGCTCTGCCACCGCCTTGTTGCCCGTCGATATTCTCGCGCGTCTCAAAGTGGCTGCCACGCCATCGAGCGCCTTGGAAAACCACTCGGCTCCCTTGCGGCAACGCTCCTGGAGATGCTCGTCCTTGTCGTAATCATATCCTGCATAGACAATGCGCTGATACTGAACAGAAAAGTTGCGGCTCACCTCGTGCACCTGCTTTTCGAAATCCGCACGCGCGTTCTTCCAATCTGCTATAGCCATTGGGCACTGTCTAGACAACCACTCTTCGATGTGGCGCTGATACGCATCGATGGCATTGCGGAGGCGGTGGAACGTGAACAGTTCGGCGAGCAGCGTGACGTAATAATCGCGTTTCAGGTCCTCAACCTTCTGCGAGTCAGGTATTTGTTGAGGGATACTTCGTGTGAACGACACCACGCTGTTGTCCGTTATGATGGCATGCGCAGGAATCATCGAAGCGAGCACGATGCCTTCGAGACTCTTGCAACGGCTGAGGGCCACATACGTCTGTCCGTGGGAGAAGGAATACTGCACATCGATGATGGCACGCTCAAAGGTGAGGCCCTGGCTTTTGTGCACGGTGATGGCCCATGCGGGCTTCAGGGGAAACTGCGTAAAAGTTCCGAGGAGCTCTTCTTCGATGTCCTTCGTCTTTTCGTTGAGGTTGTAGCGCGTGTTTTCCCATTGTTCCGGTGTGACGGCAATCATCTGTCCGCCGTTGTGGGGCATGACGTTCACCACATTATCGGTCATCGACGCCACGGTGCCGAGCATACCGTTGAAGTAGTGTCGAGGAATGCTGGAATCGTTTTTGACAAACATCACCTGCGCCCCGACCTTCAGCGTCAAGGCTTCGAAAGTGGGGTAGGAGAGTTCGGGAAATTCGCGCCACACCTCGGCATGATATGTGTGCGGCTCAGCGTCCAAGGCGTTCATTTCCTGCTCGTTGATGCTGTCAGCCTGACGATTGTGAGTCACCAGACGGATGTAGCCTTGAGTCTGCCCTGAGCCCGTCGAAGGGTCGGCATTGGGTTTGAAGCCCGGCACATAGCGCGAGTTCAGCTGCTGCAGCACGTGAGCATCGATCTCGTTGTTGCGCACCTTGTTGAGGAGGTCGACAAAAGTCTGTTCGCTTTGGCGATACACGCGCTTGAGTTCGACGGTCACATAGCCGGCCTCTTTCAACGACCGCGAAGAGAAGAAGTACTGCGTGTCATAGTACGGCTGCAGCATGGCCCATTCCTCGGGTTTTGCCACAGGCGCCAGCTGCTGCAGGTCACCGATCATAAGGAGCTGCACGCCACCAAAGGGTTTCGTGCGGTCGCGGAATGGGCGCAGCACATTGTCGACGCTATCGAGCAGATCTGCGCGCACCATCGATATTTCGTCGATGATGACAAGGTCGAGCGAGCGGATAAGACGACGTTTCTTGTCGCTGAACTTGAAACTGCGGTCGCCGCTCTTCACATTTGTGCCGGGGATGTAGGGTCCGAAGGGGAGTTGGAAGAAAGAGTGCAGCGTGCTGCCGCCGGCATTGATGGCAGCAATACCGGTAGGAGCCAGCACGACGGCGCGCTTGCTGGTTTGGGCATAAAACTCGCGCAGAAACGTCGTTTTGCCCGTTCCTGCCTTACCCGTAAGAAAAACATTGCAGCCCGTGTTTTGCACGAGCTGCCACGCTAAATTAAGTTCCTCGTTGTTGGTCATTCTTTTAAATTAAGAATTAAGAGGTAAGAATTAAGAATTTAAGGCGCTTTGTCTTGATTCTCAATTCTCAACCGAAAACCTATGCCAAATATTTCAAGAGGAGGTCTGTATTTGCATTGTCTTTGAGATGACGGATGGCGTTCTCACGAATCTGTCGCACACGCTCACGGGTGAGATTCATCATCGTGGCCACTTCTTCGAGGCTCATCTCGTGTCCGCCATCGAGTCCGAAGAGCAGACGGATGACGGTGAGTTCGCGGTCGTTGAGGACGGAGAGGGTGGTGGCGATGTCGGTAGCGAGCGACTCACGATCCACATTGCTATCCGTGCTGGCAAACGATTCGTTCTGCATGGTGTCGAGCATGCAGTTCTCTTCGTTGTCGGCAAAAGGAGCATCCACACTCATTGCCTTACCGCTGGCGCCGAGACATTCCTCGATGCGGTCGAGGTCAACATCAAGAATCTCAGCCAGTTCTTCGAGCGAGGGGCTGCGCTGGTTGTCCTGTTCGAACTGCGCTTTTGCACGTCCGATCTTTGCCTGCAGACCCACCTGATTGAGGGGCAGACGCACGATGTTGCTCTTCTCGCTGATGGCCTGCAGGATGCTCTGGCGCACCCACCACACAGCGTAGGAGATAAACTTGAAACCTCGCGTCTCGTCAAATTTCTGCGCAGCCTTCATCAGACCGATATTGCCTTCATTGATGAGGTCGGAGAGCGTGAGACCCTTGTTCTGGTACTGCTTTGCCACAGAAACGACGAAACGTAGGTTGGCGCATACTAATTTTTCATACGCGCGCATATCGTCTTTTGCAATGAGTCGTGCGCATTCCACCTCTTCGTCGATGGTGAGGAGGGGATATTTGTTGATCTGATTGAGATATTCCTGTATACCGCCCGATCGGTCGGTTACGGTTGTAGCAATCTTGAGTTGTCTCATTTCTTAAGGTAAGAGGTAAGAGGGGAGGGGTAAAAGATTGATTCGATGGAGCACTCTCGCCGTTTTCTGGCGTAGAATATGGGCAAAATACTCCAAAATGCGTGGCAAAGTTACGTTTTTCGTAAGAAACGACCAAAGAAATTGTCGTTTTTTCAGCAAAAAACATAAAAAACGCCCCTATTTTGCTTTTTCCGTGGCAAAATCGGGGGAATAATTAAGGGAAGAGGGAAGGTTCATCCGACAAATGCGTAGTTTTTAAACAGAAAATGCGCCACGCTCGGCGGCGAACCAGAATCGTAAAACCACGAAAGTTACAAAATGACAAAATCATCACTTCGTCTTGCGGACGTACCACGCGCCTTGCCAAAGGTGGCGCAGGGTGGGCACGAAATGGCAGTAGCCGCGCAGGGTGTAACGCGCCGCAAAGCGCAGACATTGAAGCCACGCCATGTGACCGCGGGAGTAATAGAGATACGCGCCGAAACTGCGTTGCACACCGGCATCGACGTAGATCATCGTGTGCTTCATCATGGCACTCGTCTCCACGAGACACTCGGGGAAGAAGCGCACCTTCATGTCGTGCTTCAGCACGTCGAAGAGCCAGATATCTTCCTCGCCGCACGTCAGAAAACGCGTACCGAGTCCAAAACGCTCGTCGTAGCGCACAACGCCCTGGATGCGTTCACGGCGAAAAGCCATCTCGACCGTCGATACGTGGTAATCCGACGGAACACTCGCAACGTCCTGCTCTTCAGTGGGATACTCCTTCAACAGTCGTCCGGTGTAGGTCGAAGCGCAGAAAAGTGCCACGTCAACATCGGGATGCTTCTCAAAGATTGCTGTAATCGCGTCGAATGTGTCAGCCTTCAGTCGCGTGTCGTCGTCGGCATACATCACGATGTCGGCCTTGGCGTGCGTCAATGCCTGGTTGCGGTTGGACGAAAGGCCCTGCCCGCGATACTTGAAGAGGCGCACATCGGGACGATCCGTGAGACTCTTGGGGATCATCTCAAGATAGCGTTCGTCGGTGTACTGAAACGACACGATGTAGCGGACACCGTCGCGGGGTTCGCAGAGTACATCTTCTACCTTCACAATGCCCTTGTTGAAGGAGCAAATAAGAACTTCGAGGGTCATACTTTATTTTGGAAGTTATGGGAAGTTAAGGGACGACTGTAGAGGTTGACGGCAGCAATGACCTGCTGTACCTCATCGTCTGTCATGACGGGCGAGATGGGCAAACTCAATTCGTGGCGTGCTATACGTTCGGCTTCGGGGAAGATGCTGCACTTTTCGCCGCAACATCCGCGCATACACGGTTGCTCGTGGATGGCAAGAGGATAGTGTACGAGCGCCTGAACGCCGTGTTGCTCCAGATGCTTGCGCAGCGCCTCACGATCGTCGGCAAAGACGGGAAACACGTGCCACACGCTGTTTTCGGGAGTTGTGGGCAGGAGTTCAACGTGCGGATTGCTGATGCCATCCATATACCGCTTGGCGACCTCACGACGAAGTGCGTTGTCGGCATCGAGACGCTGCAGTTTCACACGCAGCACCGCCGCTTGAACCTCGTCAAGGCGACTATTACAGCCCTGGTATTCGTGGTAATACTTCCGTTCGGCACCGTAGTTCGCCAACGTTCGCACACGATCTGCAAGCGCTTTGTCACGTGTCACGACAGCACCACCATCGCCCAACGCACCCAGATTCTTGCCGGGATAGAAGCTGAAAGCGGCAGCATCGCCATAGAGCGCAACGCCGTCGGCACCATGGGCTTGTGCGGCGTCTTCGAGAACGAACAGACCGTGCTGTGCCGCGATTGCTGCGATAGCATCCATCGCCGCCGTCTGGCCGTAAAGATGCACAGGAATGACGGCTCGTGTGTGCTCCGTGATGGCAGCTTCGAAGGCTGTGGGGGAGAGTAGAGCGTCGGCGCCAACATCGGCCAACACAGGCTTCAATCCGGCTCTTACAACCGCCTCGGCTGTGGCTACAAACGTCATGGCAGGCACGATCACCTCGTCGCCGTCGTGCCACTCGGGATGCAGACTACGCATCGCAGCGAGCACGAGATAGAGAGCATCGAGTCCGTTGGCCACACCGATGCATTTGGCTGCGGCACCGGCACCACAGCAATAATCGGCAAACTCACGCTCGAAGGCTTCGTTTTCTGCGCCGTGGAGGTACCATCCACTCGTCACCACGCGGTCGACAGCAGCCGACAGTTCGGGCTGAAAACTCTCCGTAATGCGTTGTATGTCAAGAAATTTTACCATTGTTATAAACCAACTGTATATGCATCGTAGACCACGGAGCGGGCACCGTAGCCTTCCTTCTGGAAATTGAGTCCCTCGTTGAGATAGCGTCCGGCATCCTCGGTGCTGATGCCGAAATCCAGGTAATGCATGCTCGATTCGCGAAGATCACCAATGACGTGATAGAAGAGCAGATCGAGAGCACCCGTTTCGCGTCCTTCGTCGGAAGCAGCAATATATTGTGCATGAGCCACTTCAAGCGTCAGGAAGAGTAGGGTACCGCCCACGATCTTGCGGTCTCTGGGGCGTCGCACGACAAAGAGGACGATGTTTTCAGGGAAGCTGTCGCGCAGACGGAGTATCTCGTCGATCGTGTGCACCGGACGGTGCTGATGACGCTTTTGCAACACTTCAGTCAACACCTCCCAATACTCGTGGAAATCAGTTGCATCCGCCGTTTCTTCGACCATCAATCCTGCAGCCCGTGCCGTCTGAACCTTTCGCATGCGGAGGGTAGAGAAGGGAATGGCAACATCAAACCGAATGGCCGACGAGAGTCCGCGTGCAGTCAGTCGAGCGCCGTGGCGATAGAGCCAATAGAGTTCATCGTCGGAAGGATAACTGTGATAAATGGCAGGTATGGGTTTGATGGTCAGTTCGTTAAATCCTCGAGCACGATAGTATTCCGCAGCCGCCTCGAGCATCTCGCCCACATCCTGAGCATGAGCATCGGCCGCGAGAACAAAGCCGCCGTAGGTCAGTCCGCCGTGGCTCACAACGCTCGTGCCGTGGGCGCTGGCAGGCAGCAGTCCCAAAAGGCGTTTGCCACGGTAGAAGAGCAGCGAGACGTCGGTAAAGCGATCGCTGTGGTAGTCCATAAAACGGCGGTCGAGAAGGAACGTGGCGTTGCGCGAGAAGAGCACAAGATCATTCCACACCTTGGACAGAGCAGGTTCGTAGCTTACGATTTGCATGCTTCAAATTCTTCAATAGTATTGACGTAACCCTCTGGCTGATAAGGGTGTGATGCAAGACAGAGGCCTACAAAATCGGCCGAGAAACCATAGAGGCGACACCAAACCATGGGACGAATCATCACGGCGCGACGCGGATTGTCGAGCACCACATTGATGCGGCGGTGGCCATCGTAGAGTTCCACTTCAAAACTACCGTGAACAGCCATAAGCATCTCCGTGCAGGTGCGGTGAGCGTGTCCGCCGCGCTCAGAACCCTCAGGGACGTCATAGATCCAGAAAGCGCGTTGGAAGTCAAAATCCTTGGCTTCGACGAAGGAGAGGCTGCCGCGCTCGTCGGTGCGCTGTGGCAGTTCGACCAGGATGTCGTCCAGCAGTGAGGGAGAAGTGGTTTTATTGTCGCTATTAAACATAATGACCGTTCTAATTTATTTTCTGTAATTCTTGGAACAGGCGTTGTACGGGCAGGCCCATGACGTTGAAGAAGGAGCCGTTGATGGACTTCACGCCGACGTGGCCGATCCATTCCTGTATGCCGTAGGCACCGGCTTTGTCGTAGGGTCGATAGACCTCGATGTAGTGGTCGATGACCTCGTCGGAAAGTTGGGCGAACGTCACTTCGGTCGTTACGGCAAACGTCCGCGTTCGATCCGCAGTTGTTATTCCCACGGCTGTGACCACGTGATGTTGCCTTCCGCTGAGCATTCGCAGCATGGCGCGCGCATCATCGGCATCGGCAGGTTTGCCAAGTACGCGTTCGTCCACACACACGATCGTATCGGCGGTGACGACGAGTTCGTCGGGAGCCATTGTGGCCTGGTAAGCAGCCGCCTTCTTGCCCACGATGTGCAGCGCCACCTCTTCACCGACCAACTCTGGTGGATAGCTCTCATCGATGCCGTGGAGCGTTCGGACGTCGAATTTAATTCCGAGATTGGCCAACAGTTCCTTGCGCCGAGGACTGTTGCTTGCGAGCACGACGTGGTATTTCTGCAGGTTTTCGAACATATTATTTTCTTCTGCTCTTGGTTTCTCTATTCTGAGTGCAAAGGTACGAAAAAAAACTGAAATGAACAAAAGATATGAAGAAAAAAGTGCAGCGATGCGCCACACCCCCACATCCTCACATCTACCATCAAGTCACAATGGGATATTTTGTCACTTTGTCGTTTTGTCGTTATG
>JAUNIC010000178.1 GCA_030523615.1 Bacteroidales bacterium
TTGCTCAGGCACTTATAAATAATGTTAAACTATAGTGTTGCGGAATTAAGGGTTACTTATTTTTTAGGGAGGATAGGCGGTTAAAATTATCCCACCTCGCTACCGGGCATCACCTCGCGGTCAACGGTGCAGACGCTGAGGCGGCCGTCGTAGTTCTGAGCCGAGAGAATCATGCCTTCGCTGGCGAGTTCCTCCTTGCCGATCTTGAAGACGCGGGCGGGGAGATTAGCGAGGAAAAGCACCTGCTTGCCGATGAGGTCGGCGGGATCGTATTCCTGAGCTATGCCGCTGAGAATCTGACGATTCTCGAGGCCGTCCTTGATGTCGAAACGCAGAAGTTTCTTGTTCTTCTTCAGACGCTCGCAGTTGACGACGGTACCCACGCGGATGTCGAGTTTGCCGAAGTCGTCGATGGTGATATTCTCGCGGATGGGCTTAGCCACGTAGTTCTCCTCCTCGTTCTTCTTCTTGATGGCAGCCAACTTGTCGAGCTGAGCCTGGATGACGCTGTCCTCAATCTTCTCGAAGAGCAGTTCGGGCTCGCCGAGCTGGTGGTCGGCGGGCAGAAGATCTACGCTGCCGAGACGCTCCCAATCGAGAGTCTCCATATTGAGCATACCACGGAGCTTCTCGCTGCTGAAGGGGAGGAAAGGTTCGAAGGCAATGGCCAGGTTGGCGCAAAGCTGGAGGCTGACGTTGAGGATGGTCTTCACGCGCTCGGGGTCGGTCTTGATGACCTTCCAAGGCTCGGCGTCGGCCAGATACTTGTTGCCGATGCGGGCCAGGTTCATGGCCTCCTTCTGGGCGTCGCGGAAGTGGAAACCTTCTAGCAGGCGCTCCACCTCGGCTTTCACGTTCTGGAATTCGGCGATGGTGGCGCGGTCGCCTTCGGTGAGTTCGCCACAAGCGGGCACAACGCCATTGTAGTACTTCTTGGTGAGCTGCAGAGCTCGGTTCACGAAGTTGCCGTAGACAGCCACGAGCTCGTTGTTGTTGCGCGCTTGGAAGTCAGCCCAGGTGAAGTTATTGTCCTTTGTCTCAGGAGCATTGGCGGTGAGCACGTAGCGCATCACGTCCTGCTTGCCGGGGAATTCCTCGAGATACTCGTGGAGCCAAACGGCCCAGTTGCGAGAGGTACTGATCTTGTCGTCCTCGAGGTTGAGGAACTCGTTAGCGGGCACGTTCTCAGGCATATTGTAGCCACCGTGAGCCTTCATCATGGTGGGGAAGATGAGGCAGTGGAACACGATGTTGTCCTTGCCGATGAAGTGGAGCATGCGGGTGTCGGGTTCCTTCCACCACTTCTCCCAGTTGCCGTAGCGCTCGGGCTGGGCGTCGCAGAGTTCCTTGGTGTTGGAGATGTAGCCGATGGGGGCGTCGAACCACACGTAGAGCACCTTGCCCTCAGCACCCTTGACGGGCACGGGAATACCCCATTCGAGGTCGCGGGTCATGGCGCGGGGCTGGAGGTCCATATCGAGCCAAGACTTGCACTGGCCGTACACGTTCGTGCGCCATTCCTTGTGGCCTTCGAGAATCCACTCCTTGAGCCACTCCTGATAGTTGTTGAGAGGCAGGTACCAGTTCTTGGTGGGACGCTTCACGAGGCCGTGGCCGGGATTATTCTTGTTCGTGGGATTGATGAGTTCGTCGGGTGAAAGCGTAGCGCCGCACTTCTCGCACTGGTCGCCGTAAGCGCCCTGAGCGTGGCAGCGGGGACATTCGCCCACGATGTTGCGGTCGGTGAGGAATTCGCCCGTCACCTCGTCGCAGTACTGCATCTCCGTCTGTTCCACGAGCTCACCCTTGTCGTAGAGGGTGCGGAAGAAGTCGGACGCAAACTTGTGGTGGATGTCGCTTGTTGTGCGGCTGTAAATGTCGAAGCTGATGCCGAATCCGGCAAACGAGTTCTTGATGATATTGTGATAGCGGTCCACCACCTCCTGTGTGGTGATGCCCTCCTTGCGTGCACGGATGGTGACGGGCACGCCGTGTTCGTCGCTACCGCACACAAACATCACTTCGCGATGCTTCAGGCGGAGGTAACGGACGTAGATGTCGGCAGGCACATACACGCCGGCGAGGTGGCCGATGTGCACACCACCGTTTGCGTAAGGCAGAGCGGCGGTGACGAGAGTACGATTGTAGTTTTGTTGAGTCATTATATTGTTGATTTTGTTTTCGACATTTTCGAATTTTCGAGCGCAAAGTTAATCATTATTTTGCAGAAATACGTATGTTTTATATAAAAAATGATGTTTTTCCCGGTTTTACGCCTATTATTTTGAAATTTATAACTATATTTGCACGCTCAAAAATGTGCGCGTACGTGATAATAAACAGACGTACACACACGGGCACGGCTCCATTACGGCTCCGAAATAATAAATAATCAACAATAATAACAACCCAAAATCAAAGTTCAATTCAAATGCAAAACAAAGGATTTGTAAAAATCATTGCATTGCTTCTGGGCCTTATCTGTCTCTTCTACCTTAGCTTCAGCTTCGTGACTCGTCACTACGAGGGCAAGGCTGCTGCCATGAGCGAAGTGGCTGGTAAGAACTACCTCGACAGCCTCCGTCAGCAGGAGGTTTATCTCGGTTACACCTACAAGCAGTGTGAAGAACTGCAGATCGGTCTCGGTCTTGACCTCAAGGGCGGTATGAACGTCATCCTCGAGGTTAGCGTGCCCGACGTAGTGAAGGGTCTTGCTGATACCAACGCCAACGACCCCCAGGTCAAGGCTGCTATCGAAGAGGCCAAAGCAGAAGCAGAGAAGAGCAGCGAGGACTTCCTCGACGTCTTCATCCGCAAGTATCAGGAAAAAGCCGGCAAGAACAAGCTCGGCGGTGTGTTCGCTCTTCGTCTGAAGGACGCCAACATCACCCCCAACAGCACCGATGCTGAAGTTCGCACCGCTCTCGAAGAGCAGATCAAGGCTGCCGTAAGCAACTCTTATCAGGTTGTACAGCAGCGTATCGACCGCTTCGGTGTGGCTCAGCCCAACATCCAGATTCTCGAAGGTCGTGGCCAGATGGGTCAGATCATGGTCGAAATGCCTGGTATCAAGGAGCCCGAACGTGTACGTAAGCTCCTCCAGGGTAGCGCCAATCTCGAATTCTGGGAGTGCTACACCGTGAGCGAAATCATGCCTATCATCAACTCTCTCGACTCTCGTCTCGCTGAAGAGGCTGCTGGCGTTCAGCACAAGGACGCTGCTGCCGACAGCACCAAGGCCGACGCCGCTCAGCCCGTAGCCGACGCCAAGGCCGCTGCCGACACCGCTGCCACCGACGCCAAGGCCGCCCTCAAGGCTGCCGGTAAGGACGTAGCTGCTGCCGACGATGCCAAGGCTGCTCCCAAGGCTGATGAAAAAGCCATCGCCGAGGCACAGAAGAAGCACCCCATCCTCAGCCGCCTCTCTCCCACCAACTATCAGGCTGGCTGCGTTGTAGGTTATGTGCAGGCTGCCGACACCGCTGCTGTGGGCGAATACATCCGCAGCACCACCGCTCAGGAGATGCTCCCCAAGGACCTCGTCCTCGCATGGGGTGTTAAGCCCGAAAACTTCAGCGGTATCACCGTATTCGAACTCTACGCTCTCCGCAAGACCAACGGTGCTCCCGCACTCGCCGGCGACGTGATCGAAAGCGCTAAGGACGACTACGACCAGTATCACCGCCCCATTGTCAGCATGAACATGAATACTGACGGTGCTCGCGACTGGGCCATGATCACCAAGAAGAATCTCAAGCGCCCCGTAGCCATCGTGCTCGACGGCGTGGTTTACAGCGCTCCTACCATCCAGAGCGAAATCACCGGTGGTAGCTCACAGATCAGCGGTAACTTCTCTACCCAGGATACTCAGGACCTTGCCAACGTGCTCACCTCTGGTAAGACTCCCGCTCCCACCACCATCGTAAGCGAAGAAACCGTAGGTCCGAGCCTCGGTGCTGCCTCTGTTAAGTGGGGCTTCATCAGCTGTATCGTGGCCTTCGTGCTCCTCATGATCTTCATGATCTGCTTCTACGGCGTCATCCCCGGTCTCGTTGCCGATAGCGCCCTGTTGCTCAACTTCTTCTTCACCTTCGGTGTGCTCACCTCATTCCAGGCCGCACTTACCATGTCCGGTATCGCCGGTCTCGTCCTCTCGCTCGGTATGGCGGTCGACGCCAACGTGCTTATCTACGAGCGTACCAAGGAAGAACTTCGTGCTGGCAAGCAGGTGAAGGAAGCCCTCGCCGATGGTTACGGCAACGCCTTCAGCGCCATCTTCGACTCCAACCTTACCTCTATCATCACCGCCGTTATCCTCTACAACGTGGGTACCGGTCCTATCCGAGGCTTCGCTATGACGCTCGGTATCGGTATCGTTGCCAGCTTCTTCACCGCTGTGTGGATCTCTCGTATCGTTTACGAACACTTCCTCAACAAGGACAAGTGGACCAACCTCACCTTCACCACCAGCCTTGCCAAGAAGTTCGAGAGCGAGAAGGAATTCGCCTTCATGAGCCAGATCAAGAAGAGCGCCATCGTCTTCGGCATCTTCATCGTAGCCTCTCTCGCCAGCCTCGGCATCCGCGGCCTGCAGCAGGGTATCGACTTCACCGGTGGTCGCAACTACGTGGTAGAATTCGAGAAGCCCGTTGCCTCCGAAACCGTCAAGGAAGCCGTTCAGGCTAAGGTAGGTGATGAGGGTACTGTAAGCTGCCTCGAAATCGTTACCACCTCTAACCCCGCTGTCCGCATCTCTACCTCTTACAAGATCGAAGAGAACGGTGAAGAAGTAGACCAGGAGGTTGAGAAGCTCATCTGGAGCGCTCTCCACGATGCTAAGCTCATCAATGCCGACTACGACACCTTCAAGGATCGCGACAACGCCAAGGGCGGCTCCATCATCAGCGCCCAGAAGGTAGGTTCCAGTGTGGCAGCCGACATGACCCGCGGCGCCATCCTCGCCACCATCCTCTCGCTCTTTGCCATCTTCATCTACATCCTTATCCGTTTCCGCAACGTAGCCTTCTCCGTAGGTGCTATCGCCGCACTGACCATCGATACCTTCCTCATCGTAGGTATGTACTCCATCTGCTGGGGTTGGATGCCCTTCTCACTTGAGGTTGACCAGACGTTCATCGGCGCTATCCTCACGGCAATCGGTTACTCCATCAACGATAAGGTGGTAGTCTTCGACCGTATCCGCGAGAACATCGGTCTCTACCCCACCCGCGACCGCGAACTCCTCTTCAACCAGTCACTGAACAGCACCCTTACCCGTACGATCATGACCTCTATCACGACGTTGCTCGTGCTCCTCGTCATCTTCTTCCTTGGTGGCGATGCCATCCGCAGCTTCGCCTTCGCCATGATCCTCGGTGTAATCTTCGGTACCTGCTCATCCATCTTCCTCGCTGCTCCCATCGCCCTCAAGCTCATCAAGAAGCAGGTGAAGAAGGAAGCTGCAGCCGCTGCTGTTGAAGCCTAATGCCCCCTGTACTGCTCCATCGGCAGTATATATATAAATAGATGAGTCCTCGCCGCACTTGTTCAAGTTGCGACGAGGACTCTTTGGTTAAAACCCATAAATCAATAATCCCATAAACCTATACCCCCTATGAAACACCTCCTGACCATTCTCCTGCTCTTCTGCTGCGCCCTCACAGCGTCGGCCGACGTCACCCCCTGGGCGTGGGAAGGAAAACTCGGCGCCAATATCAGCTTCCGCCTCGAAGTGGAAGAGAGCACCTTCGGCACCCTCGTGGGACAGACCACCTACTTCCGAAAGAACGGCAAGACCACCGTCATCCCCTGCTACGGCCACCGCATCGAGTACGATGACGACGAAAACATCATCTTCATGCTCGACGAGTACGACGGCACCAAGCAGTGCGGCCACTTCTACATCGACCTCCTTGAAGGCAAAATCGTAGAAGGCACTTGGTCGCTCCTCGACAAAATCTACGAGATGGAAGGCATGGTCGACCTCGAGCCCGAGCCCGGCACCGAATACCTCTTCAGCCCCGTCTCTAACATCGACGAAGCTTGCGGCGAATACTCCTTCACCTACGCCTCCGGCAATCCCTTTATGCCCGAATACGGCGGCAGTTGCACCATCACCAAGACGGGTCCCAATACCATCCATTGGTCCATGTCGCAGGTAACGCCTAACATCGCTGAGGCCGAGGGCGACTCCGAACTCCACGGTGCCTATTTCGAAGGCCGTTTCGGTGACTTCACCTTCGAAGCCTACGTCGACCGTCGCTTCATCTACGTCAAGAACACCACCGACGGCCCCATCCAGATGGACGAATGGGGAGCATGGGCTACCATCGAAGGCATTTACGCGAGGAAGTAGT
>JAUNIC010000179.1 GCA_030523615.1 Bacteroidales bacterium
GATCCCTTCTGCTATGGTTATGGCTACGATCCCTTCTGCTATGGTTATGGCTCCCCCTACGGCCCTTACGCCAATCTGAAGGGCCGCATTGGTGCTGCTGCAGAATTTAAGTTGGGCGAGAGCGGCCATCTGACCATCTCCGTCGAGCACAGCGTCTACGATAACGGCAATATGTGGCCCGTGGCTCCGCCTCCTATGGTAGAACCGTTTGATGCTCCTTTTACAGCTGGCGATGCTCCGAATTCTTCGAGTCGAGGTAGCAACCGCCGTTGGTAGGACGAAAATATTCAGAAATATTTACGCAAATGTTTGGCTGTAAACAAGAAAAGTCGTACATTTGCGCCCGATTTAGAGTCCGCTGGGGCTAAAAGAAGAGATAGGGATTGTTTCCTTCGAGGCAACAACCACCCGATTCCGCCTCCCGGAAAAACCCGTTTATACATATTATAATAAAAATGTACGCAATCGTTGAGATTAACGGTCAGCAGTTCAAGGCTGAGCAGGGCAAGAAGCTCTTCGTCAACCACATCCAGACCGCCGAGCCTGGTCAGACTGTTGAATTCGACAAGGTTCTCCTCGTCGACAATGACGGTAACGTAACCGTCGGCGCTCCCGTAGTAGAGGGCGCAAAGGTAGTTTGTGAAGTAGTTAGCCCCATCGTAAAGGGCGACAAGGTCCTCGTCTTCCACAAGAAGCGTCGCAAGGGCTATCGCAAGCTCAATGGCTATCGCCATCAGTTCACCGAAGTTTCCATCAAGGAAGTTATTGCTTAATCTTTTAAAACGTAGAAAACAATGGCACACAAGAAAGGTGTAGGTAGTTCTAAGAACGGCCGTGAATCGGCTTCTCAGAGATTAGGCGTTAAGATTTGGGGTGGCCAGACCTGCGTGGCTGGTAACATCATCGTTCGTCAGCGTGGCACTGTTCACTATCCTGGTACCAACGTAGGTATGGGTAGCGACCACACTCTCTACGCTCTTACCGACGGCGTTGTAAACTTCAAGCGTGGTAACCGCGACCGCAGCGTCGTTAGCGTTACCCCCATCGCCGAAGCATAAACCTCTGAAGCTTCATTCTAAGAACGCATAAAGGAGTCGACTCAAGGAGCCGGCTCCTTTTTTTATTGAAAACGTTTGTGCGTTTCGGAGTTTTTCCGTAATTTTGTACCCGAAAATCAACAATACAGCAGGACTATGCCTTACAACAAAGACAAAGATCTCAAGCGCTTCTACTCCATCGGCGAGGTGGCACAGATGTTTGGCGTCAACGAGACCCTCCTCCGCTACTGGGAGAAGGAGTTTCCGCAGATTATCCCCAAGAAAGCGGGACGCGGTGTGCGACAGTACACCAAGGAGAACATCGAGACCATCCGCGTGATCCACAACCTCGTCAAGGTGCGCGGCCTGCGCATCGAGGCTGCCCGTGAGTTGCTCAAGAAGAACCGCACCGGTGCAGAGCAGAGCGCAGAAGTTGTGGAACGCCTCATCGCCATCCGCGAGGAACTCATCACCCTCAAACGTGAACTTGGCGGATTGGAATAAAAGCGAGAACAATTATGGCAAAAGCAAAGACAGCATACGTGTGCAGCGAGTGCGGATACGAGTCGGCCAAATGGCTGGGTCGCTGTCCGTCGTGCCACCAGTGGAACGTGATGAAGGAGTTCACCGTGGCTCCCGCTTCGCCCTCGAAGGGTGGGGCAGTGGTGGCAGCCGCAGGCCTGAGCCGCGGCAAGGCCCGTCCGCAGCGCCTCTCCGAGATCGATGCCAGCGAAGAGCAGCGCATCGACACCCACGACCAGGAACTCAACCGCGTGCTGGGCGGCGGCATCGTGCCGGGCAGCCTCATCCTGCTCGGTGGCGAACCAGGCATCGGCAAGTCCACACTGCTGCTGCAGACCATCCTGCAGATGAACGACCGCTGCATCCTCTACGTCAGCGGTGAGGAAAGCGAGCGACAGATTAAACTCCGTGCCGAACGATTGCAGTCGTTCGCTGCCTCGAACGGGCCCTCCCCCCAGTCGGGGGGAGATGGAGGGGGGCTTTATCTCCTCTGCGAAAGCAATCTCGAGCGCATCTTCGAGCAGGTGAAGACCGTCAACCCCGAGCTCCTCATTGTCGACTCTATACAGACCATGGCCACCGAAAGCGTAGAGTCATCACCCGGAAGCGTCACACAGATCCGCGAGTGTACGACCGCCTTGCTGAAATACGCCAAAGAGCAGAACGTCCCCGTGCTCCTCATCGGTCACATCACGAAGGAAGGCAGCATCGCCGGACCGAAGGTGTTGGAGCACATCGTTGACTGCGTCCTGCAGTTTGAGGGCGACCGCCAACATATGTACCGCATTCTCCGCGGCATCAAGAACCGCTTTGGTTCCACGTCCGAAATCGGTATCTATGAGATGCTCTCCAGCGGTCTGCGTCCAGTGGAAAATCCCTCCGAACTCCTCCTCTCGCAGAACACCGGCGAACTCAGCGGCGTGGCCATCTCGGCCGCCATCGAGGGCATCCGCCCCTTCCTTATCGAGACCCAGGCCCTTGTCTCCACCGCCGCCTACGGCACGCCTCAGCGTTCTGCCACGGGCTTCGACATCCGCCGTCTGAACATGCTCCTCGCCGTCCTTGAGAAGCGTGTGGGCTTCAAACTCGGCGCGAAGGACGTGTTCCTCAACATCGCCGGCGGCATCCGCGTGACCGACCCTGCCATGGACCTCAGCGTCATCGCCGCCGTACTATCGTCGAACGTCGACACCCCCATCGACCGCTACACCGCCATGGCCGGCGAGTGCGGTCTGAGCGGCGAAATTCGCCCCGTGACCCGCATTGCCCAGCGCATTGCTGAAGCGCAGAAACTCGGTTTTCAGCGTTTCGTGCTCCCCGAACAGAACGTCCACGGTCTCGACCGCAAGGCCTATCCCACCATAGAACTCGTCCCCGTCAGCCGCGTGGAGCAGGCGCTCCGCGAACTTTTCGGATAGTGTTCATAAACCACATAACTAAAATAAATAATATCGATTGATAATTGGAAATAAAACAAGATGCTAGGCCTCCAACCGCATTTTGTTTTTTAATTCTTAATTATTAATTTTTAATTGAATAAATGGGACTTCTCGAAATCAACTTCTATAAACTTCCCGTCAACACCCTCGTCGGTGCCGACTGGAAAACTTTCAAGCAAATGACAAAGGGGCAGGAGATTGCCTCGAACAAACGTTTGAAGTATTGCCTCACCAAGGGCATCTGCCGCCTGCTCTCGCTCGTGGCTCCTGTGCAAAACCGCCGCTTCCGCAAGCAGCTGGCCAACAAACCTCTGGAGCACGATCCCGTGTTTATCTTGGGCCATTGGCGTTCCGGCACCACCTTCGTGCACAACGTCCTCTCCTGCGACCAGCACTTCGGCTATTGTACCACGTACCAGACCGTCTTCCCCCACTTCATGATGTTCGGCCAGGGTTTCTTCAAGACCTTCGTTCGCTGGATCATGCCCAGCAAGCGCCCTACCGACAACATGGAACTTATCCCCGATCAGCCTCAGGAGGAAGAGTTCGCCATCCAGAATATGTGCCCCTACAACTACTACGACTTCTGGATTTTCCCCAAGCGTATGAAGGAGTTTGCCCACAAGTACCTCACTTTCGATGAGGCTACCGAGGAGGAGAAGCAGGCTTTCCACGCCGCCTTCGACAAACTCATGCGCATCTCCTTGTGGAACACCAACGGCACGCAGTTCCTCTCGAAGAATCCTCCCCACACCGCTCGTGTGAAGGAAATCTTGAAGTCGTACCCCAACGCCAAGTTCATCTATCTTGTGCGCAATCCTTACACCGTCTTCAACAGCACCCACTCCTTCTTCACCAACACCATCAAGCCCCTCGAACTCCACAGCATCAGCGAGGAGGAGATGGATCAGAACATCCTCGATGTCTATAACATTATGGACGAGCACTACATGGCCGACAAGGCACTCATCCCCGAGGGCAACTTGATCGAGGTGAAGTTTGAGGATTTCGAGGCCGACGCCATGGGCATGACCGAGAAAATCTACCGCGAGCTCTCCCTTCCCGGTTTCGAGGAGGCCCGTGCGGCCATGGATAAGTACGTCGGCGGCAAGCGCGGCTACAAGAAGAACAAGTACGACTATCCCCGCGAACTCATCGACAAGGTGAACGAGCATTGGGGCCACGTCATCGAGCGCTACGGCTACGAGCGTCTCTGATACCCACAAAAGGGTATTGTCGATTGTTGCATTTTGTCGTCAATCACCAATTATTGTGGTTTTTCTGCCTTAAAAATTTGGCAGAATAAAACTTTTGCCGTACATTTGCACTCGGAACGTCCATTTTCCGAAAACATTACAATCAACATATTCTAAAACTCCTTAATTATTACAACACTATGGCTTACGTAATTAGTGACGACTGCGTTGCATGCGGTACCTGCATCGACGAATGTCCCGCTGGCGCAATCAGCGAAGGCGACATCTATTCTATTGATCCCGATATGTGTGCAGACTGCGGCACTTGCGCTGATGTTTGCCCCTCTGGCGCTATCAATCCCGCCTAATTGATAGAATTCTGTCAAAGCAAATACGGCCTGCTACTCTTGTGAGTGGCAGGCCGCTTTTTGTTTGTCTCAAATTTGGATAGAATATCTTAGAAGATGCGTCCGCAAAGGCGGAAGGTCACGACTGGATAGATGGGGAGTGTGCTGAGCGTGCTGGCAAGCGATTCAAAGTTGTTGGTGGAGGGAACCACCTCGGTCTCCAAACCGTTATTTTCGTATTTCGGCTTGCCCCAATACTGCACACCGAGGTCCAGCGAGCAGCCCACACGACTTTTGCGGGGAACAGCGCGGCCAAAGCCGATGCCGAAGTAAGGGCGTATTTTCTGTACCTTTGCCACAGCGTCGATATTGCCCTGGGCGTCGGGCGTGAGGAGATTGCCAGCCACATTGATGCCGAGGTGGTCGATGGGAGTGTTGATGCGGTCAATCACTTCGGTGTTGACGAAGTGAATGCCTTGCATACTACCATCATCTGTGTAAAGGCGGATGACGTTCTCCTGACCGAAGTAGGCACCCACGGTGAAGTGGAAAGAGCCGCTGGGATAGAGGTCGAGCAGCGCATGATAAGTGGTCATGTTTGGCTGGATCTTGACGTCAATGTCTTGAGGAATGCCAGGGAAAGATATGTTGTTGTGTCCCAAATTGAAGGCATTGATGACTGCCTCTGCCTCGTTGTAGATGTTGGTCTTGGCATGGAAGTCCATATTCGGAACGTAGCTCACACCGCCGCGGATTTGCACGAAACGGGTCAGGCCAATGGACGCGTCGAGGCCAATGCCGTTGGTGCCAGCATTGAGGCCGATGCCGACTTTGAAAAATTCGTTTCCTTGTGCACTTGCGCCGAGGCTGCATGCTGAGGCCAAGAGGGTGAAGAATGCCTTTTTCATACGATGTTGATGGTTATGAACTTGTATCTTTTGTTTTTAGAGCGACGCATACTGCCGTTCGCGGAATTCGCTGTTGCTGACTGTAGCGTCGTCGAGCCCCACGTCTTGTGTGAAGAGACGCCCGACATGCAGTTGTCCTGCAAAGGCCAGTGCCAATACACTCACGCGGAAACTCGACATGGAGATGCTTGGGGCTTCAGTGGTCCCCGTTGCCGCTTTCATGTAACTGATGATGGTGCTTCCCGTGGTGACGACATCGTCGATGAAGAGGATGTGCTTCGGATGTTTTGCGCGCAGCTCGTCGGTGTTTACTTCGAATATGCCACTCACGTTTTCCTGTCGTTCCTCGTGGGCCATCTTTGTCTGCGATTTGTTGTCCTTCGTGCGGCGCACGAAGTCTGCAATGGGGATGCCTGTTAGCTCCGAAATACCCCGTGCCAGACGTTCGCTTTGGTTGTATCCACGTGTGCGCTGACGATGAGGATGCAGCGGAACGGGTTGCAGATAGTCGATACCGTCGAAGAAGCCCGTAGCGAGGAGCTCCTGCGCCATGTGGCGTCCCATGTCGACGGCAAGATCGCTGCGGCCACGATATTTAATGGCGTGGATGATGGGTTCGACGCTATCGCCGGGGTGGTACGTCAGCAAGGCGTTGGCACGGACGATGGGCACCACGCCCCAGAAGAGTCGCTCGATGGGATTGCCAGTAGCGCCTCGTATGTTGGCGAAAGGCAGCTGTAGCAAGCACTTGGGACAGATGCCCGCTCCGGCGAGGACATCCCCACAAACGACGCAGCGCTCACCTGTTAAAAGGGCGAGCGCCGTGCGTGCGTATGTTCGTAGTGGGAGCATGTCCTAGGAGTTCTAGGGGGGCTAGAGTTTCTAGCAATTCTAGAAATTCTAGC
>JAUNIC010000180.1:0-3336 GCA_030523615.1 Bacteroidales bacterium
CTCGAACCGACGACATTCAGAACCACAATCTGACGCTCTAACCAACTGAACTATAGGCACCATGTGCTCGCCTTCAACGGCGGCGTTGGCATGCTTTGTTTTCAAAAGCGATGCAAAGGTACGGCAAACTTTTGAATCTTGCAAGCGTTTAGGCATTTTTTTCAGCAAAATTGTGCACGTTTGGCCAAAAAGTGGTAACTTTGCAGCGCAAAACAACAAGATAAGCATGAAATCAAGACTATCAACACTATTCCTCTTTCTACTTCTTGCACTCACGGCAACCGTTGCAAATGCGGCCGGAACACGCCTCTTCAAAGTGTCGCGAAGCCTGAATCGCAATATTGTGTGCTACGACGTGCAGCTCACAGGCTCAAATATCAATACCAAAGCGCCCGTCAGCGTCTATTGGATAAACAATGAGGATCACCCGGGCACGAAGAAGGACTTGAACGCCATAGAACGCAAAATGGCTTTCGGATACAAAGTCGTGTCGGCATCGGCTACGCAAGCCAAGGTAACCTTGGCGGCTTACCCGCAGCGCCCCATCACCATCAGCAAACGTAACGGAAAATGGGTGGCACTCATCACCATCAACGGTAAAGAGTGCGTGCTCACAGAAATATACGTGAAGTCAAAAGGCGCCATGAGCGTAGAATACCTTGAACTCCGCGGCACACAGACGCAGGGCGGAGCCACACAGAAAGAAAAACTGAAGCCCTAATCCCACCAACACTACCATACGATTATGAAACGATACTTTTTCATCCTCCTCTTACCGGCGTTGGTACTTCTCGCCAGTTGTCACAAAGATGACCCCAGCATGCCCGATGCTCCGAATCACTACGGACGCACGGTAATGATGTACATGGCCATGCAGAACAGCCTCGGCAGCAGCAAATATCACCAAGCCGACAGCGCGGAGATCGTGCAGGCCATGGAATACATTCCCAAAAACGACCGCATGCTCCTCTTCATTGACGATGCGAAGAAGCCTCGTCTCTACGAACTCAGCCAGGAGCTCGCCCAAAAGGATCCGCGAACAGGCATGCCCTTTGGTCCTAAATTAATAAAGGAGTGGAGCCAGGATATTTCGAGCGCTTCGGCCGCCACGGTTACCGAGGTGCTGGAGTACATGCGCAAGAACTACGACTCTGACAGCTACGGCCTCATCATGGGTAGCCACGCCACGGGATGGCTACCGGCCGACTTCAGCACGAGCTCCAACAACAGCAACCGCCGCAAGACTTTCGGAATCGATGTGGGCCCCGATGGCGTCATGGCAAACGACAAAGGCGTTGCTGGAAGTGTGGCCGACCAGATAGAAATCGACGATCTGGCGAGCGCCATCATGAAGAGCGGCGTAAAATTGGATTTCCTGCTCTTCGATGCATGCTTGATGCAGAACATCGAGGTGGACTACGCTCTGCGCAGTGTCACGGATTACATCATTGCTTCGCCTATCAGCATCAGTGCCGAGGGTGCCTACTATACAGACCTCGTGCGCAGCGGTCTCTTCACTGCCGATGTGGCCGACGTAGCGCGTGTATACGTCAGCTACTATCAGGGTAAAGGCAGCATCCCCTACACAGACGGTTACGGTACCGTCATCAGTTGTGTGAGAACGGAAGCTCTCGAACGCTTTGCCACGTTGATGCGCAGTATGCTTCACGATGTGACCATGAAGATGGGAAATGGTGAAACCGACATGGTAGAGGTGCTGAAGCGTGCCGACATGAGCCAGACCTTCTACTATCAGGCATACGCAAAGAACTACTATTACCGCCCTCACAACTACGACATCATCAGCGTGATGAACGCTCTCGGCGTCGACGCCATTCAGATGCGTGAACTTCGCATGGCGCTTTCCGAGCTTGTACCTTTTAGAGGTGCAACCGAGAGCTACTGGATTGGCCCGGGCTACTACACCATGCAGACGATGCCAGCAAATCCCGACGATTGGTGCGGCGTATCGATGTTCGTTCCCCAAGAAATCTATACTCGCAACGCCTCCGTTTGCAATTTCGGCGACCTGAACGAGGCTTTCAAGCAGACGCAGTGGTACAAAACGGTGTTCGGCACAAGCCTCTAACCACGGCATCGGACACTAAACCAACAATGTCCGCGTTCGGTACAAAGCCAACAATAACTGTGTTCGGCACAAAGCCAGCAGCACCACAACAAACACAAAGCAGATGCAGAAACTCATCTATATATTATATATGGCGGCGGCCATGCTCTTTGTGGCATCGGTTGCATGCCAAGGCAGCACGCGAGAGCGCACTCCAGAAGCGACGGTTCACAAGCCCGACAAAGCCATGTACCAGCCGGGCGACACTGTACCCGATGAAGTGGTGAAGGCGCGTGGCCTGGAGAGTTTTTTCAACGAATGCGCCCTAAACGACTCGATATTTGCCGTAATGAAGGGCAAGTCGTACGGCAAAGGATGCACCGTGGCTCGTAAGACACTGCGCTACATCACGTGCCTGCACGTCACAGCTGACGGCCACACCGTCATAGGCGAAATGGTGCTGAACGCCAGCATTTCAAAGAAAGTGCTCGGCATACTGCGTCAACTCTACGAAGCCCACTACCCTATCGAGCACATGCGTCTCGTGGACAACTACGGAGCTGACGACGAACGCTCGATGGCTGCCAATAATACGTCGGGCTTCAACTTCCGCTTCGTGGCGGGTTCAACCAAGGTGTCAAAACATGGACAAGGTCTGGCGGTCGATATCAATCCACTGTACAATCCTTGTCGTCGCACGTCGAGGTCAGGCAATGTCACCATTTCGCCTGCCGCAGGCAAGCCTTATGCCGACCGTTCGAAGACGTTCGACTATAAAATCGTCCCTGGCGACCTCTGTCATCGCCTCTTCAAGGAAGCCGGTTTCCGCTGGGGCGGTGATTGGCGCACGGTAAAAGACTACCAGCATTTTGAGATGCCGTGACGTGGGAAACGCACAATTCCGTCGCAAAACTCGCAATTTCGTAAGGTGTTACAAATGAGACAATAAGCATCTTATTTGCACCATAAAGTTTTCAAATTGCTATCTCAGAGATTGCAAAATGAGCTTTTTTCGCTATTTTCTTTGCAACATTCCGCATTTTTGCCGTAAATTTGCACCTGTAAACCTGAGGATGAAAGACTTGCATGGTCCGGAGGCCTCAGCAACAGAAACAGAACGCTACACAAAAACAAAACAGAACAGGCATCAACAAGAGGGTGAAGCGTTGCTCTCGCCTGAAACTTTAAACGGTAAAAAAGCAAAGAATTATGATCAACGAAAAAGCAGGCGTTATCGCCGGTAAAATTTGGAACGCTCTCAACGAGCA
>JAUNIC010000180.1:3346-6340 GCA_030523615.1 Bacteroidales bacterium
TCACTTGTAAGGACCTCAAGAAGGCAGCTGGCAAGCTCAACGATAAGGACCTCTATCTCGGTCTCGGTTGGCTCGCTCGCGAAGGCAAGATTGCTACCGCAGAGGTAGAGAAGGACATCACCATCACCCTCCTCTAATCCACCGCTCAACACACACTCCCCGCCCGGCACAAGCCGAGCGGGGATTTTTTTTTGCTCTCACAGGAACAAAATAAATCCCAAAATCTTGCTCATCTCACGAAATATCCGTATCTTTGCGCAGAAATATAAACAATAACACTTAATACACGAAACAACCATGGGAAAAGTCCTCATCATCGGTGCTGGTGGCGTGGCCACCGTTGCTGCCGTCAAGGTAGCCAAGAACTCCGACGTATTCTCTGAAATCATGATTGCCAGCCGCACGAAGTCAAAGTGCGACGCTATTGCCAAGTATATCGCAGACAAGGGCATCCGCTCTGACATCAAGACCGCGCAGGTCGACGCTAACGACGTGGAGCAGCTTGTAGCCCTCTTCAACGACTATAAGCCCGAACTCGTCATGAACCTTGCCCTCCCCTATCAGGACCTCACCATCATGGAGGCTTGTCTGCAGGCTGGCTGCAACTACCTCGACACTGCCAACTACGAGCCTGAGTTCCCCTCGGCCGAGGCTTATAAGGATGCCGTCCTCCCCCACCACGACGACCAGCCTCACTTCGAGTACAGCTGGCAGTGGGCTTACCGCGAGCGCTTCGAGAAGGCTGGCCTCTGCGCTATCCTCGGCTGCGGTTTTGACCCGGGTGTAACCTCTATCTACACCGCTTACGCTGCAAAGCACCACTTCGACGAGATGCACTATCTCGACATCGTTGACTGCAACGCCGGTAACCACCACAAGGCTTTCGCCACCAACTTCAACCCCGAAATCAACCTCCGCGAAATCACGCAGGAAGGCCTCTACTGGGAGAATGGCGAGTACATCGTCACCGAGCCTATGGCTATCCACAAGACGCTCAACTATCCTAACGTAGGTCCCAAGGAGAGCTACCTCCTCCATCACGAAGAGATTGAGAGCCTCGTCATCAACTACCCCACCCTCAAGCGCGCCCGCTTCTGGATGACCTTCGGCCAGCAGTACCTCACTTACCTCGACTGCATCCAGAACCTCGGTATGGGTCGCATCGACGAAATCGAATACAAGGCTCCCAAGGCCGACGGTACGGGCGACGAAGTTGTTAAGATCGTTCCCCTCCAGTTCCTCAAGGCCGTGCTCCCCAATCCTCAGGACCTCGGCGAGAACTACGACGGTGAGACCTCCATCGGTTGCCGCATCCGCGGTATCAAGAATGGCGAGGAGCACACCTACTACGTCTACAACAACTGCTCTCACCAGGCTGCCTACGAAGAGACCGGCATGCAGGGTGTAAGCTACACCACTGGCGTTCCCGCCTGCATCGGCGCCCGCATGTTTATGCTCGGCCTCTGGAACAAGCCCGGTGTCCACAACGTTGAGGAATTCGATCCCGATCCCTTCATGGAAGAACTCAACAAGCAGGGTCTTCCCTGGCACGAGCTTCACGACATTGATCTCGAACTCGATTAATCACATAATACAGAACTAAGAAAAAATGGCAAAGAAAGAAACAGTAACCGAGCGTCCCAGCTCGAAAGAAGATAAGCTCAAGGCTCTGCAGGCTGCGATGGCCAACATCGAGAAGCAGTTTGGCAAGGGCAGCATCATGCGCCTCGGCGACGAACAGATCGAAGAGATTCCCGTCATCCCCACAGGTTCGCTCGGCCTTGACGCCGCTCTCGGCGTAGGCGGCTACCCCAAGGGCCGCATCATCGAAATCTATGGTCCCGAGTCTTCCGGTAAGACCACTCTCGCCATCCACGCTATCGCCGAGTGCCAGAAGCAAGGTGGCAACGCTGTGTTCATCGATGCTGAGCACGCCTTCGACCGCTTCTATGCTGCTAAACTTGGCGTAGACATCGACAACCTCCTCGTCTCGCAGCCCGACAACGGCGAACAGGCCCTGCAGATTGCCGACCAGGTCATCAGCTCCGGCGCTTGCGACATCATCGTCATCGACTCCGTGGCAGCCCTCACCCCGAAAGCTGAAATCGAAGGCGACATGGGCGAAAACAAGGTAGGCCTCCAGGCGCGCCTCATGAGCCAGGCACTCCGCAAGATAACCGCGACCATCTCCAAGACTCAGTGCTGCTGCATCTTCATCAACCAGCTGCGCGAGAAGATCGGCGTAATGTTCGGCAATCCCGAAACCACGACCGGTGGTAACGCGCTGAAGTTCTATTCCAGCGTCCGCATTGACGTACGTCCTTCCACTCAGATCAAGAGCGGTGACGAAGTCATCGGTAAGCTCACGAAGGTGAAGATTGTAAAGAACAAGGTGGCTCCTCCCTTCCGCAAGTGCGAGTTCGAACTCAACTTTGGCGAGGGTATCTCGCGTCTTGGCGAAATCGCCGACCTCGGCGTTGAGTACAACATCATCGACAAGAAGGGCAGTTGGTTCAGCTACGACGGCCAGAAGATTGCCCAGGGCCGTGACAAGCTGAAGGAAGTCCTCGCCGACAATCCCGAACTTTGCGACGAAATCGGCGCGAAGATCAGCGCAGCCATCTCCGGCGCTCCCGTAGCCGCAGCCACGGCCGACGAGATTGAAAAGATGGACGAAGACGACGCAGTATTCGAATAATCACTAACCATACCCGTGCCCTGCATTCACTCGTGTTTGCGGGGCACGTGTCGTTTATAGCCCCACTTGCCCTCATGCGATTCCCCGCAACACAAATTCTTTTTGCTACTCTCTGCGGCCTGTTGGTTTTCTGCACCACAGCCTGCGGCGAAATCGAACTGCCTCAACCTGAGACGCCCGAGCAAACAGATAAGCCGGGCACGCCGGAACCTGGCAAGTCGGACGACCCCGAGAAGGCGGATGATTCGGACACGCCAGATTCTCCCGATACTCCTGACACGCCCGATGCTCCTGAC
>JAUNIC010000181.1 GCA_030523615.1 Bacteroidales bacterium
GGCCGCCGTCCTCTTCCTGAGCGTAGGCATCTTCATCGGAGCCGTGTGGGCAGGCATCTCGTGGGGCAACTATTGGACGTGGGACCCCAAAGAGGTGTGGGCGCTCATCACGCTGCTCATCTACTGCCTCCCGCTGCACCACCGCTCTCTGCCGTGGTTCAAGGACGAACGCCATCTGCGCTGGTATCTCATCTTCGCCTTCGCCTCCGTGCTCATCACCTACTTCGGTGTCAATCTCGTCCTCGGCGGCATGCACTCCTACGCAACGTAGAAGTTTAAAAATTAATCGTTATCCAGAATCACGTGGGAAGTTACGTTTTTCGCAACTTCCCGCGTGATTTTCTATTAAAATAAGTTTCAAACGCAAAAAACACCCTCGTTTTGTTAATCTACGCACGCAGGAATTGTTAACTTTGCACCATGAAAAAACGTACGATTTGGACCATTGCCGTCATCATGGTCCTCACTTTTACGGGACTCATTTACACCCAGATGAAGTACTTCGATGAAATCGTCAGCGCCCGTCAGGAGCAGTTTGACGAGACCATCGGACACGTACTCCTCGCGGCATCACGTAGCGTCGAACTCGACGAGACACGCGCCACCATCGAACAAGAAATCGAAGCCAACGAAAGCGCACACCGCCAGCAGCAGCGCGATGCCTTCGCTCAGCTGCAGGACAGCCTCGACAAACTCGCCGCCGTCGACTCCTCTTATACAAAAAACAGCTCGACCCTCAAGACGGCCACCGACAAGGAGAAGCGCAAAGAGCGCATGCGTCAGCGGTTCATCTACCAGAAGGATCTCCTCAACAAGGCCATCTACAACATCCTCTACCGTCCGCTCGAAAAACCCATCAGCGAACGCGTCAACTTCGCAGAACTTGACCGATTCATCCAGACAGAACTCAACAAACACGGCGTCGACGTCCTATACCACTTCCGCGTGACGACCTTCGACGGCGAAGAGCTCTACCGTTGTAGCGACTACGAAGAGCCCGGCGACGCCAAGGTCTATAAAAAGACCATCTACCCCAACGATCCGCCGAAGTTCCGCGCCATCATCCAGGTGCACTTCCCCAAGACAGGCCGTTACCTCTACGCTTCGGCACGCCTCCTCTTCCCCGCCCTGCTCGTCACCTTCATCTACACCGTGTGGATTGCCTTCCGACAGAAGAAACTCACCGAGATGAAGAACGACTTCGTCAACAACATGACTCACGAACTGAAGACGCCCATCTCCACCATCTCGCTCGCAGCACAGATGCTCTCCGACCCCGTCATCAGCAAGAACGAGGCTTCGCTCAAGCGCTTCTCCGGCGTCATCACCGACGAGACAAAACGCCTGCGCTTCCTCGTCGACAAGGTGCTCCAGACCTCCCTCTTCGAAAAGGGTAAGGCCGTAACCTTCAAGATGGACGAGCTCGACGCCAACGGCATCATCGAAGAGGTCGCCTCGACTTTCACCGTCAAAGTCCACAACGTAGGCGGCACCATCGAGACCGAACTCGACGCCGAAGACCCCATCATCTGCGCCGACCAGATGCACTTCACCAACGTCATCTTCAACCTCCTCGACAACGCCTACAAATACCGTCGCCAGGATGCGAAGAATCCCGACGGCACGCCCGTCAACCTCCACCTCAAGATACGCACCGAAAACGAGGGCGACAAACTCAAGATCTACATCAGCGACAACGGCATCGGCATCAAGCACGACCAGCTGAAGAACATCTTCAAGAAGTTCTATCGCGTACCCACCGGCGACCGCCACGACGTCAAAGGCTTCGGTCTCGGCCTCGCCTACGTCACCTCCGTCATTGAAGCCCACAAGGGTAAGATCCACGCCGAAAGCAAACTCGGCGAAGGCACAACATTCATCATCACCCTGCCCCTCATGGAGGCATAAATCCACTACCCCATGTAACTACTCAGTTACCCTTGTTTTTTTGCCTTCGGCGAACGAAAATTATCCGTAAATTCATTGCTTTTATACTGCGTCATTACGTTGTCGGCCGCGAATTACTAACAAAAAATGTTAAAAACGTAGCGTTCGGAGCTTTTCTTTGTCCTTTGCGGGCGAATTACTAAAGTCTTAGAGTAACTTTGCTGCAACAAAACTTCACGCACTTATGAAAGAAAAGCACTATACCCTCACGCGCGGCGAGATGGCCGTCATGCAGGTGCTGTGGGACATGCCCACGGGCGGCACCATCCGCGAGATACTGGAGAAGTATCCCTCCGCACAACCGGTCGACGAGCAGGAGGAAGGCGCCGACTCCGCTGCATCCTCTGCCGAACCCATCAAGGCGCCAGCCTATACCACCATGGCCACGTTCCTCAAGATACTTACGAACAAAGGTTTTGTCACGTCACGTCGCGGCGAGACGGGGAAGGCACGCATCTTCTCGTGCGTCATCACGCGGGCTATGTACAGCAAGCAGATGATGCAGGAACTGAAGGGAGGGCTCTTCGGCGGAAGCTTCAAGCGCATGGTCAACTTCTTCGTACGCGAGGAAGAACTTACGCTCGAAGAATTGCAAGAGTTGCTCGAATTTATAGAAGACGATTTTCAGAACAATCAATCATCGGTAGAATAGCATGTTCCTCTTCTCTCTTAAATCCGCATTGCTCCTCACGCTGCTCTATCTGCCCTACCTCCTGCTGATGCACCGCGAGACCTACTTCCGCTTCAACCGGTTGGTGCTGGTGGGCGTCATGCTCATCTCCCTTGCGCTCCCGCTGGTCAATGTGGCCCCGCTGTCGCTCGACTCCGTCCCTGCTGTGGGTAGCGTGCAGACGCGCCTCATCGACATGGGTGTGCCGATAGAAAACCATGCCCTACCGACCAAAGCGCCGCAAAAGCCGAACACGATGACGATATGGCAACTCCTCACCTGGCTCTATGCCCTTGTCGCCGCAGTGCTCCTCGTCAGCCGCCTTTGGGGATTCGTGCGTCTGAAGCGCATCGTGCACCATGGCTGCATCGACCATTTGCAGCACGACGGACTCCATATTTATATACACGCGGGCGAAGTGGCGCCTTTCAGTTGGGGACGTTCCATCGTCATCAGTCAAAAAGACTACGAGGCCCATGGCCGCGAGATACTCCTCCACGAGACGGGTCACATCCGTCTGCACCACAGCGCCGACGTTGTGCTGCTCACCCTCTGCCAGATGTTGCAATGGTTCAATCCCTTCGTGTGGATGATGGGGCGCTCGCTGACCGACCTTCACGAGTATGAGGCCGACCGCTACGCGCTGTGCGGGGGAGTCAATGCCCGCGACTATCAGCGCCTCCTGTTGCAGCGGGCTGTCGGCAGCAGCGCGTTTGCCTTTGTGCAAAGCTTCAGCGGAGCAGGCCTCACCCGCAAGCGCATCAAGATGATGCATGCCGTACCCAAGCCGGCGATGCACCGTCTGCGCATCGTCTACGTGTTGCCCGTTCTGCTCCTGACGCTCAGCATCTTCGCCACAAGCGAGTTCAATGAATTTCGTGCGGCGGTGGTAGAGAAGGACCCCACGGTACCGGTTATCGCTCAGGTGTTGAACTCCCTCTTGCCTTCCCCAGCTCCTCAAACGGAGGAGAAAGTTACTGCATCTACAGAGGTCCCCTCAGCAGAAGAAGTGTCTGTTTCCCCTGCTCAGGGGGACAGTGAAGCCGATGATCCGTTGGACGCTACAGAATCTCACCAAGTCTCGTCCACCGTCGTCCCCGCTCGTCCCGAGCCCCTACACGTCCATTCCGACGAACCCATCGAAGTTGCCACTAGCGTCGCTTCGTCAGCCGTTCTGCCTGCGGAGGCTGTCTCCATTGCACCTCCCGAAGTCCATCGCTTCAGTGTTCCCTCCATCACCGCCAGTCCTGTGGCGGTAACGGTCAATCCTGAGAACGAGCGCATGATCGATTTGGGGTACGGCAAACTGAAGAAGAAGTACGTGTCGAGCAACGTGAACGGTTACACGGGCGAGGAACTGATGAAGACCGGCTATCGCAGTCTCCCCGAGGCTTTGGCACACAAAGTGGCGGGCCTTCGCTATGCTGGTGGGAGACTGATCTATCGCGACAGCTACGTCACCCTCTTCATCGTCGACGATGTGCGCTGCAGTTCGTTCGACTTCATCAACCTCGGTGATATCGACTATGTAGAGTTCGACAGCGAGGCCTTCATATACGGCACGCAGGGACATTACGCCATCCGTGTGCATACCAAACGATGACGATACGCTTCGCTACGATGAAGAAAACGAAAATAATAAATATGAGAAAGCTTATAACCTTACTTTTTGCTTGGGCCGCATGTTGTGCGGCTTGGGCCGACGATCTCACCGAAAATCTCAAATTCGGCCACCCCACGAAGGCCGAGATGGAACTCACCGAGTACGCCCCCGAACCCGACGCCGTGGCCCTTGTGCTCTGCAGTCTCCGCGATGAGCACTACACCTTTACCGACGGAGCGTTTCAAAGGGTTGTCGAGCACAAAGTGCGCATCAAAGTGCTCAAGAGCGAAGGCACGGATTACGCCAACGTGTCGTGCCTCTATCATTCCAGCAAGAGCAACAACTTTGCCGTCAAGGAGTACATCTCCGGCGTCTCCGCCACCGCCTACAATCTCGAAGGAGAGAAGACCGTCGCCACGAAGATGAAGAACGACCTCGTGTTTCGCGAACGCGTCAACGACGACGTGATGATGCTCAAGTTCACCATTCCGCAGGTGAAGGTCGGCACGGTGATGGAATACACCTACACCGAACATTCCGACAACGATCTGCAGATCGACGACTGGTACGCCCAGCACGAAATCCCCGTGCTCTACACCCGTTTCACCCTCGCCGTGCCCGAGTGCTACGTGTTTGCCGTCGACAACACCGGCGCCTTCCCCCTTGAGGCGAAGACCAGCCAGGGCCACATGACCCTATCGCTCGGCGGCGCCGAGTCAACGACGTTCGGCACTACGACCTACAGTTTCGTGGGGCGTAGCATCCCCTCCCTCCGCGACGACGACAACGTGTGGTGCATCAACGACTACCGCGCCAAGGTCGCCTTCGAATTCGAACGCACCGTCTATCCCCTCGACACGAAGTCCTACACCTCAACGTGGGAACAGATTGCCGAACTGCTGATGAAGGACTCCGACTTCGGCGGACGCCTCTCCAACACCTCGCCCCTCAAGGACGAGATGGCAGCTCTGCAGCTTGACACTCTCGCCACCGTTGACGAGAAGGTGAGCGCCATCTTCAGCCTGCTCATGAGCCGCGTGGAGTGGAACGGCGAATACAACCTCTTCTCCACGAAGCGTGCAAGTGCGGTGCTGAAGGACGGTACGGGAACGAACGCCGACATCAATTTCCTCCTCATCGCCATGCTCCGTAGCGCTGGCATCGACGCTTGTCCGCTCGTCATCCGCATGCGCCATCATGGCCATCTGCCCCTGTCGCATCCCAGCCTCAAGAAACTCGACACCTTTGTCGTGGCCTTCAGCCGCACAGCCTCCGGCGACTGGGGCCTGCTCGACTCATCGTCGAAGAGCGGCTACATCGACGCTATCCCTCCGCAGCTGATGCCCGACCGCGGACTGCTGGTGGAGAAGAACGCCGTTGGTTGGATTGATCTGTCAGAAAAGTGTTCGGCTCGCGAGGTGACGCGCATCGCAGCCGAGGTGGTTCCCGCAGCCGACGGCACGTGCAGCATCGTAGGCACACGCACCAACCATTATATTCAGGAGAGTTCGCTTGGCTTCAAGGAGAGCATGAAGGACCGCACAGAAACAGAGGCAGCAGAGCAGGTGGCGCAAGATATCGAAGCCAAAGTGAGCGATTACACCGCCACAGACACTGACGCATTTACCCCCTCGGCCACCGAGTCCTACCGTTTCGAGAAGTCGGTACAGAGCGGCGACAGCATCATCTACATCAACCCCTTCGTGTTCCAGATTTGGGACGAAAACCCCTACACCAACGAGCGTCGTGATGTGCCCGTGGAGCGCCTTTGCAAGTTCAATCAGGACTACGCCGTGACGCTCACCATCCCCGACGGCTACGATGTGGAAGAACTCCCGGCAGCGGTCAACCTCAAGAGTCCCGACAACAGCATTTCCTGCAAAGTGCTGTTTTCCAAGGAAGGCAATGTCCTCAATGTTGCCTATCGCTACCAGCTGCGCCGTCTCCTCTTCCTCCCCGATGAATATGCTGATCTCAAGCAAGTCTACGACTTCATCTATGCGAAGTGTAACGAGATGATTGCCATCAAAAAACTTTAGCGACGTAATCTATGACGAAACGAGTT
>JAUNIC010000182.1 GCA_030523615.1 Bacteroidales bacterium
TGCTCTCTCCGTTGATGACGCGGAAGTCATCGGCGTAGACAGTACCCTTGGCAGTGGTCATACCGGTGAAGCCGAAGAGAACCTCCTTGCCCTTGTAGGCGCTGAGGTCGAAGGCCACTTCCTTCCATTCGCCCTTCTTGGCGGTGGTGCGGCCTACGGGCTTGAGGTGCTGAACGACGCCGTCGGTCGTAGCGCTGAGTTCGATGGAAGCGCCTTCAACGGTGCCGCGAACAGCAAAGACGAGGATGGGAGTGCCCGTCTGGCTGACGGCAAAGCGTCCGGAGTTGACAAGCTTCTTGTGAGGTTCGTTGGTGCCGTTGGTCCATGCGAGACAGTAGCCGTTGTTGTCGAACGAAGGCATCTGAGGAGCGCTGACACTCATCTTGCTATAGGGATCGTAGGCGATGAGCCAGTAGCTGGTGGGTTCGCCTGTGCCGAGGGTGATTTCGATAGGCATTTCGTAAGCCTCACCACCGATGATGCTGGGCGTTGCGGTGCCGGGGCCTTCGCCGGTGAAGTTGGTGGGGAAGATGCCGTAGGTCACCTCGAGCTGTTCGCCGTAGAAGGGGAAGCTGTCGTCCATGAACTGGGTGTCGCCGCCGTTGTAAACCTCAACGAGGTCGAACTGACGAGCTACGCTGTAGTTCATGCCGGAGGGGTTGCAGTAACCGCCGTTCTTACCAACCGAGGGAGCATCCCAGCTGACGATAACGTCGCCGTTGGCGTCGAGGTTGATGTCGGTGTTCTCGCAGTAGCCGGGAATGTCGGTGCCGACGAATACGTGGAGCTCGACGGGCAGACCCTTACCCTCGTCATTGTAGCAGTAGAGGAAGTAGGTGTTGTTGCCTGACTTGGCGAACTTGCTGTCGGTAATGGTGTAAGTCTTGCCGGGCTCGATGCCGCGAACGGAACCTGCGAGCTCAGCGTCGTGGTAGAGCTCAGCCTTGGTGAGTTCCTCGACGGGACGGCCTGTGGTGTCGGTCGTAGGAGCGGTGAAGGTGACGGTAGCGTTCAGCTTGCCGGCTTCACCGGGCTGGATGCTGACGTTTTCGGCACGACCGGGAGCGGTGTCGCTTGCACCCTTCTCGAGCTTCACGCTGTAGAGACGGAGACCAAGCTGGTTCTCCTTAGAGAGGCAGTGGTAGGCGAGGTAGTAGTCGCCTTCGGTCTCAACGCGGAAGGGATCCATGAACTTGTAGAACTGAGGCTCTTGGATGTCGTTGTGCTCCGTGTCGGTCTCGTCGTGGAGAATCTGGATGATGCTGGCGGGGTGGGGAGCCGTAGCGAGTTCTACAGCGTAGCGCTCCTGATAGTAACCCATGGCGCTGGCGAGTTCGCTCGTCAGGTTGTAGTACTGCGTAGGAGTGAGGTGGATGGGGGGCGAGAAGAGGTAGTCGTCGGCGCCGTTGTTGCGGTTGTATTTGCACTCGGCAAACATGCCGTAGAAGTCGTAAGTCCAGGTGGTGTAGTCCTCGTTGGCGTCGCAGGCTGACCAGAGGTTGAACTCATCGCGGCTCTGGAACTCGAAGGTGACAGGAGCCTTGAAGGGCTGGCCGTAGTAGATGCGCTCTGAGTCGGCCGAACGACCCTGATCGTTGCCGCTGAAGGCGATGACGGTGTAGCTGCGAGTGGTGAGGATATTGCCCTCCTTGCTGACGTCGAGCTTCGTAGCCTTGAGACCCGTGGCTTCCACTGCGCCGTCGCTGTTGATGACGGTGTAGCTGAGGCGGGCGGGATCAACGTAGCCGTGGTGGATACCCTCTGCGGGAGCATCCCAGGTGATGGTGGCGTGGTTGTAGTCGGTGTTGACAACCTTGACGTTCGTAACGGCATCGGGAAGGTCAACGCCGAACCACTGCTGGATGGTGGCGGGTTCGCCGGCACCGGCATCGTTCGAGGCTACAACCTGCAGCACGTGGAGACCGGTGGTCTTGACGTCAACATCGAGCTTCACATTCTGGCCGGCGGTAGCGCTCATGGTGCTGATGACTTCGCCGTCGAGAGTGATTTCAAGATTAGAGGTGCTCAGGGTAGTGCCGCCAACGGTTACGGCGGGAGCTACGAAGGCGAGGCTACCGGTGAGGTTGGCCTTCTCAAAGTCGATCTCCATGTTCTGGGCTGCTGCGGGAACAGCGTCAGCATAGACGAGGGGACGGAAAGCAGCACCTGCGAGCATGGCGTTGCCGGGCATGTCCTTGACCAAGGTAGCCTTACCCGTCTTGAGGTCGATGGTGTACATGTGGGTCGAGGTGGGGATGACTTCACCGTATTCGCCGCTGGGCTCCTTGTCGTTGGTGGTGCCGAAGAAGTAGAACGTGCCGTCCTTGGGATTGATGGCACCCGTCATGATGTTGCTGCTAAGGTTGTTGAGGCCGGTGGGACCTACGACGCGAGCAACGCCTGACGTCTTGTCGATCTCGATGAGGTCGTTGTCGGTGTTGATGGCCCAAGCGCGGCCCAGGTGGTCGAAGGCGAGAGCGCGGAGAGGCTTGCCGTCCATGGCGCCGATGGGTTCGGTGAAACCGAGCTCAATGTCGCGGATACCCCAAACGTAGCCGTTGCGGCGATCGTTGTAGAACTGTCCGTAGACGTTGCCCGTGGTGGCGTCGAAGGCTACCTGATTGGCAATATTGGTGTAGTAGTCGCCGTGCTGGACGAGGCCGATGTGGCTGCCGTCGGCCTTGATGTTGTCGAGGTCAAAGGCGAAGTAGATGTTGTAGGCGAGCTGACCGTAGAAGGTCTGGTTGTAGTTGAAGAGGTACTCGCTGCCGGCAATCGTACCACCGCCGTTAGCCACGAGGAGGGAGTTGATGCCGAATTCGGGGTCGGTACCGATGGCCTTGAGCTCATTGCCGTCGAAGGTGTAGACGTCGTAGGCGGGCACCTGATAGGTGTAGACCTGTCCGCTTTCGGGATCGGTCTCGCTGACGATGGGCCAGCTTTCGTCGCTCATGACGGTGGCGTACATGTTGAAGCCGTCGTTGTCGGCGGGAGCCAACGTGATGCCGCTCTTGTGGGCGGGAGCGCCGACGTAGGTGCGTTGGCCTTCAGTAGCGTTGAAAGGCATGGCTACGCTCATCTTCTGGTCGCTGGGCATGCCCTTCACGGCCATCGCGATGGAGTCGGCCTTGAGCTGTGCAGCGCTGACGAGCTGGTTGTGCAGAACGGACTTCTTGAGTTCCGTCTGTGCCTGAGCCTGCATAGCGGTGAGGGCCATGCAGACGGTCAAGCAAGTAAGTAAAGTTTTCTTCATGATTGTATGATGATTGTTTGTTGTGTGTGCACTGTAAGCGTGTTTTTCGTGCGTCGTGCACGCGTCTTGCGTGCGTGCATAGAAAAGTGCGCGTGCAAATTTAATGAATTCGCGCGAGAGCATCCGCATTTATGCACTTTAAGGATGTATAATATAAGTTAAAGCATGTTTCCTTGCTATCCCTCCTTTGCAAAATAGTGCGTTTTCCGCAGCATCTTTCCGCTCTTTTCTAAAAAAAATGCATCTAAAGATTGCACTATAAAATCTTTTTCGTAATTTCGCCGCCGTAAGAAAAATCACAAAACTATTAATCAAAAAAAACACGAAAAAATGCTGCGCAAATTTTTCTCTTTCGTGGTGCTCACCATCACAGCGCTCTTCGCAGGCCACCTCGACGTCAACGCAACGGCTGAGGTAAAGGCTGAGCTGCTCGAGGCCACGACCAGCTCCATCACCATCCGCTTCACACCGAACAGCGAGGTGAAGGAGTTCTATGTCTGCCAGTTCGACCATGACGGCCTTGAATCAACTTTCGAGGAGTTCAAGGGCATGTTCGGCCTGCAGTCCATCCCCGACATGATTCAGAAGTGGGGCGTGAAGAACACCGGCATCTACGCTAATGAGTGGAAGAAACTCGCACCCAACACTCCCTACGACTTCTGCATCGCCGTCTACGACAAGAGTGGACAGGTGGCTCCCGTGCAGACCTACACCTTCTCGACTGCCCGCAAGGGTGGCGACGGCGCTTCGGTCATCAAGATCGACATCAAGGAAGCCGGCGACCAGAACATTGTAGACGCCACCACCGGACAGGTTGTGGGCACTACCTACGTGCAGCGCATCGTCTGCACCGCCAACGACCAGACCTCGCGCTTCTACTCTCAGCCCTGGCCCGATAAGTGGTTCGACGATGAGGGTGTGCTCCACCACTACAGCGCCGAGGATGCCAAGGCTTACCTCCTCGACCTCTACAACGATCCCCGCACTCGTGACATGTACGCCCTCTTCGACGTCGACGACTGGAAGTGGGAAGTTGAGAAGGCTGCCAAGTATCACGCTACTGCTATGGGTATGAACGCCAATGGCGAGTGGGGCGAGATGACCGAAGTTGTATTCACCACTCCCGGCTACATAGAGCAGGGTGCCGCCAGCCTCTGGTGGGGTTACGGTGACGGCCAGACCATCGTGGCCACCAACGGTACTTCCAAGGAAGCTCCCCGTGCTGCTGCTCTTCAAGTTACTGAAGAAGTGCTCGCTGCCTACGACGGCGCAAAGATCACCGACATCAAGTTTGCCGTGGGCGGCGACGGCCAGTGCACCGACGTCAGCTACTTCATCGTGAAGGAAGACCTCAAGAACGCTGCTGCCAACTACATCCCCGTCGGCACCCTCAAGACCGGCTGGCACGAGTTCCATCTCGACAATCCTGTGACCATCCATCAGGGTGAGAAGGTTTACGTAGGTTATCAGGCTACCGGAAAGAAGCCCATCGCCATCGGCGAAGACAATGGTTACACCGGCACTTGCTACATCGGCAGCGGTACGTCGTGGGCCGACTACGGCGACGCCAGCGGCTTCAAGCTCGCTTGCCAGATCAAGCTCGAGAGCACCAACATCTCCGCTTCTGCCAGCGTCCTCGAACTCGGCGAACTCGCTGCCGAGACCAATAAGCCCATCGTTGTGAAGGGCAAGCTCCAGACCCTCACTCCCGTTCCCGTGACGAGCTACACCGTAGCCCTCAGCGTTGACGGCGTGCAGATGGGTACCGCCAGCGGCACCTGCAACCTCGATGCAGCCGGTGCTACCGATGCCTTCGTGATTACGACTTCACGCGGCGTTGCTGCTGGCGAACACACCTACGCCATCAGCATCTTGAAACTCAACGGCGAAACTCCCAAGAATGCTGTTGTTCGCGAGGGTAAGCTCATCGTGAAGGACGTATTCCTCACCCGCCGTCACGTATTCGAAGATGGTACCGGAACCTGGTGCGGCTATTGCCCCCGTGCTATGCTCGGCATCGAATGGATGAAGAAGGCTCACCCCGATGAAGTCATCGCCCTTGGCGTTCACGCCCAGGATGCTTACGAGGTACCTTCTTCCGAAGGCATCCGCAAGAAGTTCAGCGGCTATCCCACCGTTCTCATCAACCGTGGCGACAAGTGTGGCGGCGGTTCTTCAGGCGACCTCGAAAGCTATTTCCAGAAGGAGTGCAAGAAGGAAATCGAAGCAGAAACCATCATCGTAGCTGCAGAATGGACTGATGCCAGCCACACCACTGTAGCGCTCATCCTTCGCGACCGCTTTGCTGCCGACTATGCCGAGCACGGCTTCGCTCACAGCTTCGCTGTTATCGAGGACGATATCTACGCTTATCAGGGTTCAAACATTGCAGAATTCCCCAGCGGCATGACTTACCTCCAGGATGTGGTGCGTTGCTACGACAACTATTACGGCATCGCCAACTCTGTGCCTGCACAGCTGACAATGGGCGAGAAGTACTACTACCGCTACGATCTGCGTCTCCCCACCAATGTGGCTAACAAGAGCAAGGCTCACGTTGTGGCTCTTCTGACCAAGAATAACGCCAACGCTATCGTCAACGCCGACATCGTTCACGTTCCCAACATCGACGAGCCCGGCACCAACGACCTCACCGGTATCGGCACCGTTCTCCGCGATGGTGTTGCTCCCGTAGCTGAGTCCTACGACCTCCAGGGCCGCCGCATCGCTGCTCCCCAGCGTGGCCAGATCAGCATCCAGAACGGTCGCAAGGTCATCGGCTTGTAATCCCTCTCAACCCTCTGCGCCGCTGCAGATTGTTCTGCTCTGACTAAGAGTGTATTATAACGACGCAAGCACCGCGTTCCTCGTCTGCAACAGGCGTGAGGAGCGCGGTGCTTTCTTGTACTGCCGTTTTCCGACGGCTCTTTTTGTCTGTCACCCTAGGG
>JAUNIC010000183.1 GCA_030523615.1 Bacteroidales bacterium
TTTAAAAATTAAGAATTAAAAATTAATATCCGCTTGTCTGGTGTGAAGACTTGGAAGAGGCGAGATATTAATCATTAATACAAGGCAGGGCCTTAGAAGTGGAATTTCAGGTCGAAGCCGGCTTCGAAGGGGCGGGCATGCTGGGCAAAGCCGCGATGCATGGTCTCGAAGTAGAAGGTGTCGTACTTCGTGTCGGTGAGGTTGCGGGCCCAAAGGGTGAGTCGGAGACTGTCTAGAAGGCCGAAGGTCAGATTGGCGCCGAGCAGACTGTAGAAGGGCTGCTTGCGGGAGTTCGATTCTGTCCAGTAGATACTGCCTGCGCCAGAATAGTCGAGGGCAAGGGTGACGTAGTCGAATGCTTTGCGATTGGCGATAGTCCAAGTGTACTCGCCGCTTGCGCTGAGGGTGTGCTGCGGTACGAAGGGCACGTAATTGCCGGAATAGTCTACCTCTACGCCGTTGCTGTCGACGGTGTCGTACTCGCGGAACTTGGCGAGCGTGTAGCCGTAGTTGGCGCGGAACAGGAGGCCCTCCACGCGGGGACGGTAGATGACGGAGGCTTCGGCACCCGTGCTGTAGCTGCGACCGGCGTTGACGGTAATACGGCCGAGACCCGTTTGCGACATGCGGCTGAGCTGCTGGTCTGTGATGTCGATGTAGAAGCCGGCGAGATCGAGTTGCAAGCGTCGGTCGAGGAGGTTGAGGTGAGTGCCGACTTCGTAGTTCCAGGCGAACTCAGGATTGTAGCGTGTGAGAGCGTCGATGTCGTAATCAGGACGTGCAGCCATCCGGTTGAGAATACCGCTGACTTGTGCTTTCGTGTCGGCGGGGACGGCGGGCTGAGCCTCGAGCACGGGGATGGTGACGCCGCGCACATCGCTCATAATGTCGGCCGTCAGGAGTCCTTGCAGCACTTCGCTGAACATCTGAATGTTGTAGCCTCCCGAGCGGAAGCCGCGGCTGACGGTGGCGTAGACATTGCCAGAGTTACGGCTGTCGGTCTTACCGAACTCATACATCAGCGAGGCCTTGGGGAGGAACTGCAGATAGTCGTGGGCGAGCGAGCCGTCGACGTGCGTCTCGACGTCGTAAGTGGCGGCGGGAACCATCGGGATGTCGCGTTCCATAGTGGGCATGGTGAGGTGGCCGCTGAGGGCATACTCGTGCTGGAAAGCGTAGCCGCTGGCGTAGTCGAACCAGAGGCGCTCGTAGTCGAGGCGTGCGCCGAGGGTAAGGCTGAGGCCGGGGGTGAAAAGGTCCTTGATGCGGCTCTGATGGAACACGGCGGCCGAAGCCATCGGCGTCTTGTAGATGCCGTTCATGGCGAGATCGTCGCCGAGGATGTGGTCGGAGAAGTTGAACTTCATCGTCATCGGTCCTGCCTGCACGTCGGGCATGAAGCGGTTGGCGTTGGCATTCATCATGCCGTTGAGCCATCCGATGCCGTCCTTGCGGAACGTCACAGGGGCGTCGGTCTTGCTGTGCTGATAGAGCACCGTTGCGCCGCTCGTCCACTCCCAATGGCTGAAGGCACCGTCTGCACTCTTCAGGGCGATTTCGTCGCTGAGGGTCTTGGTGTTCTGACGCTGCTGGAGGGTATAGATATCGCACGGCGTGAAGTCCTGATCCATCATCATGTCGTCCTTGAGCCACTGGAAGCCCACGAGGTTTGTGAGCACCATCTGCGGCCAGCGATGTTCGGCACTCACGCCGGTGTTGAGGAGGTGGCGCTTGTAGCTGGAGCGACGGTTGTAGGCCAAAGAACCTTCGGTGCCGGCGAGGGAACTCAGGAAGTAGTCCTTCTGTTGAGCGGCGTCGCTGTCCCAACCTTGGAAGAAGTAGGGGTAGCCGCCCTCGTCGGTGTAGTCGTAGTTGGCATGGAAGTCGAGGCTGACTCTGTCGGAGGGACGATAGATGCCGCGCCAACGTGCTGCAAAGTTCTGGCCGTCGTCCACACGCTCGTCGAGGGAAGCGTTCTTGAAGTAGCCGCCCTTGTAGCTATACCCCACTCCACCGCTGAAGGCGAACTTGTCGCTGAGGCGGTGATAGTGCGTGGCGCTCATCTTATAATTATTATATGTGCCTGCGCTGAGGTTGACGTCGAAGCCCTCGTAGTCGAAGGGGTTCTTGGTGTAGATGCGCACGAGACCACCCATAGCGTTGCGGCCGTAGAGGGTCGACTGGGGGCCACGGAGCACGTCGATGCGCTCCACGTCGTAGAGAGCGAAATCGAAAGCACTCTTGTCGACGAAGGGGATATTGTCGACGTAAAGACCGACGGCTGGGGTGTTGATGCGGCTGCCGATGCCGCGCACGTAGGCCGCGGTGGTGAGGTGGCTGCCGTATTCAGGAATGAAGAAGTTGGGGACAACGCTGCTCACGCCCTTGATGGACTGCACGCGGCGCTGCTCCAACTGCTTAGGGCCAAGGAGTGTGACGGACGTCGGTTGTTCACGCAGCTCCATCGTCTCCTTGGGAGTACCCACAACGATGGCTTCTTCGAGGTCAATGGAGCGCAGGGTATCGACAGGCGCAGCTGCGTCAATGGCGAGCGGAGCAACGGCTGCACACAAAAATGCGGATGAAATCATTCGTATTCTTTTACTTGTAGTATTCTTTCTTGCCAGCTGCTAGGGTGTTGAGCATGAGCATGCAGATGGTCATGGGACCTACGCCACCGGGCACGGGAGTGATGGCGGCGCACTTGGGGCTGACGGCCTCGAAGTCCACATCGCCTTGCAGGCGGAAGCCGCTCTTGCGGGTGGTGTCGGGAACACGGGTGGTACCCACGTCGATCACCGTAGCACCTTCCTTGACCATGTCGGCGGTGACGAAGGCGGGCTGGCCGATGGCGGCGATGACGATATCGGCCTGAGCGCACTCTTCCTTCAGGTTCTGCGAATGGCTGTGAAGCACGGTGACGGTCGCGTCGCCATACTGCTTCTGCATCATGAGGCTCGCCATGGGTTTGCCCACGATGTTGCTGCGGCCCAGCACAGCCACCTTCTTGCCGCTCGTCTCGACGTTGTAGCGGCGCAGGAGGGTGAGGATGCCGAGGGGAGTGGCGCTGATGAAGCAAGGCAGGCCGATGGCCATGCGGCCGACGTTGACGGGATGAAAACCATCGACGTCCTTGCGGTAGTCGATGGCCTCGATGACTTTCTGCTCGCGGATGTGCTTGGGCAGAGGGAGCTGCACGATGAAGCCGTCGATGTCTTCGTCGCGATTGAGTTTGTCAACGGTATGGAGGAGTTGTTCCTCGGTGATGTCGTCTTCGTAACGAAGGAGCGTGGAAGTGAAGCCGCACTCTTCGCAGGCGAGGACCTTGTTCTTTACGTAGGTTTCGCTGCCGCCGTCGTGTCCCACAAGCACAGCAGCCAGATGAGGGCGCTTGCCACCCTGCGCAACGATGCTCTCCACCTCGGCCTTGATCTCGGCCTTGATGGCAGCAGCAGTTGCTTTTCCGTCGATGATAGTCATGATATTTATGGTTGATTATCTGATTTCTAAGTTTATGAGTTTGCAAAGATACGGAAAATTTGGCAATTCGTCGATTTTACAAATACATTTTTCACAAAAATGTTGACGATATATGAAAAGATAAGTAATTTTGCATCGCAATAAACAACGATAACGCAACTTGATAACACAAAAACATATACAAATACAAAAGGTATGAACAAACGCATCCTTCTCCCCTGCCTATTCGCCGGAGCGTCTATCTTCGGGCTGAACAGAGCGCTTGCCGAGGTCATCATCACGTTGAACAACGGCCACGTCATCCGCGTGGAGCAGGTGGAAAACATTCAGGTGAACCAGAACGGCGACCAGCGCTTCGTGGTCACCTACAGCGATGGCACCACCGAATCCTTTGCCATCACGGACATCGAGAGCATGACGTTCAGCGATGAGACCATCACCGACCCCGTCACCCCCACTCCCTCCGATGATCCCGCCGTCGTCACCATCGAGTGGAACGGCAACGAGACGCCCGCCGTTACCTGTTCGGCTCCGGGCGTCAACATCACGACCGAAGGCGCCAACGTCTTTGTCGTCAATACAAACACCGACACGGAGTACACCTACGTGCTGCGCGGACAGAGCGACAACGGCAGCCTTACCCTCACGGCCGACTACAAGTCGACTATCCAGCTCGACGGCCTCAGCCTCAAGTCGGGTCTTGAGGAGGCGCTCAACATCAAGTGCGGCAAGCGCATTGCTCTCGTGGTGAACGACGGAACGACGAACACTCTCGCCGACGCCACCACCGACAACGGCCAGAAGGGCGCGCTCTACTGCAAGGGCCATCTCGAAATGGAAGGCGGCGGCACGCTCAACCTGACGGGCAACGTGAAGCACGCGCTCTCCACCAAGGAGTACCTGCAGCTGAAGAAGAAGTTCACCGGCACGCTCAACATCCTCGCAGCCGCAAGCGACGGCATCCATGCGGGCCAGTACTTCCAGATGAACGCAGGTAACGTGAGCATCGCGGGCGTGAAGGGCGACGGCATTCAGGCCGAGGCAACTTCGACTCCCGAGGACGAACAGAACGGTCAGCTCATCGTCAAGGGTGGTAGCGTCAGCATCACCACCACGGCAACGGATGTAGCTGCGTTGAAGAGCGACTCGCTCATGGCCATCGAGGGCGGCACCTTCAGCCTCACCACCAGCGGCGCTGGCGACAAGGCGCTGAAGTCGAAGACGAACATCAGCATCACGGACGGCACGTTTACCATCAAGCAAAGCGGCAAACCCTGCATCGAAGCCGGCGACCTCGGCTACGTCACGGCTGTCAAAGGCGTCGATGTGACCGTCAGCGGCGGTACGTTCGACATTACGACAACGGGAACCGCGGGCCGTGGTTTCAGCGCCGAGAATCTCTCCATCAGCGACGCTGCCAACGTGAAGATCGTCAATAGTGCCGTCTCGGGCACAGCAGCCGACGCCGTCGAAGTCACGGCAGAGCCTGAACCCACGCCCGATCCCGGCGAACAGGAGACGCCCAAGAGCTACAAGGTGTACGTCAGCGTGCCCACCTCGGGCGGCGGTGGCGGTTCGAGCAGCGCCTGGCGCAACGTGGCCATCTACACCTCCGACGGCACCCTGCTGAGCAACCTCACCACGACGGTCACCGTCAACGGCCGCGCATTCTACTACTACGACTTCAAGCAGTCGACCACGGGCACTTACTACTTCGGCAATCCCAACGGCTACACCTCCGGCGGCGGATGGGGCGGCGGCACGGTCTACACCATCAAGACCTCGAACATCAGCGGCCCGACCGACGGCAAGGACCACTTCTATCAGGCATCGTCGCAGTACACCACGAGCGGCACTACCCGCACCTACTCTCTCACCGATGTCACCTCGCAGTATGAAGGCGGCACCATCGGCGGCGGCACCACAACCACGGGCGACGTCATCACAGCCAAGGCCCTCAAAGTAGACAAGGATCTGCACCTCACCGGCGGCACTATAAATATTAATATGAGTGGCAAGGGCGGCAAGGGCATCAAGGTCGACGGCAATGCTTACGTGGGCGACCAAACTACGAGCGAAGGCCCCATCCTCAGCATCGTCACTACGGGTGCTGCTGCAGGCGGCGGCACGACAAGCGGCGGCGGTGGCGGTTGGCCCGGTGGCGGTCCTGGCGGCTTCGGCGGCGAAGGCGGCAGTGGCGGCACGACGAAGGCCTTCAAAGTGACCGGCACCTACACGCAGTACGGCGGCAACCTCTACATCAACACCGCCAGCGCCGAGGGCATCGAGAGCAAGACGAAGAGCGCAACGTCGATGAACTTCAACGGCGGAACGGTCTACCTCTACTGCTCTGACGACTGCATCAACTCGGCCGGCGCCATCAACTTCAACGGCGCTCACGTCATGGCCATCTCTTACAACAACGACGCCATCGACTCCAACTACGGCCAAAACAATTCACTCGTTGTCACCGACGGCGCTGTAATCTGCTTCTCCACTCGCGGCGGTGCCGAGATGGGCTTCGACTGCGACGCCAACTCGCGCATCACCTTCAAGGGCGGCACGCTCGTAGCGGGCGGCGGCTCACAGGGGGGCAGCAGTTCGTCGAGCCTCGGCACTGGCAGCGTGCACTACAAGGTGTGGAGCGCCAACATCAGCTACACGGCCAACAACTACAACACCGTGACCTGTGGCGGCAAGGGCATCTTCACA
>JAUNIC010000184.1 GCA_030523615.1 Bacteroidales bacterium
CCCAATCGAGGTGATAGGTGCAGTCGAGGAAGTCAAGAAGTGCCTTTTTGTCTTCTCCCGTCGACTTGCGGAGGATGAAGATGCCCGGCATCACAAACTTATAGTTTGGAATCCGTTTGCGCTGGAGTGTTGCATCGTAGATGATGAAGGGCTTGCGGCGTATGGGATAGTCGATGCTCGCCAACTTGTCGCGGCCGATTTCTATTAGCGCCGCCTCGAACGTCTGGTCGTTCGTTTTGCGCTGGATGAGGCGTCCGTCGGGCAGGTTGATGCGCAGCGTCACGCGTTTGCGCGCTTCAAATTGTATGAGTTCTTCCTCCGTCATGCGGTTCATGCGTCGCGTGAGTTTGCTGCTCTCCTTTTGCCTGATTTTTTCGGAGAGGCACGTGAGCAACTCCTGCGGCACCTCCACGTCAAGCGTGGAAAGCACGTTGAGGGTAGTGCGAAGATCTTTAAGGTTGGGTTGTTTCATTGTGGCAGCGGATGGGGATAAAGTCCAGTGAAGGTTCAAAACCAATCACGAGCGTGCATCATGGGCTGATGAACGCTCGTTATGGTTTGTGTTGCAGAGTGTTAAGAACCGATGGTGGTGATAAACTCTTCGTTGCTGATGGTCGTTTCCAGACGTTTGCGGAGGAAGTTCATGGCTTCCACGGGGCTCATGTCAGCCATGTAGTTGCGTGTGATGAACATGCGGTTAACAGTCAGTTCGTCAAGCAGCAGATCCTCGCGGCGTGTGCTGGATTGTACAAGGTTGACAGCCGGGAAGATGCGCTTGTTGGCGAGGCCGCGGTCGAGCTGGAGTTCCATGTTGCCTGTTCCCTTGAATTCCTCGAAGATAACTTCGTCCATCTTGCTGCCTGTGTCGATGAGGGCCGTAGCGATTATAGTCAGCGAACCGCCGCCTTCTATGTTTCGTGCAGCACCGAAGAATCGTTTCGGCTTCTGCAGGGCATTGGCATCGACACCACCCGTCAAAATCTTTCCGCTTGTCGGAGCTTCGGTGTTGAAAGCGCGGGCCAGGCGTGTGATGCTGTCAAGGAAAATGACAACATCCTTGCCGCATTCCACCATTCGCTTCGCCTTTTCGAGCACGATGTTGGCGATGCGCACGTGGCGCTTTGCGGGCTCGTCGAACGTCGAAGCGATGACCTCGGCATTCACCGTGCGGGCCATGTCGGTCACTTCTTCCGGACGCTCGTCGATGAGCAGCATGATGAGGTACGACTCGGGATGGTGCGCCGCAATGGCGTTGGCTATCTGCTTCATCAAAATGGTCTTACCCGTCTTGGGCTGAGCCACAATGAGCGCACGCTGGCCCTTACCGATAGGAGCAAAGAGATCGACGATACGGCAACTGAGCGGCGACTTCTCGCCACGCTTCGAAAGCTTGTACTGTTCGTCGGGAAAGAGCGGAGTAAGGTGCTCGAAGGCGATGCGGTCGCGCACCTGATGCGGAGCGCAGTCGTTGATGCTGATGATCTCTTTCAGAGCATAATACTTTTCGCCCTCGCGGGGAATGCGCGCAACACAGCGGACAACGTCGCCCGTCTTGAGCGAGTAGCTGCGTATCTGGTTCTGCGAGACAAAAATGTCGTCGGGCGAAGGCATATAGTTGTAGTCAGACGAACGCAGATAGCCTGCTCCCTGATTTTCTATCTCCATCACGCCTTCCGTCTCGATGGTGATTTCGCCCAGACGTGGAACCTGAGGCTGAGGCATTTCGGCCTTTGCGGCCGCAGTCTTTGCGTCAACTTTTACGAAGGCCGGTGCCTTGCTGTCCGTGACGAGGCTACGTGCGGCATCAATGACCGAGAGTTGCTGGTTGACCAGGGCATCGTCGGCAAAGCGGCGGAAGGGAACACTGTTCTCGGGTGTCTCATCTTCTATATTAAAGGTGTAGCCGTCAACGTCGACAACGGGAATATCTTCGATGATGATGAAACGACGTCCTTCGGCATACGCTTCGGCGAGTTGTCTGCGCAGATTCTTTTCGGCGTCATCCACCTCGGCCATAGGCGCAGGCGCGGGAGCTGCATCGCTCGACGGCGCGGGATCTACGTTTACGCTATTCTCTTCACCTTCAGCGAGAGGATCCTCAGAAGTCTTTTCTTCGTCCTCTTTGCTCTCGCTGGCAGCACTCATGGCAGCGCGCTGCATCTTGATGAAGTCGGGCACGTCGTCCTCATCCTCTTCGATGGACTCTGCAGGAGCCGTGACTTCTTCTGTGCTTTCGACTACGTCCGTTTCAGGGCTCTCGGTCTGTGCCTCACCTTCTGCGACAACTTCTGCTTCGCGACTTGTGCTGGTGAGAGCTGCTTTGGCCTCCTCGATGAAAGCCTGCTGGCGCGCCAAGGCTTCTTCGTAGGCACGCTGCTGCTCAAGGTAAGCCTTCGAGGGCCTTCCTCTGTTCTTCTTCGGGGGCGTGAGCACCTCGCTCTCGAGGGCGTGAATGGCCGCAGCCTTCTCGTCCTTTGCCATGGCTGCTGCAGCACGCTTGTGGGTGCGCTCGTCCGACACACTGTCGAAACGCTCGCCCTGATCCTGCGAAGCCATGTATACATGGTCTGTATCTTTCTTGACAATGCGTGCACGACGCTTGGGGGTAGCGACACCTTGCACGTCGGCGGCATTGCCGTCAAGTTCTTTTTTATCTGTCATCAAAAAAAGTTGGGGGGATTTCTGTAAAAATACTATCGGGAAAAAGGTAAAAACTCCTTTTTCACACCGCAAAATTACACATTTTTCGTCAACGGGCGAAATAATTCGCGATTTTTTTTTAATTTTGCATCCTAATTTATCTTAAACGCACAATCTTCTCAAAGCTTTGGTACCTTATCTTGACATACAGCACCTATCAAAAAGCATCGGCGACCTCGTTCTCTTCGATGACATCAGTTTCAGCGTGGGCGAAGGCCAGCACGTCGGACTCATCGCACGCAACGGCGCCGGAAAGTCTACGCTCCTCAGCATCATAGCCGGAAAGGACAGCGCCGACAGCGGCGATATCGTCTTCCAGCGTGGCCTCAGGATAGGCATGCTCGAACAGCAACCTGACTTCGATCCTACGCAAACCGTCATGGAGGCCGTCAGCAGCCGTTTGCGTGGCGCTCTCTCCGCTCTCCTCATCAGCGAGCAGGGCACAGAACTCGCTTCCCACACCACCGCTCTCGATGCTGCCGAGGAGTGGAACGACGTCCAGATGCGTGCCAAGCAGATCCTCACCCAGCTGAAGATTGCCAACCTCGACAAGCCCGTCGGCCTCCTCTCCGGCGGCCAGCAGAAGCGCGTGGCGCTGGCTTCGGTGCTCATTGCCAATCCCGACCTGCTCATCCTCGACGAACCCACCAACCACCTCGATCTCGAGATGATAGAGTGGCTCGAGAAGTATCTGCAGCGCAACACCAAAGCCCTCCTCCTCGTCACCCACGACCGCTACTTCCTCGACCGAGTCTGCGAGAGCATCGTCGAGCTCGATGACCTCACGACCTACACCTATCGCGGCAACTACCAATACTATCTCGAGAAGCGCGACGAGCGTCTTGCCGTCACCGCCGCCAACATCGACCGCGCCCGCAACCTCTACCGCAAGGAGCTCGACTGGATGCGTCGTCAGCCTCAGGCACGTGCCCACAAGAGCCGTTCGCGCATCGACGCCTTCTACGAACTCGAGCAACAAGCCAAGCGCCGAACCGAAGAGCGCGCAGCACGCCTGGGCGTAAAGGCCAGCTACATCGGTTCGAAGATCTTTGAGGCGGAGTATGTCAGCAAGGAGTTCGAAGATGGTATAATAATATTAAAAGAGTTCTACTACAACTTTGCCCGTTACGAGAAGATGGGCATCGTCGGCAACAACGGAACCGGCAAATCCACCTTCATCAAGATGCTCCTCGGCCTTGTGCCGCCCACGAGTGGCCGCTTCGTTGTCGGCGAGACCGTGCGCTTCGGCTATTTCTCGCAGGAAGGTATGCCCATCGACCAGGATCTCAAAGTCATCGATGTGGTGCGCCGCGTGGCCGAGACCATCGATCTCGGAGGCGGACGCCGACTGACGGCGATGCAGTTCCTCAACCATTTCCTCTTCCCGCCCAAGCGTCAGCAGGACTACGTCTACAAGCTTTCCGGCGGTGAGAAGCGTCGTCTGCAGCTCTGCCTCGTGCTGATGCAGAACCCCAACTTCTTGATTCTCGACGAGCCCACGAACGACCTCGACATCGCCACGCTGCAGATTCTCGAAGAGTATCTCGCCGATTTCCGCGGCTGCGTCATCGTCGTCAGCCACGACCGCTACTTCATGGACAAGGTCGTCGACCATCTCCTCGTATTCAAGGGCCAGGGTGAGGTCGACGATTTCCCTGGCAACTACACGCAATATCGCGACTACTGTATGCTTCGCGAGAAGGAAGAAAAGGCGGCGGCGCACGAGGCGGCAAAGAAGGCTGGCAAAATCGGCTCTCTCCCTAATGGGGAGGGCGGGGGGAGGGGCCTTAAGCCCGTTCACGAAGGCAGCGACCGCAAACGGCGTCTCACCTTTGCCGAACGCAAAGAATACGAACAGCTCGAGAAAGACATCGAAGCGCTCGAAACTGAAAAGGCTGGCATCGAAGAGCAACTCTGTAGCGGTTCGCTCTCCGTCGACGAAATCACGGAGCTCTCATGCCGTCTCCCCAAACTCAACGACGAACTCGACGAGAAATCCATGCGATGGCTCGAACTTTCCGAATTCGCCTGAACCTCTTCCCTCTTCCCTCAAGAACCTCTTCCCTTAATAAATGAAACCTTTAGCAGAAAGACTTCGTCCCACATCGCTCGACAACTACATCGGCCAGCAGCACCTGGTCGGTCAGGGCGCCGTGCTGCGCAATATGATAGAGAGCGGCCGTATCTCCTCCTTCATCCTCTGGGGCCCTCCCGGAGTCGGAAAGACCACGCTCGCCAAGATCATCGCTACACGCCTTGACTGCCCGTTCTACACGCTTTCGGCCGTAAACTGCGGCGTGAAAGATGTGCGCGAGGTCATCGAAAAGGCACGTTCCAACCGCTTCTTCAGCAGCGCTTCTCCCATACTCTTCATCGACGAAATCCATCGCTTCTCCAAGTCGCAGCAGGACAGCCTCCTCGCCGCTGTCGAGATGGGCGATGTCACCCTCATCGGCGCTACGACGGAGAATCCCTCCTTCGAGGTCATCCGTCCCCTCCTCAGCCGCTGCCAGGTCTATGTGCTCAAGTCGCTCGAGAAGGAAGAGCTTCTCGGCTTGCTGGAGCACGCCCTCAAAGACGATGCGTATCTGCGCGACCGAGAAGTCGACGTGCAAGAGACCGAGGCACTCTTGCGTTATAGCGGAGGCGACGCCCGCAAACTCCTCAACATCCTCGACCTCATCACGAATGCTACGCCCGAGGGCACCATCGTCATCAACAACGCCACCGTCACCGAGCGCCTGCAGCAGAATCCGATGGCCTACGACAAAGAGGGCGAGATGCACTACGACATCATCTCTGCCTTCATCAAGAGTATCCGAGGCTCCGATCCTGACGCTGCACTCTATTGGTTGGCGCGAATGATTGCCGGAGGCGAAGATCCCAAGTTCATCGCACGACGACTCGTCATCTCGGCATCCGAAGATATCGGCCTTGCCAATCCCAATGCCCTCCTGCTCGCCAACGCCGCCTTCGATGCCGTGGCCAAGATCGGATGGCCCGAAGGACGCATCCCTCTCGCAGAGGCGACGGTCTACCTGGCCGCATCCCCCAAGAGCAACAGCGCATACGCCGGCATCGCCAATGCCCTCGCCCTTGTGGAGCAAACGGGAAATCTCCCCGTGCCGCTCCCCATTCGCAACGCCCCCACGAAACTCATGGAGCAGCTAGGCTATCACGATGGCTACATCTATCCGCACGACTATCCCGAAAACTTTGCTGTTCAGCAGTATTTGCCCGACGAAGTGAAGGATGCACGACTCTGGCACCCCTGCCATAACGCACAGGAAGACCGCATGGACGAGCGCATGAAACGCTATTGGCCGAAGTGGCGCGATGAAAAATAAAATGGCGAATTTAAACGACAGTGGCCATTTGCCTGTTTTGAACGCTCTCCAACGTAAAAATTGCCATCATGGCGACAGTTTGAACTACCTCAAAGAGATTTCGAACGCTCTTTGAGGTAGTTTTTTC
>JAUNIC010000185.1 GCA_030523615.1 Bacteroidales bacterium
GTTGAAGCTGAGCTCGGCGTTCTCGCTGGTGTTGAGGATGAGGTTAGCGCTGCTGAATCTCATTACACCCAGCCCGAAGAGGTTATCGAGTTCTCACAGCGTACTGGCTGCGACTCTCTCGCTATCTCTATCGGTACCAGCCACGGTGCTTACAAGTTCACTCCCGCTCAGTGCACCCGCAACGAGCAGGGCATCCTCGTTCCTCCCCCCCTCGCATTCGACATCCTCCACGCTATCGAAGAGAAGCTCCCCGGTTTCCCCATCGTTCTCCACGGTTCTTCAAGCGTTCCCCAGGACGAAGTTGCTACCATCAACAAGTTCGGCGGTAACCTCCCCGACGCTATCGGCATCCCCGAAGAGCAGCTCCGCGAAGCTTCCAAGAGCGCTGTCTGCAAGATCAACATCGACTCTGACTCTCGTCTCGCTATGACCGCTGCTATCCGTCAGCACTTTGCTGAGCATCCCGATCACTTCGATCCCCGCCAGTACCTCAAGCCCGCTCGTGAGAACATGAAAAAGATGTACATCCACAAGATCGTGAACGTACTCGGTTCTAACGACAAGCTCTAATCGATAGTCTTAACGAAGACATATAACAACACCCGCACCACCATCTCGGTAGTGCGGGTGTATTCGTATTATGCTTTTTACCTTGGTGCACCCACTATGGCATAATACGTTCCTGTAATGAGCCCACAGAAAAAGATGAATATCAGTGCAAAGATGCAGTATGCCAAAAGACACAACATCATCGACTTGCGCCAACTCACACGCATAAGTTGCGCGTAGACGATAACCATGATGATCAAAACTGCCCAGAAGTTCAAACCTCCCGAAGGAGACTCGCCTGCGAAGTATTGATATGGCAGAATCAAGAAGCAGATGATCAAATATATGCTCTGAAGATAGATCATGGCATAAAAATGCTCGGCAAAGTTGAAAGTCTTTCCCTCCTTTATCCTTCGGAAACTCCAATAGGTACAGAAGGCCAGCAATGTGATGCTCAGAAGCGTTGACACTAACGTGTTGTTTAGCGCCTTTTCCGCCGTCACAATCACCATATTGGCGGTCTCGTTCTGCATGATCTTATCTACCGAATCGACGTTGTTGAACAGGTGCGTATAGACCATGCCATTTTCGCCAAAACAGAGATGTGCCACGATGAGGTATGCGGTTACAAGGCAAATGAGCAACTGGAGAGGACGCAGATACTCTGCTCGGTGTCCGCGGAGATAGTCGCGGATCATGTGGCCGGGACGCGTGAAGAGTTCGAAGGCAGTGTGCCAGAAGGTGTCGTCAAACTTCGTGAAGATGAAAAGCACATGCTTCAGCGTTTGCGCAAGGTCAAAACGCTTTGTAGAAGCGCTCTGTCCGCAGTTGGGACAGAAGTTGCCGCGGTATTCCGTTCCGCAATTCAGACATTTTGCCTCAGGAAGGTCCTCCACATTGACCGGTGGCTTGTGGTGGCCATTCACTAAAGCAACATAATGCTTTTCTATTTTCGCTGGCAGTTTCATCGACCTTTGTACATTTCCTCGTAGTACTTCTGGTAATCGCCGGAGGTTACGTTGTCCATCCATTCCTCGTTCTCGAGATACCAGCGAACGGTTTTTTCGATACCCTCCTCAAACTGCAACGAGGGTTCCCAACCAAGTTCTGCCTGCAGCTTGCGGCTATCAATGGCATAACGCATATCATGGCCAAGACGGTCGGTAACGTAAGTGATAAGGCCGAGGTCTTCACCTTCTTTGCGGCCGAGCAGACGATCTACCGTAGCTATGACACACTTGATGATATCAATGTTCTTCCATTCGTTGAAACCACCGATGTTGTAGGTCTCTGCTACTCTACCCTCGTGGAAGATGAGGTCGATGGCACGAGCGTGATCCTCTACATAAAGCCAGTCGCGCACATTCTCGCCCTTGCCGTACACAGGCAGAGGTTTGCGCTTGCGGATGTTGTTGATGAAGAGGGGAATTAACTTCTCGGGGAACTGGTAAGGGCCATAGTTATTGGAGCAGTTCGTCACAATCGTGGGCATACCATAAGTATCGTGGAAGGCGCGCACAAAGTGGTCGCTAGAAGCCTTGGCAGCCGAATAGGGCGAATGCGGCTGATACTTCAGATCCTCGGTAAAGAAATCCTCTCCATACGCTTCGTGATGCTTAACGCTCGAAGCCTTGGTCGTGAACGGAGGTTCGATGCCTTCGGGATGCGTGATTTCGAGAGCGCCATAAACCTCGTCAGTTGAAATGTGATAGAAGCGCTTGCCCTCGTACTTCTCTGGAAGGCTTTCCCAATAAAGCTTTGCAGCCTGAAGCAGGCTCAGCGTTCCCATTACATTCGTGCGTGCAAAAGTGAAGGGATCCTTGATCGAGCGGTCAACGTGGCTTTCGGCTGCAAGGTGGATGATGCCGTCCACGTGTTCTTCCTGCATAAGGGCATAAAAGGCGTCGAAATCGCAGATGTCCATCTTCACGAAGCGGTAATTAGGCTTGTTCTCCACGTCCTTGAGGTTGGCCAGATTACCCGCATACGTCAGTTTGTCGAGGTTGATGATGCGACAGTCGGGATATTTATTGACGAAAAGTCGTACAACGTGGCTGCCGATAAATCCGGCACCACCAGTGATTACGATTGTTCTTTTAGGCATGATTTGCGTTTGTTATGTTGTTAATACAAAGGGTGAGCGAATCCATCCAGTACGGAACTTCCAAACCGAACGTCTCCTTGAACTTCGTCTTGTCAAGCACGCTGAAGGCGGGACGCTTCACGGGCGAAGGGAATTCATTGCTATGGCAAGGCTTGACTTCGCAATCTTTGTGGCCCGCCATCTGCGCAATGACACGTGTGAAGTCGTACCACGAAGTCACGCCCTCATTCGAGTAGTGGTAAACACCCTCGTTGCCCTCATACTTGCGCTCCTCTATAATATTATATATAGCAAGCGCCAGATCATAGGCATATGTGGGCGTTCCTACCTGGTCAAACACCACTTTCAGCTCAGGCTTCTCTGCCGTCAGCTTCAGCATTGTCTTCACGAAGTTCTTTCCGAACTCACTATAGAGCCATGCCGTACGGAAGATGAGATGTCGGCATCCGCTGGCCGCTATAGCCTCTTCGCCCATCAACTTTGTGCGTCCGTACACACCTGTCGGCGTACCCTTCTGGTCTTCGCGGCAAGGAGTGTTGTACGGATCACCGCCAAACACATAATCCGTGGAGATATGAATCAGCAGACCACCTACCTCACGCATCGCTTCCGCCAGAATCGCAGGAGCTTTCGTGTTCAGCAGCTCGGCGGCATAAAGGTTGCTCTCGGCGGCATCAACGTTGGTGAACGCCGCACAATTAATGATTACGCGCACATTCTGTTCGCGCACCATCGAACGCACTGCATCGGCATCTGTCATGTCAAGACGCGAAGTCGAAAGTCCTTCCACGTCCGTCACATCCGTAAAGATGTAGTGGTCCTTTACTGATTCACGCGCCACAATGCGCATCTCATTGCCAAGCTGTCCGTTGGCTCCGGTTACAAGGATGTTCATATCGAGATTATTTGATGATTTTCTTGCCGTTTTCAATCACAAGTCCAGATCCTTGCGTCATACGGCCGTTGAGGTCATAGCGAACTACGCCAGACTCACATTCAACATGACCGATTCCCACGAGAGGATCCTCGTGAGTGGTGAACGACGCCGTATTGCTCAGAGGCGACTCGCCACCTTCATATACAGCCTGAAGCGCATACGTATAGGTTGTGGCATATTCCAGTGAGCTGTTGTCTGCCGTCAATTCCTTGAAAAGCTGGTTCTGCACCGCTTCGTCAGCGCTATAGTAATGCGCCAGCTCATCATTGCAATAAAGGTTGTAACCTTTCAGCGCACCGCGTCCCTCGGGAACCGCAGATGTCAGCACGATGTTCATCAGCGAAGCGCCACAATTCTTCTCGCTCTCGCCAAACACGAAACGCACCTCATAGTTGTCGGCACTCTCCTCAACGGTGAAAGAGCCCGTCCTGTTCTCGTAGTTCAGCGAAGCACTCAATTCATACTCCTCAACGATCGTGGCAACGGCCTTTTCGTCTTTGTAAAGAACAACGCTCAACTTCTGATTCATAGAACTGCGTGAACCAGCGCTACGATACGTCAATTCATATGTTTCTCCTGCAGCAAGGCTCACCACAGGCGTCACTAAAGTAGAGGCATGATTGGTGAAGGCCGTTCCGGGCACAGCTGCCGTCGAAACTTCTCCGCCGCCACCGGCATTCGCCCAACCGTCGCCATCGTTGAGAGAACGCATATCTCCCAGACCTGTAGCATACGAAAAGTTCGAAGCCCACACAACGCCACCTTCTGCAGGCGCTTCAAACCAGAACAACACGTGTTCATCGAGATTATATGCCTGGAAGTTCTTCGGAGCGCCATAGCCTTCGACGATTTCAGCGTTCATTGTGCCGAATCCAACAAGCGCAACAAGCGCTAAAGCGAAAAGTCTATTCATTATCTTTGCGTTTGAATGTTTCTTTGTGATTAATAAAGTTTATCATTGATGTCGAAGTCCAGCACACTATCCTTCAGACACGCATGCTTTAGATCCTTCTCGCTCAGCAACGCGTCTTCTACAGGTATGCGCCAATCGATGGCCAGCGATTCGTCCTTGATGTTGATACCGGCATCTGCCTCAGGATGATAGAAGTTGTCGCACTTATACTGAAAGATGGCCGTCTCGCTCAACACCGCAAATCCATGTGCAAAACCTCGCGGCACGAAGAACTGACGATGATTCTCTTCCGTCAATTCAACAGCTACGTGCTGGCCGAACGTCGGGCTTCCCTTGCGGATATCCACAGCCACATCGAGCACACTACCCTTCACCACTCTCACCAACTTCGACTGGGTGTAAGGCATCTTTTGGTAGTGTAAACCTCGCATCACGCCGTAGGACGACATCGATTCATTGTCCTGAACGAACGTTACCGTATGTCCCAATACAGGACTTACCTTCTCGTCAAACTCACGTTGTGAGAACGACTCGAAGAAGTATCCGCGAGCGTCCTGAAATATCTTAGGTTCGATGATGAGCACACCATCAAGTTTCGTCTTTATAATTTCCATGGGCTTAATCAATATCAGAACCGAAGCGTTTCACGTCTTCAATGACTTTCAACAAGTACTGGCCATACTGATTCTTGATCATCGGCTGCGCAAGCTCGCGCATCTTCTCTTCCGTGATCCATCCGCGGCGGTAAGCGATGCCCTCGAGACAACCCACCTTCAGGCCCTGTCGTTTTTCAAGTACCTCGATGTAAGTTGAAGCCTCCGAGAGCGAATCATGCGTTCCCGTGTCCAGCCATGCAAAACCACGACCAAGAGTCTGCACTTTCAGTTCTCCATCCTCGAGGAAACGCTGGTTCACCGTGGTAATCTCATATTCACCACGTGCCGAAGGCTCAATGTGAGCAGCAACATCGAGCACTTTGTTCGGATAGAAGTAGAGGCCCACGACTGCGTAGTTCGATTTCGGCTCCTTGGGTTTCTCCTCGATCGAAAGGCAGTTGCCCTCTTTGTCGAATTCTGCCACACCGTAGCGCTCGGGATCATTCACCCAGTAACCGAATACCGTAGCCTTCTGATCCTCCTCCGCTGTGCGGACAGCCTCGCGAAGCATCTCCGTGAAACCAGCGCCCTGGAAGATATTGTCTCCAAGGACAAGACATGCACAGTCATCGCCCACAAAGTCAGCACCGATAGTGAAAGCTTGTGCCAAACCGTCTGGCGAAGGCTGTTCTGCATATTCAAATTCCACACCATAGTCACTACCATCGCCCAGCAAACGCTTGAAGCCAGGCAGATCGTGCGGAGTCGAGATGATCAGAATCTCACGGATACCTGCCTGCATCAGCACGCTGATCGGGTAATATATCATCGGTTTATCGTAGATAGGCATCAGTTGCTTCGAGATGCCCTTTGTGATCGGGTAAAGACGTGTGCCGGAACCACCGGCCAAAACAATTCCTTTCATAATTAATATATGATGAAGTTTCTATTATCATTAGGCACTTATATACAAAATGGCACCAAAATCTATATTTTTTTGGGGGGAACAAAAATTATTCACGATTCTTGCGCTCCAGTAGGTGCTCAG
>JAUNIC010000186.1 GCA_030523615.1 Bacteroidales bacterium
TAGCGATCCTAGGCTTTCTAGAAGTTCTAGAGAGGCTAGAATATCTAGTAATTCTAGAAGATCTAGTCACAACCAAAAGCGCCCCGCAGCGACATTGCTGCGGGGCGCTTTTATGTACTATTGCGAGCCGAGGCTCCGCCCCCTCCCCGGTTGGGGAGGGATGGGGAGGGGCTTTACTTTACGATGTACTTCTTACCGTTGATGATGTAGAGACCTGCGGGGAGGTTGTCTACACTGTTCATGCGGATACCGCTAACGGAGTAGATGAAGTTCTTCTTCGTGTTGTCGATGATGACGGCGCTGATGCCAGCGTTCTCAGCAGTGATCTTACCGTTGGCCTTGAGCGTGTAGTCGCCCTTAGTCTCAACAGCAGGCATCTCTGCGAAGTAACCGGTGTTAGGAGCAACAACTTCGCCTTCCTCAGAAACGAGGACAGCAGTGTGCTTGTCGTCGAATACACCGCAGTTGTTGGGAAGCTCAGTTACTTCGAATACACCGAAGAGACCGTTCTTGCTGGTAGCAACAGAGGTGGGAGCAAGCTGGGTGAACACTGCGTCTTCGGGGAGATAGAAGCGAGCGGTCTTGCCAGTGCCTTCAGCGGGAACGAAGATGTAGGGCTGACCTGCAACGAGGATGGTCTCGTCTTCCTTAGCGAGCTGGATGTCGAAGTTCTCGCTCTGACCAACTACGCTGTAGAAGGTACCGGGAGCGTCGTAGGTATCGATCTCGATGGGGAAGGTGTAGATCTGAGGACCTGCGAAGGGAACATTGAAGAGGGCGCCTTCCTTGAGAGCGTCTTCAATGTCGTCGGCAGAAACTTCAGTGAATTCCCATGCGCTGTTGTCGCGGCCTTCAGCAGCAGTCCAGGTTACGAGGTTGCCGGTTGAGGGCTGAGCGTTTGCGTAGATGTAGTTGCCACCCTTAGCGTCTTCCTCAGCGATGACGAGGTTGAAGCAACCGGGCTCCTTAGCAAACTGGATACCGAATACGTAGGGAGTTGCGCTGAGTGCAATAGCCTCAGAGTCGGGACCTACGGGGCTGAGGTACTTGCCGGTGTAGAGGTTCTTGTAGGTGTAGCCACCTTCAGTCTTCTCTACAACCCAGTAGCGACCGGGACGAGCCTCAGTGTTCTCATCCTTATCGGCAGCAGTACCATAGAGCTTCACGTTCTGCTTTTCAGAAGAAGTGGTAGCACAGATAGCGCGGCCGTAGTTAGCGTCGGAGTCGGACTTGCTGGTGATGACGTAGTAACCGTTCTTGGGCACGCGGAGAGAAGCGTTGAAATCGTCGAGCGCAGCGTTGAGCTTGGCAAGGAGGTCGTTGATTTCAGAAACGGTCATAACTTCCTTCACGCCACCCTTAACTTCTTCGATGACAGCCTGAAGCTTGTCAACAGAGCCTTCTTCGTAGTAGCCGAGGCCGTCGCCTTCTTCTGCGCTGTTGGCAAGAGCCTCAGCAGCATTGAGAGCGTTGGTCACGCGGATAGGATCGGGATAGTAGTTGAGGAAGTCTTCGTAAGCCTTCTCAAGAGTGTCGAGGGTAGCCTGAGTAGCTTCGCCGTCAGCGATTTCTTCCTGAGCGAGTGCGATGGCATCCTGGAGAGCCTTGAGCACGTCGTCGGGCACTGCGGTGATGAGAGAAGCTTCCATGTCGAGAGCGCCACGATATACGCGGAACTCAGCAGCGTAGAGGTAAACGTTGTTGTTGGCAAGACGGCCAGTGGGAACGAGGCGGAAGTGAGTGTACTTCTTGTCGAATTCAGAGAAGGCAACACCTGCATCGAGGTCAGTAGCGCTCTGGCCCAGGCCAGTGGTGTACTTGTAGTCGAATTCACCTTCGTCAACCTTGGTCCAGAGGGTCATCCAGTAGTCGCTGTTTTCAACCTCTTCGCCTTCTTCGTTCTCATAAGCACCGTCAACTACTTCGTAGAGGCTTTCGTCATCGGTAGCCCAGAGTTCGTAAGTTGAAGGAGCACCGTTGTTGAAGTTAGCACACTTACGCTTAACCCACTTCATGAGGAGAGCGTTTTCGGGTTCTTCAATCATGAAGCCGATGTAGTGAGTACCATCATAAGCACCGTGCCAGTCAGTGTGGTGGAAGGTGGTGATATCGCCATCGACGAGACCGGGGATGTTGCCTTCTGCGCTATCGGAAGAAGGACATTCGATCTGCTCTTCGCTGGTCACGAGACCGTCAACCTCGCTGATGTTACCGCTGTTGGCATATTCGCTCTTGGTACCGTCGGCGTTGTAACCGCTGTAGGTGTAGCCGTCTTCGATCTTCTTCTCTGCAGTTGCAGCGAGAGCCTTGAGGGCAGCGAGACGCTTGGGAGCTTCGAGGTTAGCCTTGAGCTCGTTAACCTGCTCCTCGGTGAGGGTGATCACCTTCCAGCAAGAACCTGCGTTACGCCAGTCCCAAGCTACGACGTTGGAGTTGTTACGCTCGGTGTGGATACCTGAGTATTCAGCGGGAGAGGGAGCGCTGGCGTCGTTTGCGGGGGGAAGCTGGGGAGAGTAGAAGCAGAACCATCCGGGAATGTAGGGGTTGGTGGCGATGGTGTAGTCGGTCGTGGGCTCGTTGCTCATCTTGATGGGCTGGTACTGAGCAGCGATGTTGCCGATGTAGCGGTCGGTCTCGATGTTCTGGAAGTAGTAGAGATCGTTGCCCTGGTTGTCCTTGTTGCCCGACTTGAAGGCGTGCCATACGAACTTGGCCACGTCGTAGGTGATGCCGCCAGCGATGCTCACGTGGCCTTCGCCGTCGTCTTCGAGATAGATGTCGACGTCGGGGCTGTAGCCGGGAGCGCCGAGAGCGCTGTCCTTACAGCTCCAGCGGAGACCATTGTCCTTGGGATCAACGGCACCACCGTCGTACATTGCACCGGCGTCGTAGTTGGAGCCGTTGCTTACGTAAGGCCATGCGCTGGAGAAGTCCTGCACGTCGATACGCTTGTTGTAGAGGATGTAGTAACCTTCAGAGAGGCCCTTACCGCTGTTACGGAAAGCGTCGAGAGCGGGTTCGAGGCTTTCGGCAATCTTATCCATTTCCTCGTCGGTAGCCTCAGCACCTTCGTAGATTTCGAGTGCGCGGTTCCAGAGTTCCATGAACGTGTCGTACTCCTCCTGGCCATACTCGCCGGCGCCGTTACCGAGCTGGTAAGCGTCGAGGTCGATTTCGTAGGTACCATCGGTGAGTTCGAACATCTTTGCACGGAGGCTCTCGAGAGCATCCTGCTCGGTGGCAGCGAAGAGCACCCAAGTGTTGGTGTTGTAGTTGGTGCCCTTGCCCACAGCACCGGCAGTAGCGCTAGCGCCGAGACCGGTCAAGTAGGTGTAGGTGCTCCATTCGCCATCGTTGCCGTCGCTTTCAGCACCGGCGATGACGATGAGGTTGTCCACGTCAGCCACGTAGGTAGCGTTGGAGAGGTCGAGACCCTCGCCACCATCCTTGGCTTCAGCGATGTAGGCGTTAATACCAGCCAGGTCGGTTTCGTCGCCAGTCTCGGGATCCTCGTAGGTGTACTCGTAGTCAGCCTCAAAGCTCAGAGCTTCCTTTACGGTCACCTTCCATGCACGCTCTACAGCAGTACCGTAGAAGTGAGTCTGGCCGGGAGCATAGAGATACTCGCCATTGTAGCGCTGCACGTAGTAGATGACACTACCGTCAGCCGTGCGGCCACCAGCCTCGACAAAGCGTACGAGGTTGTCCGTGGTGAGATTTTCACTCGTGGTGTGGTTGGTGCCGTTGTACCAAGTGGTGTAGCCACCGGCTGCCGACTGACCACCCTGAAGAGCATACCACTGTCCTGCTTCGATGCTGAAAGGACTAACGGGCTGATCCCACTCGTAAGTCCAATAGCGTGCCTGAGCCGTCTGAGCGCCAAGGATAGCCATGGCGAAGACAGCCGCAAGAGTAAAGACTTTCTTCATAAAAAGAATTGGTGATTAAGTTGAACAATATAGAGATTTCTGATTTTCTTGCGCGTTTTTCGGTGGCAAAGTTAATATAATAATATTATATGAGCAATTTTTTTGCGAAAAAACCTCAAATTTTGATAAAAATTACGCCATTTCAAAACTTTTCAGTACCTTTGCAGCAGAAATTCCCTTACGGCCGCCTTGTCCCTATTCCATTGCGGCTGTTTCAACCTTTCCATCACATAACGGTTTCACCCTTTTCTTTTCACACATCACAGACACACACAACACGATTAACATGAAACGACTCATCCTCTCTGCAGCACTCATCCTCGCTGCCACCACCGCTGCCCACGCACAGTTCCACGAAGGCACAAAATACATCGCCACCTCCGTCACGGGCCTCAACATGAGCTACAGCAAGAGCTCCGAGTTCAACTTCGGCCTCAACGCTGAGGGCGGTTACTATTTCGCCGACGCATGGATGGCACACGCCAACCTCGGCATCAACCACGCCAAGACTCTCTCGGGCTTCAACCTCGGCGCCGGCGTGCGCTACAGCTTCCTGCAGAACGGCATCTTCATCGGTGCTGGACTCGAGTATGCCTTCGACCGCTACAGCACCACCATGCAGGTGAAGCACGAGAACACCATCAACTATCTCACCCCCATGCTCGACGAGAACAACCTTCCCGTCCTCGACGTCAATGGTCAGGTCATCATGGTGCCTTACGGCGATGCCTCTCACACAGAGCTCATCACCAACGTCAAGAGCCGCGAGAACGTACACAACATCCGCATCCCCGTCGAGATCGGTTACACCTTCTACCTCAACCACTTCCTCGCCATCGAACCCGCCGTCTACTCCAAGATGTCGCTTAACCACTTCAGCGAGGGTTCTGAGTTCGGTCTCAAAGTAGGCCTCGGCTTCTACTTTGACCGCTTCCACAACGTGCGCCACACTCACTACCGTTCCGGCAGCTACGATTCATTCACCTTCTAATCCTCTTACCTCCTACCTCTTACCTTAATAAATGCAGATTTCCGAACTTGGTGAATTCGGTCTCATCGACCATCTCACCAGCACCATAAAGCTCGAAAATGCCTCTTCGCTCGTCGGCATCGGCGACGACTGCGCAGTGCTCGACTGCTCAGGGCAGAAGCGTACCGTGGTCACCACTGACATGCTCATGGAGGGCATCCACTTCGACCTCGTCTACACCCCCTTCAAACACCTCGGCTACAAGAGCGCCATGGTCAATCTCAGCGACATCTACGCCATGGGCGGCACACCTCGCCAACTCGTGGTGAGCGTAGCCATGGACCGCCGCATTACCGTCAAGGCCCTCGAGGATTTCTACGACGGCCTCCGTCTGGCTTGCGAGCGTCATCATGTCGATCTCGTCGGCGGCGACACCACCAGTTCCATCACAGGCCTCGCCATCAGCATCACCGCCATCGGCGAAGTGCTGCCCTACGATGGCGAGACCGAAGTCCGTCCCATCCTCCGCTCCGGCGCCAAGGACACCGACCTCGTCTGCGTCAGCGGCAATCTCGGCGCCGCCTATCTCGGTCTGCAGCTCATGGAGCGCGAGAAGCAGATTTACCTCAGCCAACTCCGCGAAGCCGAACAGAAGGGCAAGGCCGAAAGCGTAGTCTTTGAGCCCGACTTCGCCGGCAAGGAATATCTCCTCGAGCGATTCCTCAAGCCCGAAGCCCGCCGCGACATCATCGAGGCCCTCCGCAAGACTGGCGTACATCCCACCAGCATGATGGACATCAGCGACGGCCTCTCTTCCGAACTCCTCCACATCTGCAAAGCCTCCAACTGCGGCTGCCGCATCTTCGAAGAGCGCATCCCCATCGACTACCAGACCGCAGTCACCGCTGAGGAGTTCAACCTCAACGTCTACACCTGCGCTCTCAACGGTGGCGAGGACTACGAGCTTCTCTTCACAGTCCCCCTCACCGACCACGACCGTGTCGCCGCCCTCGACGACGTCAAGATCATTGGCCACATCACCCGCCCCGAACTCGGCGCACAGCTCGTTACCCGCGACGGCAACGAGTTCGCCCTCCAAGCCCAAGGCTGGAACCAAGGCGAGCAGTAATGAGCCAGACAACCTAGATATTCTAGTGTACTGTCTCATGCATATAAGTATTATCCCGAATTAGAGAATTAGAGAAT